>NZ_JARJBE010000020.1:0-62770 GCF_029269915.1 Rhodococcus sp. C3V
GAAAGCGCAGGTAACCAGCGTGAGAACACACACCACCCCCAAAACGACACGAAGCCCCCACCGGGCCCACTGCGCAGCTCTCCCATATGTCGTCACCCACGCACCATAAGCCGAGCAGCTGCGCGATACGGCTACCGCTGATCAATCCGGCGAATCGACCAGACCCTCCCTGCACGCAACCACGCACGCAACCACCAAAAGTGCCGGCGACCTGATGCTGGCTGTCCCGATGCCGGCACCAACGCAGGTCACAACGAGATCGCCAGAACCTATGAAAAACGCCCTGGGCTGACTTCAAGGTGTGAGTCCTGCACTCGGCGGGACTCACACACCCGAGGAGCAGCAATGCCCGAACATGAGCAAACCAACGAACCCGAGCGGACTACACGCCGCGAGAAGCTCCGCACCCTCACCCAGCACATGCGGGGCGCGATCAAGGGCCTCCTCACCGTCTACATCGTCGACTGCCTCACCGACGCCAGCATCGAACAGCTCATCCAGACCATCACCAACCAGCAATAGCCTCACACACCCATGCACACGAAAAAGCCCCCCACCACACGGTGAGAGGCCCTTTACGGAGCACACAAACACTTACACAGCTAGCCCTGGTAGTTCTCATTGAAGAAGGGGGAATTTTCCGGGTCCAGGTCCAGCAGAAGCCTATACGCGGGTTCCGACTCCTCTCCGTCAGGATCTTCGAGTAGGTGGCTCAGGTCGGAGGGGGACTCGATCGAACTGATGAAGTCTTGTGCACGCTCCCGGTCTCTGCTTGGGCGCGTTCTGTCCTGCTCCGATGTGATCGCCTTCCGGAGCGTGAACTGGCCGTAGGCGGCAGCTTCCGCCGAGCTCGACGGTTGAGGGTGCGTCATATCCAGAAACTCTTCGTCGGTGAGTACCCCATCTTTGCCCTGCAATCGGTGCAGGTTCTGTGCTACCTCCCGGACCGTCGGGGTGCGGCCCGTATTGCTTGAGTAGAAGAGGTGCGACCAGGGAGTCGAGTGCGTGAGGTAGTGCGGGACGTAGAGCTTGCCCTTTGCCTGCCACCCGGTGAGCATTGAACGAGGAAAGCCGGATTTCTTCGGGTCCTCGTAGATGGTCTTGACCGTGTCGGTGGAAGCAATCGTGCAACCCCAGTGCCGTGAGTCCCACACTGAACTCGGAAGGAACACGTCCCGCCCAGCTCTCCGATCTCGAGCGATCACGTCGTGATGCAGGTCTTTGACGAGGTACCTGTCTTCTGGCCACCCGTTGAAAAAGACGTGAAAGGGAATTGCTCCCTCGATCAGGCTCTTCGTGATGAGTACGTCGTACTGCTTCTCGGTGCGGCCCTCCGTCGTGTAGCCCAGATGTTCGTACTTTCTTCCATCATGGCTGGATCGCTTGGCCTGAATGCGTAGCTGGATCCACCGGTCCTCGAAAGAGCCGATCCACCACTCCCAGTCCGCGCCGTTCCCTGCTTCTTCCGTCTTGCCGAACTTCTTCACTCTCAACGAGGGGATGAGTTGGCACAGTTGGATCAGGTTGACGTCGGTCAGACTTTCCTCCCCTGGGCCAATTCCATGCGCGATGCCGGCCTCCATGAGGGTCGAACTCGCGGCGGCGACAGTGTTCATCGCATTGAACATCTGGTTCATCGCTGTGTTTCCTCATCCTTCGGTCTGGGCGAGCGCATCGACTGTGGCTGCATCCGCCCGGTACGCGCGAACCCTCAAGTTTATGTATATCGAAAGGCGAAGGTGTCGCTGACGCACCAGAAGACACCTCCGTGCAACTAACGGCCGCGAGACGCAGGGTCGAACCAGGGCAGGTCCCATTGCCGGAATCCCCGCTTCGCCAACCCGCAGAAAGTGATCTACGTCACATTACGTGACGGAAAAACTTTGAACTCACTATCCCTCCGATAGAACCCGTACAGGGTTCGCCGAAGACTCTTTGGAGGGATCAATGGAACCAGAAACGACCATCAGCGAAGAGGAGCGCATTTACGCACTCTTTGAGCGCGCCCGCGTGTCGGGTGCCCGTGACCTCCACGGTCGGCTCACACCGGACTGCTCCGCGTTGGTAGAAGCACTGTGGACGGTCGCATTCAACACTCTGCGCGCCTTCCTGCGAGACGGCCGAATCCTCACCGCCAGTCCGATTCGCCAGTCACTGCCCCTGCTCGAGGAAGATTTGGACTATCTCTCGAAGTCCACCTACGACCGCGATGACTTGGCAATGGAGATGATCGTCGCCGCAATCGACCCGTTCGTGACCGCAGTGGTGGACGGGTCCAGGTGGGACAAAGAACGGTCCTCACTTGCGACCTATTTCATCGGTCGGTGCCTGATCAACAAGGGCACAGTCATCAAGAAATGGGTCGCGGAAAGGCGAAATCGACAACACATTCGAGAACAGGAAAGCAACGAAATCGGGACGCAACTCGATCGACTCCATCCCTTCGACCAGTCAGACCTCCTGAATGGTTTCGTGTTCGAGCTCATCCAAGGTGCCCCCTTGGAAGTGCGACCAATTCTGCACATGGTCGCCAAAGGTTTCACCATCGCGGATGCAGCACAGGAGATGGGTATCTCTGCGTCAGCGGCTCGCAACCGGCTCAGTCGGTTCCGCAAGAACGACGTCGTCACGCCCCTCGTCAACGACCTGCCTGAATCACTCTGGCCCCCGGGCTACTCGCTTATCGAGTACCTCAATACCGAGCGCAACCATCAACCTCGCCTCGAAAGTCCTCGACGAAGCGGCAAAGGCGTTGATCCGAAATACCCGAAATACGTTGGGCACCTTCGCCCCACGCTTGCACTCCCTGCTAGCCCCTTCTGAACTCAAGATCACGGAGACCCACATGAACTCGAATCGCTCTGACAGTCAGCCGAACCCGAGCGCCTACCAGTGGTACACCCATCCGCTGACCTCGCTCGTCACAGTGGGCGTGCTTGCCGTGGTGCTGATTATCCCGTTCGGTACTGCCACCGCAGCATTCATCTTGACCGGAATGCTCACCTTCTTGACCGCGTGCAAAGACGCGTATCAACCGGGTGGCAGGAGGGAAGAAACACCCGATTCATAGATGCTGGCGGACCGTCACCGCCCAATCGGTGAGGCCGGCGCCGTGTCGGTACATGCTGATCTGCACGTACCGACACGGCGATCCTGCGCACGGTCAGCCGTAGGCGTGGACTCGTCCGGGGCATCGGAGGTCGGTGATCAGCGTTGGTACCAGCGGGACACCGGTGCCGGCGGCGGCTCCGCGCTCTCGAACCATCGGGTAGGTCGCCGCGACAAATCAACCACTGTCTCGGCGCGGGGAGCGATCGGCCGCGGGGGCACCGTGATGGTGCTCGCGATGTCGTCGCCAGGATGCTCGAAGACTTTCTCGTAGGCGGCAGCGACGATCTCTCGATTGATCTCGTAGGTCTCAAGCGCGTCGAGAACGAACGGCAGCTGCGGCGAAATTTCCGGGCGAAAGAACGCGAGCAGCCGGTTGCGGTCGATCGGGTAGATCCACACGGCAGCATCGGCATTACCGGGCTTCACCCGGCGATCTGTGGACGGCCCTCCGACAACAACGACCGAGCCGCCCCCTATGGGCACCTGTCCCACAACACAACACGTTTGTTATCCGAAAAAGCGCCATCGGGCGGTCAGAATGAGGTGTGCGTCCCAACGAAGCGGAGTCTTTCACAGACGACCTGCAAGAACCACTCGAGAATACGACCTCGACGAAATCAGCCAGGTCGACCAATCACACAAGGCTCCTCGCCGGAACCGCCGTCGGAGTTGCCCTCACCGGCTTCCTGTCATTTGTAGTCTTGACCTTCTTCATCCGAGTGATCGATGGAAAGGGACCGTGGTGGCCGCTTTGGGACCATCACTTACAGGACGGTCAGTGGTTCGAGGCCACCCGAGTAACCGTCGCCTTCGTTGCACTCACTGCTGCCGGCGGCGCCGCATATCTGGCGTATCGCCGCCAGCGAACCGCTGACGAGAATCAGAAAACTGCCGCCGCAACACAATTGATCACTGCAAAGGCCTACAAACTTAGCACCGACCAGCATGAGGCCACCCTCCGAAGAGAGCTGCGGACGCGTTTTACAGATGCCGCTTCGCAGCTAGCACATCCCTCGGCTGCGGTGCGCATTGCGGGGGTTTTCGCGATGTCTGCGCTGGCTGATGACTGGCATTCAAGCAATGAGCCCGCGGAGGTTCAGACCTGTATCGACGTTCTGTGTGGCTATCTTCGACTCCCTTATGATCTAGCGCATGGCGTCAGTCATCAAACCAAACGTGTAATCAGCAGACCTCGCGTCGCTTCCGATGGAATCGCAACTGGAGAAATCGAGGAACACTTCGAGATCCGACAGAACGATCGAGAAGTCCGCAAAACAATTATCCGCGTAATAGGAGACCACCTGCAAAAATCCTCTTGTCCCTCGTGGAGTGACCGATCATTCGACCTTCAAGAAGCAGTGCTGGAGGACGTCCGCCTTGTGGGTTCGATTTTTCGTGGGCCGATATCATTTGACCGAGCGCAGTTCTACGGGACGCGAACATCGTTCAGCCAGGCAATATTTCATGGCGAAGGTGCGTCGTTCACCGACACGGAGTTCCACAGTGAAGAAGCGTCGTTCGACAAAACCGAGTTCTACGGCGAGCACGCGAAGTTCGACCAGGCAAAATTTCATGGAAGGAAAGCATCGTTCATAGAAGCAAAATTCCATCGAACGGAAACCTCGTTCGACGGGGCGGAGTTCCACAGCACAAAAACACTGTTCATCGACGCAGAGTTCACCGGCCAGGGAACCTCCTTCGGCCGCGCGAAATTCCACGGCGATTGGACATCGTTGAAGGGCGCGAAGTTTCTCGGGGAATGGACATCGTTCGACGGGGCGGAGTTCCACAGCACAAAAACACTGTTCATCGACGCAGAGTTCACCGGCGAGGAAACTTCGTTCCTTCGGGCGGGGTTCTTCGGAGAGGAAACCTCGTTCGATCGGGCTACGTTCCTCGCCAAAAAGACATCATTCGACAAGCCAGTCAGGTGGAATCAAGTCCATTTCGACTGGGACCCTCGACCTGGACTTGCGCCCACCGCAACTAAGCCCGACTCGATTTCCCCCGCCAAATGGCGGCCGGAAGCGTCAACCGCGGTCCACCCCTAGGCGTCCTGTCAGAGCAATCTCGCAGGACAGCGTCACTCCTACTCGCGATCTCCAGACGATACTGGGCATATGCCGCCCTACGACAAACCAGTCTTCAAAGCCAAACTTGCAGCGAAAGCTCTCGCAGACGAAATAAACGATGACCTCGACGATACGGTTGGGGGAATCAACTGGTGGGCCAACTATCAGTTGACCCGCAGTACTTTGGCTGAGCTCTCTCACTACGCTGTCAGCGCAGCTCGGAGCATTGCGACGAGCTTGGACGAATCCGCCCTGCACTATTACCAGTATCAGGAACGCATACGCGCTGAAGACATCTTCCTCACTCGCAAACTTGCCGAAGGATTCGGTCAGCCAACTAAACTCAATGACCGTCTCGAAATCGACCGACGCCGAGAAGCGGAAATCGGAGCACACCGAACCGCGTTCTTTCGCTCCATCGGATCCACCCTCGATATCCTCACCGGAACTGCAATCGTCGTCGGTGGCCTCTCATTGAACGTACTCCGCGCCGACTTCGGAATGCTTTGCACATCCGACACCTCGGACAACTACCCATATCTCACCGGACAAACTGGCAAAAAACTGCAAAAGGCCCTCTCCCTCGACGACGCTGCCGGTGCAGCGCTACAAGAAGCATTCCTACGCAGTATCGTGCGGCAGTCGTTGCCGCCGGCCCCAAGGGCTGGGTCCAATGGACCCTCGAGACTCGCAACAGCTTCGTCCACCGATCGCAATGGATGAAGATGACCATGCATCACCGATCACACCGCAAGGCCCCCCACAACCTGGATTCGCCCCCTCCCACGAAAGCCAGCCACCAGTGAAGGCGCATCCCTAAGGACCGCCGACACCCTTGCCGACACCTATCTCACCGAAGACACACTCGATTCCATGTACGGGGTCCCTCACCTCCATCGACGCGTTGACCAAAGCCGTCATCGAGCAGTGCTCTCAGCTGTGGCTCCGACGCCGTATCAATCCCACGCTCCTCGCACAACCAGCGTCGCAGTGGGCACCACCCCCCCTGCGCCCACCAACTTCGACGGATACAACCCACAAACCGCACAACAAGTATTCGACGACGCCGGCTTCATCCTCGTGCATCCCAGCGAAGGAAAACGTCTTGCGACACTCACAGACGAACCTACGTAAGCCTGGCACCATGTAGCCGAGAAGAATCATGCGCGAAAGAGCCGCTCTCGAAAGTCTCTCTCCCTCCGCCCGAATGCACGTGAAGCCAAATCCTTTTCTCATTACCCCACGTAGCAGGACGTGACGGCCCGTGCAATTTCGTATCGCCCGCAGTCGCATTCGGCGAAGGGACGCTGATTTTTACCACATAGGACCGCAGCGCTGTGCCCGTTTCGGAAGTGAATAGAGCGGCGCATAGAATCGCGGCAATACTGCTCGGCGCACAGACCCACACTGACCGGAGTTAGCACTACTGATGGAGTACGGACGCTATGTCACGAAGTGCAACCGAGAACGCCGGTTCAGTCACACTCCACGCTGAAGACCTAATCGATGATCGGGAACTGGCCGATGTTGGAGAGGACCGACTCGCCCATGAGGGCATCGTTGGTCAACTGGCATCTCTCGTTTCGTCGGTCAGTACCCCATCGAACATCGCGCTTTACGGCCCTTGGGGTTCGGGTAAGAGTGGTATTGCCAACTTGCTCCAATCCCAGATAGATCGCAAGAACGGCATTCGTTTCGTTCGCTTCGATGCCTTCAAGTACGCCGACGTCCCTCTGCGGCGCAATTTTATCAGCGCCGTCGCGAAAGGTCTCGGCCAGAACGACAGCAAATACCATGCCGATCTTTACAGCGGGCGGACGAAGACCGATATCCGTGTCCCACCGGCCGCGATCGTGAAGTTAATCTGCGTCTTCGCACTTCTCATGACCGCGCTGACATTGATACTAGGCGTCGTCGTTGCAATCGTGGCCTGGGTTCAGCACGGCGAATATTGGGTCTCGTTCCGTGCTCTGTCCAAGCAAGTCGTTACCGCCGGTCTACTGCCGGCAAGCCTGCTCGCCGCTTTGATCACCCTGGCCAGTAAGACATTCAGCGTGGATCGCAGTCTCGCAAAACCAGAGAGCGACGAACAGTTCGAACAGCTCTTCCGTGACCTGGTATCCGATACACGTGCGAAACGTCTGGTCGTATTCGTCGACGAACTCGATCGATGCTCAGCTACCGAAGTTGTCGCCACCCTGGACACGGTACGTACCTTCCTCGGTATCGACAGATGCGTGTTCATCATCGCAGCGGACCAAAACGTCCTCGAGGAAGCACTCACACGGGCGGCGAAACAATCGACACCTGCGAACGCGGCTAACCCCTACTACAGCACCGGCAGCGCCTACCTCGACAAAGTCTTCCAGTATCAGATCAGCCTTCCGCCACTGCTGACCCAGAGCGTCAGCAAGTACGCGAACATGCTGGTCAGTGATCGCGGCGGAATCTGGGCTGAAATCAAGACCGAGTATGTTCTCTCGGTTCTTGTTCCTACTCATGTGTCCAGCCCCCGTCGCGTCAAGCACCTCTTGAACACGTTTGCTTTGACCTACCGTCTGGCAGAGGAACGACACCGGACCGGTCTCTTGTCCGAGCATCCGCGCGACAGTGCCGCCGCGATCGCCCGACTCGTCTGTCTGCGCGTCGAGTTCCCCTTGTTCGCACGAGATTTGGCGGTCGACTCGAACCTACCGAGCTTGGTGCTTCAACTGATGCGAGACGAAACCGAACCCTTCCCGGCCAGCGTCTCCGAACGCGCACAACAACTGGCTCGGGCCTACGCCCTCGCCGGCGCGCCCCCAGCCACAGTTCTGACATCCAGAGAAAACACCAGCGCCTCCGGCGACGAAGAACAAACGGAGAATACGACCAGCGAGCGTGACGCCGACGCGATGACAGACGCTGGTTCGCCCACACCAACCACCAAAGCCCACAACAAACAACTGCTGAACTACCTGAGCCGCACGCGACAAGTGCCGGGACCTTCACGCAACCTGATCTACATGCAAAGCAGCGGAGCCGTTTTCGGCCTCGACGGTGAACTCGCCCTGGCCCTCGAACAAGCCGCCGAGGACGAGGACCTCGAAACGCTCAAGCGCCGAGTCACCGGGCTCAATGAGACGGAACGAGACGGTGTCCTCGAACTCTTGAACCAGCAGATCCGTACAGGAAGCGGAGTAGCCGCACCCAACACAGCACGCTCCTTCCTGCTCCTCACTTCGAGCATGCCGGATCTTCACATCGCCCGTGTCGTCGACGCCGTCGCCGAGGAAATCTGCGGACTGCATGACGACGCGACGGGAGTACTCGACAAAGACACCGTCGCCAGCGCATGGACGCTTGCCAACGCCTGCTCTGAGACCGGAGCACGCGCACTTCGCGCTCGCGTAGTGGCCGCGACACTCACACCTGGGTCGAAAACACCGAAAGACTTCCTCGTCAACGACGCACTGATAGCCCTCGGCGCGGCACCAGATGAAATGTCGGACTACCTCGCATCGTCGCTGGTCTCCGAGAATGGGATCAACACACTCGACTTGCTCTTCGCTGCTCCAGACGACGACGTCATACAGGTACTCACGACACTCCGCGCGGACGTCACCAGACGAGCCACAGACGCTCTCGCTGCTCACAAAGAATGGACCGAAGCACAACAACAGTCGAGCACTGTATCCCCAGGCACCACGAGCACCGCATCGGCACCCGAAGAGGAGCCCTACGACCCCACTACACTCCTACTCTCACTTGCCGAACACGCCGGCACACGCGAGACACCCGTGCAACACGAAACCATTCGCCTTCTCCTCGCCATCGATGCACGACCTGCACGGGACTCGGCCGAACAACTCATCCGTCGAAGCGAACCCACCACGCAGCCGGAACTAGCAGCCGCACTTCTCACATCTGGCCGACGCCGCCATGCGAACCTATGGCCGGTGTGGTTGCAGGCAGTAGCTCCGGCAGCGATCCAGCCGGCTCACGCCGTGTTGATCAATCGACTGCTGACCAGCTTGTGGGCGAACGAATCGCCGGATGACGAAACGAAAGCCGTACTCGATGCACTGCAACCACTTATCGCCGCCCTCCCACCCGGCGCCCAGCCAGACCTCACCTCAACGATCACCAACGAACTGGACACCTTCGTCACCAGTAGTGACGAAGCGTCCGAGCGCCGTCGATTGCTGACACGAGCTGACCTGTTCACCGCCGCCGGACTCGTCGACGGCTCCCTCGTCGCAGCGGCTGTCGTGTCCACACTTCAAGACACCCTCGCCGAAACCCTGAGTCCAGTAGGCCGCGACGACCCGCTGTACCGATACATCACCAACAACGGAGCCACCGCAGTCGCCGCCCGAGCAGGATCGACCAACGATACCGAGATCCATGGAATCCTGAGCGAAGCAGAATCCAGTCCCTGGCTCGACGAACTCGGGCACGTCGAAGTTCCGCTCATCATCGCTACCCACAGTGGGCTGGCGCCTGCCGAAATGACAGCGCTCCCTACGCCTCAGATGATGGCCGAGGTTATCGACAACTACGCAGATCAGTCATCTCGCGCCGCGAGTCTGTGGGTGAGTTTGACAAAACCAGGCCCGGACGACTTCGTATTAGTCTTCGACCGACTCGCGGCCGCCCACGCTGTCTCAACTGAGTTCGTAGAAGCCGCGGAGTCCACCCAAAAGGACTGGGGATCCGATCAACGACGCCCAGTCCTCAACCACTACCTCAACGAACCCGACACAAGTGCCCCCGACGAACTCACTCTGCGGGCAATCGGACTGGCCGCTGCCGACGACAAAATGGTGGCAGATCTACTCTGCGACCGCTTCTCCCGCGCAACGAACAACACTCAACGCCGTGCCGTCGTGGACCTTTGGACCAACGCGCACATCAACGAAACGGCAGCACGCAAAAAACTGATCGAAACAATCGTCTACGGCCTCCTCGCCCTCAGCACCTCCGACAGCCGCAACGTAAGCGCAACCGAACTCGCACTCACCGCGCTAGACACTCTGGGCGACCCCCTGCCCTACGGCATAAAAGGAGCACTCGGAGAACGAATCAAAACAGCCGTCGACGGAAACAAAGACCTCGAAACCAAAGCTTTACGTGTCCTCCCACGACTCGGCTACTCAACCACTACCGGCGGTTTCTTCGGAAGATCCAAACGGGTGCAGTACACCAGCAACTAGTAATTGCGCCGGGATGCCGGCTCGCACGGTTCACCGACTGCAGTCCGGCGGCCTCCGATGATTGCAACGGCCGGCCGATAAATACCTGCTGCCAATACTGGAGGGCCCGCGTATCGCGATCTATCGGTAGTTATCGCAAGATATGGGAAATTTTCCATATTTGGCTATAGTCGTCGAGATGGACCTCGAACTGAATCCCTTCAAACCCGGCTCCGGCCTACGCCCACCCGCCCTCGAAGGACGCGACAAACAGATCGAGGAGTTCGACCTCCTGGTAGCGCGCAGCAAGCGCCGCAATTACGACCGCGGCATGATCCTCTCCGGGCTGCGCGGAGTCGGAAAGACAACACTGCTCAATACCCTCGCCGAGCATGCAGATCGTCAGGGATGGCTGACCATCGGCATCGAAGCGCGTCCCAACGACGCCGGCACTGCGGCGGTCCGCGCCAAACTCGCCCAAGAACTGACCGTCGGTTTACGACGTTACAGTCGCAAACACAAGATTCAACACGCCATCGACCCCCTGATCGACATCGCTCGCGGCTTCTCCCTCGGTGTCGGGCTCGGACCCGCCACCGTCAACTTCTCCGCCGGCCACCCCGCGACAAGCGGCGACATCGACCTCGACTTCGAGGAACTCGTCGAAGCCATCACCGCTGCCCTCCGCACGCGCAACAGCGCATTCGGGCTGTTCATCGACGAAATGCAAGACCTCGACAACGACTTGCTCTCCGCGCTGTTGGCTGTCCAACACCGCGCCAGCCAACGCGAATGGCCGTTCTTCCTCATCGGCGCGGGCCTACCGAATCTCCCCTCCGTCCTCGCCGACAACCGCTCCTACGCCGAACGGCAATTCCTCTACAACACCATCGGCCCCCTCACCCGACACGCCGCCGCCGACGCACTACGAATACCTGTCCAGCGCCACGGCGGAGACTTCACCGACGACGCGCTCGCCCTCCTCGTCACCGCCAGCGGCGGATACCCCTACTTCCTTCAGGAATACGGCAAAGCGATCTGGAATCTCGCCCCAACCACGCCGTTCGAACTCTCCGACGCCGAACTCGCCGTCGACGTCGGACGGCGCCATCTCGACGAAGGCTTCTTCCCCTCCCGCTGGGACCGCGCCACCGACCGAGAACGCCGCTACATGAGAGCGCTGTCGGTAACCGGCGAACAACAACCACGGTCGGGCAAAGTAGCCGAACTCATGGGGTCGACCCCCGGCGGAGTCAGCGACGTCCGCGATACCGCCATCCGTAAAGGCCTGATCTGGGCACCCGAACACGGCCGCATCGCCTTCACCGTCCCCGGCATGGCCGACTTCATCCTCCGCCAATCCACCGAATAACCCCCCGACAACCGCACCATCGCCTGCTGATCGCAGTAGCAGACCTACAACCAGCACACCGCAACCGTTTGAGCGGCACGAGTTTCAGTCAGCCACGGATCACCGGCTGAGTGCGCTCATGGACCACGGTCTGGCCGAGGCTTCACAGCAGACGCTCGCTGGGCTGGGCTCGGCATCAACGAGGCACAGTGGAACCGATGGATCGGGGCCATCCGCGGGATTGTGTTCGGGTCGAGCGGCCGTACCGTGCCGACGAGTTGTTCGGTCGCGATGTCGGCTTCCCTCCCATGCCATGTCCTGCTCCTAGGCATGTTTCGAGGCTGAACTGCTCGTCGTTGGTGAACACGACCCCAGCACACACCATGCCCCGACTACGCACAGAACAAGCGCACACCACCAACCCTGTCCCACACAGTGTCCAGACCCACCCCAAAGCGAGAGCAGGGCCGGAACAGAGGCAGCGAAAACTACACTGGCCGAGCCTCTTTCAAACGCCTCACCGCCCCTGAACATCCCTCAGGTAACGGCGGAAGCACATGCCCCGCGACATCGGTACTCACCCGAGGCCCGTTCGGCATGCCTCACCGTTGCCGAGCGGGATATTCATCGCGTTGACCCAGGGTGCGCTTCGGCTGATCACACACAAGCTTCGCAGGATCTCCACGACGAGCCACCGTGTGCTACGGACACCAGGTTCCCGCGAACCGGCCTATAAGACAGTATGTTTCATTTTCGAGGACACATTTGTAGTTTCACCACATCACTGACGGGTACCCAGAACAACGGCGGCGCGCTGCACACGTGACGGGTCGTCGATATGGCTTCTGAACAGTCAGCACCGACCCGACAGCAGCCATTGCATGTCCACGCGAGCAACGGCGGATGTGCACGATCCGCCGACCACCGTCACCAGTAGTCGGCGGATCGCCCACGTCGCCCGTCCGTCCGTGCATGATGTCGAGAACTTTCTCGACGGCCGTGTCTCCCCTGACTGCCCGCGTACCGGCACAGTTCAGAAACAACGGCAGATACCACTCGCCGCAGCCTCTACGGGGCGCACGCGCGAAGACCACCCTCGATACGCGGTGAAGAACCGTCGAGTTTTCTGATCACCCGCCCACGGCCTGGCCTGAGTCTTCCACTTCGCGGAAGCCGGAGAGCAGTTCGCGGACGGTCGCATACCCGGAAGCGACGAACGCTCCGGCCAACACAGCAACCAGGTCGGTCCGCGTAGGCAAACGTGACGTGCTGTGACCACCAGGAAAGTCACGGACGGCCCCGACCAGGCGCGCCCCGATCGTCGATCGCATCGCTGCACGCTTACTGCAATCCCGCGACTCTCTGTGAGCACTGTCGAGGCCCAGTCGCCCGACATCCTTAGGTGTAGATGTTCCGCCCATATCAATGCGACAAGGTCAGATCCTTCACATGCGAAGATGAATACAATGAGCACACGAGACGATCAGATCGAACCGACCGGATACGGCGAACTGCTCGAACAGATCAAGACACAAGTACGCGACGCACGCGCGCAGGCTGCACGCAGAATCGACACCGAACTCATCACGCGGCACTGACAGATCGGCACCACGATCCAGCAACGACAAGCGAGAGAAGGCTGGGGCACCAAGGTCATCTCCCGCCTCGCCGACGGCCTACGCACCGAATTCCCCGAGCCAATTGCGCAACAACCTGATGCGCGATTGCCTTGGGGCCACATCACCGAGCTCCTCGACCGACTCTCGACTGGTGTTCGCCGCCGAGGATGGACTCGAGCTCGCCTAAGTCTTTCTCGTCTCCTCGAAGAGATTCACCGGATGCCGGTGCGGTACATGCTAGGTATCAGTGAGAAAAGATGCCGCTCACAAGACTTCGGTGTGCGGCGTCGAACGCATCGACGACGTCGGCTTTGATTCGCCCACGCGGGGAAACATCGAAGCCGTTCTTGCCGGCCCACTCCCGGATTGCCTGCAGTTGTTCCGCTGATCGACCAGACCCTGACGCCTTGCGTGCGGTCGAGGTTGTCGTACGCACCTTGCCTCCAGCGGAGACTCTCTCCGCAGACTTGATGAACGGGGCGAACGCCGCTTCGATCTTGTCGGCGTTAGCCGGGCGTAAATCAATCCGATAATCAGCGCCCTGATAGGAAAACGTGACCTGACGGCCCAATCCGGTGTCGATAGGTTTTCCGTCGAGATCGTCGACGAGTTGGCGAATCAATATTTCGGCCACAGAAGTCCTCTTCGTTGTCTCGATGAATGATATTGGCGTTCATGCTATCTGCAGTATCACGCAATCGCGCGTTCCCACTGACCTCGGTCCTACCGCGCCGTAACGCGGGCACCCCGGGGTGCCGGACGCGGCGATCACGTCCGCAGCCGCGCTGCGGCCACCCTCTCGCTCGAATCTTTCCTGGCCTGACTAATCCATCCCCTCCAATTGGACAATTTAACACGAATCCTGTTGCATCCTTTAGTTTCTCAGAACTAAGACCAGTCACTCGACAACAGAAGTGACACCCGAAGACAGTCGAACCCGTACGCCGGCGCCGCCGGTTCGCGCAGAATGGTAGTCCGCGTACACGCGAATGAACCCCCGGGAGCGGTGCAATGATCCGACGACAGCTCGGCCAAGCATTGACGGTGATCGCTCTCGCCTCCGCGGCCCTCTCGACCGAACCCGTCCACGCGCAGAAACCGTCGCCAAACACGACGCCGGGCACAGTGACCGCGGCACCCTGCCACACTCCTAGGCAAGATGGTCTCCATGAGCGCACACGCAGACCTGCTCCTGGCCGTCGCGATCCCCGCCGGCGGCCTGATCGTGTTCACGCTGGCCTTCTACCTGCTCGGCCGTAGGATGCGGCGGCTGCGCCGCGACGGCCGCCTCACATACCCCGCGAAGACCACACCCGGCAGCAACGACTTCTCCAACAATGCCGTGTGAGCCCGAGCCGCCTTGGAATCCGGAAGCTTTTCGATCACCGGCAAAGCTCTGCCAGGAACGAAGACTGGGTCCATGCACCACAATCGTCCGGCGCATTTCGCCCGCGCCCTTGCCCTGTCAGCCGGAATATTCTCCGGCGTGGTTGTGGGCGCCATGAGCAGCAACCCGTGGGAGGGAGTCTCCACCGGTTCCGCAATCGCTGCCGCCTTCGTCCTGACACGCATACCCATACGGAGCTGACCCGACCCATCATCGATGGACGGGGTTTCTTCTCACCCCGACGCGACCGACCACACACGCGCCCACCCGCCGGGCAGGTACACGACGAGCAAGCACAAGTCTCGAAACGCTTGCACCCCAACTGCGCACGAGAGCCTAAGCGCTTCAGTCCTCGTAAGACCATTTTGTGCATCCACACCCCAACCGGAACGCCACGTAGCCAAGAAGCCAAGAAGCCACAACGATCACGGCAGCAGGCATCAAACACGGAAACCAACGAGTAACCTCTCGCGATCTCGCTGCCGTGTGACCGGACCAGCGCCAGCACAAGCCATCTCAGCCTCCGACAGGGCGGGAGCCGGACACTCCCCCGCCCCGGCCACCTACCTCACAGGGCCTGAACGTCGACAGCCTGAGGCCCCTTCACACCGTCCCCGATCTCGAACTCCACGAACTGCCCCTCTTCGAGAGACTTGTACCCCGACCCGGCAATACCCGAATAGTGCACGAAGACATCCCCACTGCCATCCTCAGGAGAGATGAACCCGAACCCCTTTTCCCCGTTGAACCACTTCACGGTGCCGCGCGCCATAACCTGACCTTCCTTCCCGTTTCCTGGCCGAACCTCTCGACCACTACGAGCAATCCTGCCAGCGACGCGCTCGCTTCCCGGCCCCGACAGGCATCACTTTTTTCGAGTACATTCACGCCGGGGCCGGACTCGACAATGAAGATCAACTCGATCCGTCCCACGCGTGCACCGCATCGGCTCAGCTCCTGATCACATCTTCCCGCCCAGCAACTGTGATGAATGACTGCACACGGCCGGCGGACTGACGATCGGGCATCTCACCCAATAGCAGTTCATCTACGTTTACTTCACGTAATCAGTTAGCACTCGGATCAATAGAGCGCTAACTTGACTGAGGTCCGTGTCACATAAGGGGAGACGCCCGACCTGAGTCACAGCCACAGGGTTGGTCGAACCTCAGACGCGAAATACCGACCATGCCCTCGTCACGACATCAGCCACACCTCAACCACGAAGGAGGAACATGACCGCCGCCATCCCCCGCAACCCCCGTACCGCAAACCCCATGCGCCCCTCCGTCGATCGCACCGAAGCGCACCCGCAACAACCCTCACGACTACCCACCGCGTCGATCATCTTAGGGGCACTGTCTATTTCGGCGTTCTGGCTGGTCGAACTCAGCTTCGTGCTGGGGGTCACCGCGGTGATCTGCGGCGCCGTCGCCATCTCCCGGTCCACCGTTGCCGACAGTGATGCAGCATCACTACGAGCCTTACTCGGCATCGTCGCCGGTACCGCCGGGATCACCATCTCCACCGGCGCTGCACTCCTGCCGATGCTGGCAGAATTGTGAAAAACACGAGGATGCATCGCGCGCATCCTGCAGACGCCGCACAGAGGCGTACCTCGTGGTGTCAGAGCAGCAAGCATCGTAGACTTCTCTGCTCGACATGAGACAAGTTCAGCGAAGACCCCAGCCAAGTCACATCCCCCCAACGCAGAGACTTCGAAGACTCTGCAGCGCAATACAATAGAGAAGAATCCGAAGACCACTCGGGCCGACGGCTGGGCTACAGGACGGCGAACACTGCCGCACCATTCCGCCGGTACCTCCTCCTCTCGGACGGCTCACAGATCGCACGCCGGCAAGACCACGAGAACCACCAGAATGGATCGCTG
Source organism: Rhodococcus sp. C3V (assembly GCF_029269915.1). NCBI lineage: Bacteria > Bacillati > Actinomycetota > Actinomycetes > Mycobacteriales > Nocardiaceae > Rhodococcus > Rhodococcus sp. C3V. The sequence continues at coordinate 16,606 of NZ_JARJBE010000020.1, forward strand.
TCATGTCTCGCCTCGCTGCTATGGCCACCGAACCACACACCGACACAGTCGCGCACCAGAAAACCGCCGCAGCCACGCTCCGCGCAGCGCCACTCAGGGTTGCAGCTGCTCGGCAGATGCCCCGAAATCCCGATCAACCACGTGCCTGACCACCCAGGGGGATAGGGAGAATGCCGACCAATCGGCCCCGGGCATGGCATTGTTCTCACCCAAAGGTCGAGTGAGGCGCGACACCCCACATTCGTTGAGGAGAAAGGCGGCTCTGATGCCCCGAGCCGGACTGACAGCCTCGGCCGTCCCGTATCAACACCCTGCTCCTCGAATCTCTCACCGGAACCCTACTCACTAGCTCAGAGGCGCAATACATTTCGAACGCCACCGAAGCCGTCACCAGCTACCTCGACACCACCTCCGGACGACGACGATAATCACGACGGGTTGATGTCCGGAATTCCCCGATCAATCGAGCACTCCTGGTCTGTTCGTGCACGTGAGGTCATCACAGAACCGTCCACCATGGAAGACGGCCGAGCTGCGAGAGCGGGTGATCGACCTACTGCCCGGCTGCCTGGATCAAGTGTTACCGCGCTCGCATCACCAAATCCTCTCGCGCCGATATCATCCAACGCCTACGAAAATGTTCCCGCAGCATCCGGCCCCTGACGCTACGAACACAACGACGAAGAGCATGAGAGCACGCCGCCGAAGGGCGGCACACTCCGAACCAGTAAGAATGTGCCGGGCCGACGCTCGTGCACCCTCACTCAGCTGGGCCAATGCTCGAAAGTATCAATGACTTTGTGCTCGTCGGGGCGCCACGGCGTGAGGTTTCGTCAGCGTCGCGCACCACCCCCAGCTCCGCTGCGATGTTTCTTACGGAATGTTCAAGGGTGCAATTCTTTTCGCAACGCCGCCCGTTGCAACGGTGTGAGGAAATTATTGGCCCGGGCTGTGCCTGCTGCATCCATATCCTGATTTACTATCCCACGGCAGGATCGGTGCTTCTGGGTGAACGACCGGTCCTGCCTCACAAGCGGGCATCACGCCGGTCGCGTGTTCCTCACGCGTAGAAATGGCCCCACATAGAAACCCGCGTGACGGGCGATTCGGTCGACTGCCCCGACAGAGCACCTAACCACCGAACACGTCACCACCGACCGGACAGCAGATGCGATGTCAGAGCAAGCGACGCAGGCTCGCAATCCCTCAATACCATCGAGCTACAGGTTCGCAGCATTCTGGTTCGAACAGGAGGTAGCGGATCAACAAGAGCTGCCGCTTCGCTCAACGTCACGGTCCCCGGCCACGCTGAGGCCCCGCGGACCCCGAACAACAGCGCCGCTGCATACACCCACGCCACCGAAACCATGCATCAAGATCACTCACACAGAATTCGCCACAGGCAGCATTCCCCCAATCAGAGATGATCAGCTCAGACTCAAACCACCGAGTAGCGCACGCAGCGGACCCAGCAGATCTTCGACACTCGAGACGACACTGGTTTCACCCACCCGTACAGAAACGGTGTTTTCGAACTTCGTCTTGTTGTTGTCCTTGCACTCCCACGACACGGAATAGAGACCTGCTGCGTACGGGCCGAAGGTGATCGACTCGACGGCAGCACCGTCCTTGTACTTCGCTTCCTTCTTCGCCACCCGTGTCTCGGACGAGTCGTAGATCTTGAATTCGCACTCGCGCAATCCGTTTGAATCGGCAGTCGGCGTAACGGTGATGGTCAGATCGTCGTTTCCGACGACACCGACGGTCGGCGCTGCAGCTGCGATACCGCTCGACAGTAGAACAACCGGTGCGGCGAGCGCTGAGACAACAGATGCGCGGAACAGGGTTCGGTTCATGAATCCTCATATCTGGAGTGAAAGCCAAGTGGGACAGTTCAGTTGATGGTCTCCGCGCGCGACACAGTACACGTCCGGGAGAATCAGATCGAAAGATAGCAGAGATTCATTGGTTGTAGTTGAGCTACGATTTACTCTGATCGATCACTCATTGAGGTGACGTGAAGGCACAGATATCTCCGTACGTTCCAGGTGGTTTCGCTGTACTGAAGGAACCGACGTAGCTCCCCATCTCGGGAACCTTCGGTGTTATCGTCCAGCACAGCCGCGTATCGAGATGCGGTATTCCGCACAGTATCAACCATTTTCGCGCTCACGGATCCACCGAGCACCCGTGTCTCCGGTTTGCAGCGCCGAACGAAAGAAGCAACCGAACATGAAGCACACCGCCATACGTACCGCCGCTCTGGCCAGCTTGACCGTGCCACTTCTGCTTCTGGCCCCGGCATTGGCCTCGGCCGACCCCGTCGTCACCGTCACCGCCAACACCGACCTCACTATCACCGTGAACCCGGTCGCCGACGAGAACGGCTTGAAGGAATGCGAGTTCAAGATCAAGAACTCTGCAGACAAGACCGTCGACGAAAAGAAGATCAAGTACGTCAAAGAGGGGATCGATGTCGGCCCCATCTCTTTCGGCCCGCTCGCGGTCGGCGACTACGTCGTGAAATCGGAGTGCGAGACCATTCCGGGCAAGAAGTTCAAGACGAATATTCCCGTCTCGGTAGCCGAAGTACCGATCGTCGACCCCGGCACAACCGAACCCGGCACGACGGAACCCGGCACAACCAATCCGAGCACCGGATCTGCAGATCTCGGATCGTTCTTCGAATCCATCTTCGGCAAACTCAGCCAGAGCTGACCCACTTCCGCAGCAAAGGAACACTGTTCGTGAAATCGATGCCGGTAGCGCTCGCGCTCGCAGCAGCAACGACGCTGAGCACCCTCGCCCTCATTCCAACGGCCGAAGCTACGCCGAGCCCGCAGCGCACCGTCGTCGACGCTTCCTCGTGGAGGGCCTTGTGCACTCCGACCGACAAGGGACTCGAGGAATTGTCGGGCCTGACTGTCACCGGCGGAAGTATGTACGCCATCGGTGACAGCAATTCCGACGACCGTGTCGCCGAACTGGACTCACACTGCCGCCTAACGCGATGGATACCGGTCCCCGTGCCGCGTGTCGACGTCGAGGACCTGGCGGCTTCCAGCGATGGAACTCTCTGGCTCGCCGACATCGGTGACAACAAGGCCAAGCGCTCGGCTGTCGCCTTGATTCCGATAACACCCGACGGCGTCACCACCGGCGCACGTCGACTGTCCTATCCCGACGGCGCCCACAACGCCGAGGCACTCCTGCTGACGCGGGCCGGAACACCGATCATCGTGACCAAAGACTTCTCCGGAACCGCCGGAATCTACACCCCGGCAACCCCTGCCACCATTTCCGAACTCAGCACCACAGCGGTCACTACACTGCAGAAAATCGGGTCCGTGACCATCACACCCACGGCGACGCCCGGGGGGTACAAAGGTACGGAGGGCAGCAAAACCGTCACAGGCGGTTCCGTCAGCGCCGACGGAACCGTAGCGGCACTACGTACATACTCGGACGTCTACCTCTACTCGGCGCCCGACGCAGACATCGCATCCGCGCTCACCACGACCACCCCGGTACGTGTCCCGTTACCCAGCCAGCCACAAGGTGAGGCCATCGCCTTCACCCCGGACGGTGACCTGATCAGCGGATCGGAAGCGAACGGCGGCGCCTTGCCACCACTACTCGTCTTGCGCGGCGCAACCACGCTCGCCCACGTCGGCGCCGGGGCAGTCGGTTCTCTCGATCCACTCCTCGCGCCGTTCGGATCCTAAAACATCGAGGACGCCGGAAGGCTTGCGCTGAGTGAAGTAGCTACCTACCGATCCGACTTGACCACCCTAGACGAATTACTCGGGCTTGCGCGACGCGAGCAGGACGCGCGGTCGACTCGCCGCCACAGTTCGGGCACTCGTTGCCCATCGCCGCCGAACAGTCGACGCAGAAGGTGCATTCGTATCGAACGAGGGGTAGCGGGTGCCGGCCTCCCAATCGCCACATGCCGGCTCCTGCGCCCCGCATGCAACGTCGACGTCGGGGCCGTACAGCTCGGCGGCGTCGAGGGCGCGGGTGATCCGGTACGGGGCCCAACGCGCCGGTGGCCCACTGCTCGTAAGCCAGGTCATGGGCGGCTCGACGCTGCGCCGCAGTGAAAGCCCACTCGGCTCGTTTCCGCAGACGCGCTGCTGCCCGGTCCCCCGCTGCACGAAATCTGGAGCGTGCGGGCATCGTGTTCTCGTCGGTCACAGCGTCTGCGGTTTCCCGTCGGCGCGAGCTGCGTTCTCGTCGAGAACGTAGCCGGCAGGGGTTCGGAACACGTCTTCCCCCCACGCAGTGTGAGAACGGTGACGAGAGCTTCTCACGGTGTGCAGTCGGGACGGGAGATGACGCACCTCGATCGCTGCCAACCTTTCCCCGTCGGTGGCCTTGATATGCGAAATCAGATCCCGCTCGGCATCGGAGAGCTCAAGGACGCCGGAAGGCTTGCGCTGGGCGAGATAGCTACCGATTCGACCTGCCCATCCCCGACGAATCAGTCGGGCGTGCGCGACGCGAGCAGGATGCGCGGTCAACTCGCCGCCACAGTTCGAGCACTCGTTGTCCATCCCGACTGAGCAGTCGACGCAGAAGGTGCATTCGTAGCTGCATATCGTTGCGGCGGAGGCATTGTCGAGGCAGGTGCCGCATCTCTCGCACATTCTTTTCATCGCCAACATTCGCCGCTCCTGGAGCCGCCTCGCTTTCCGCCGCAGCGCATCTGTCAACGTCACAGAACTACACCTGCCCGGATTCGACCTACACCGGTCACACACACCCATCTCCCTGCCACTTCACGCGTCCGTCAAGCCCGCCCGGCGCGGTGTTACGGCACGATGATGTGCACGATCGATCGGTGATTCGGAGGAAGCAATGAGCAAAGACTTTTACACTGCGCCGGAGCTAGCGGATCTGGGCTATGTGTCCGAGCGTCTGACGTCGATATTCGGTGAACCTGATTCCGTCGACGGGGAGCTGCGTTGGGATGCCGACACCGTTGACGCCGTCGAGCCGGACGTACTCGCTCCCGCTGCTCGGATCATGTTCGATGCCTTCGCTCCGGACCCGAACACACCCGTCCAGATGAACGGATCGAACCTCGCCCTCGGCTGGCCGCAGATGAAGCAGATGCCCGCCCGCGCGGCGATGCGGGAATCCTGACCACTCGTCCAGCACGCCGCCTGGAAGGACTCGTTCATGAAGACCTATCGCGACTTCGAGTGGAAGGCAGCACACGTGAACGCAGCGCCGACAAACCCGAACATTTACTGCGGAGTAGATACCCACGCCGACACCCACCACGCGGCAATCGGCACAGAACACGGCGTCTTCATCGAAGAACGCCAATTCTCCACAACACGAACGGGATACGACGAATTTGCTGAGTGGATGAACAACGTCGGACACGTCATCGCCGTCGGAATCGAAGGCATCGGCTCCTACGGCGCCGGCTTGACCCGACACCTTCGCAACATTGATACCGCGGTGGTCGAGGTTCCCCGCCCCAACCGACGCTTGCGGCGCGATCACGGCAAAAGCGATCCCATCGACGCCGAAGCTGCAGCCCGCACCGTCCTCGCCCGCCACCAAGTTTTCGAACCCAAATACTGCACTGGTCTGATCGAGTCCATTCGAGCCCTGCGCATCGCACGGAACAGTGCAGTGAAAGCGGCTACCGCCGTGATCAACGCCCTCCGGTCGATGATCGTTACCGCACCCGAACAACTTCGCACCCAACTGCTAGGGCACTCGCAGGGACAACTGCTCGACGCATGCGCGGCGCTCACCCGTAGTCTCGGCGATCTTGCGGATCCCTCCGAGGCGACGATGGGCGCATTACGGTCCCTGGCACGTCGTGTCGGCGAACTCCGCAAGGAAGCACGTGATCTAAAAAAAGACACTGACACAACTGATCAACGATTCCGCACCACGCACAGCCGGGCTCTTCGGGCTCGGACCGGACACCGCGGCTGCCCTGTTGATCACTGTGGGCGACAATCCGGAGCGACTCCGAAGTGAAGCCTCGTTCCCTCACCTGTGCGGGGTGGCACCGATACCTGCCTGGTCGGGGAAGACGAACCCGCATCGGCTTCATCGCGGTGGTGACAGACGCGCCAATCAGGCGCTGCACACCGCGGCCGTCGTTCGCCACAGGTACCGCGACACCGCCCGCGAATATGCGAACCGTCGCACGTCAGAAGGTAAATCGATGCCCGAGATCATCCGGTGCCAGAAGCGCTACCTTGCCCGGGAAGTGTTCAGCGCACTACGAGCGGATTATCAGGGGCTGACCACTTGACGTCTATACGGAGCGTCCCGAGCAGTCTCCTTGAGCGCGGCCTTTTCGAGTTCGACTTCGGCGAGGAGCTTCTTGAGCAGGGCGTTCTCATTCTTGAGTTCCTTGAACTCTTTAGCGTCGTCGGCTTTCGTACCGCCGTACTGCTTGCGCCAGTTGTAGAGCGTCAGCATTGACGTCGAGTTGTCGGACGATTTCCTCGACGTCGCGCCTGCGGCGACAACTTCGTCACCTTGGCGCAGCTTTCGGATGACCTGTTCGGGCGTATGCCGTTTGCGTCCAGCCATGAGATGAAGCCTTTCATGCCCCTTGATCAGGGCGGAAGGATTCTCATAACTTGCGGCTCACTTGATGGGGGCCATACCAGACCAGCCCGTCTACCTCAGTCCCGGGCCAGCAACGTCTATACCCATAACATCTAGTCCGATACAATGATCTGATAACCTTTATCATCCCAACTTTCGGAAACAAATTTTCGTTTGATTCGTGGTATTTTGAGTTCTGCAATCCTCCCCCGAATTTCCCATCCCAAAGGAATATGATGAACCCTGCTGCCCCTTACACACTTATTCCCCGCTACCGACCAAACGGCACGCTTGTCGATATATCTCCACCGCCGACAGAATTTGTTCGCGACGAATTCACCTTTCGTGTGGTTTCAGGTTCCGACGATATCGCAACCGTCCACGAATGGATGAACCGACCACACAACGCAGAGACATGGGGGTATGACTGGCCGGTCGAGAGGTGGTCTAATCATATTGCAGCACAGCTGGATACAAACTATTCTCGACCGATCATCGTCACGGTCGACGGCGCCGATGTCGCATACATGGAATTTTACCGACCATCGCAAGACATTATCGGAGAATTTTATGAATGCGATCCACACGATTTGGGCCTACATATTGCAATAGCCGATATTGAAAGTTCACCAAAAGGTCGAGGAAGCAGATTAATGAGCGTTGTCGTCGACGAGTTCTTTTCCTACGACCCTAATTGCAAGGCGGTCGCTTTCGAACCTGATGCTTCGAATATCGCGGTCCGCAAAGCTGTTCTCAAAACCGGCTCGACTTTCATCGGCGAGATTCCCATTCCAAATCGAGAAATTGCTTTGTATCTGACACCCAGACCTGGCACTTCCCTTACGGAAACCCGACGCGGTTACTGATCATTTCTCGAGAAAGTCGACGAGGTGGTCATTGACCGCAGTCGGTTGTTCGAGGTAGCCCACATGCCCAGCATCAGGGACGATGACGAACCGGCACCCGTGGATTGCCTTGGCGACGGCCTTACCCATCCGGGGTGGAGTGATCCGATCATCGGCAAATGCAATCACCATCGTCCTCACCGTCACGGCCGAGTACACGGACAGATCAGCTGGGTACTCGGTCGTGACAGCAGCAAACTGTGACGCCACACCCGCCGAGAGCTGCGCGGGGCCCATCTGAAATGTGGCCAACCAGTCGTCGGCACCGAGCGGATTGTTCAGTGTTGCGGGCGATAGATTCGCGAGCGCACCGAATGCAGCCCTTACGTTCGAAGGAAGCTCGATCCCCGACTTCGCCAGCTCGACCTGCGCCTGCGAATAGGTTTCGATGACGACATCAGGTTGTGCGTGCGCCGCCAACAGCACCAACGATGACACCAGGTCCGGACGTCGGAGCGTCAAGCCAAGCGAAATCCGTGCGCCTAGCGATGTACCAATCAAGTGAACCGGTCGGTCGGCAACCTCGGCGAGGACCGATTCGAGATCGTCGACGAATCCTGAAATCGTTGCAGCTGCGGTACCGCCACCGCTTCCACCGACACCGCGGTTGTCCATCGTCACGACGCGGTATCCGCGATCGACGAGTGCAGGGACTTGGTAGGGCCACCACACGCGTCCTGGTGATCCAGCTCCCATCACCAGCACCACCGTTTCACCTTCTCCTTGGACGTAATAGGTGATGTCGCCGTTCGACGTCTTCATCGTGTGCATGATTGCTTTTCCTCTGTCCGTGTGATGTTCGACGCGCCACCGATGACGGCAGCTGCCGTTCGAATGGCAGCACACCAGTGCGTTGCAAGATCTTCGACGAGAACCTCGTCAACCCGCGAGGGGTCGAATCGCCACAAAGTCTCGATCGTCGAACTGTCCTCACCGACGTGGAGGGCGGCGATCAGTTCGACGGCATGTACCGGCGACATGGCGAGGTTGTTGTTCTCGGAGAGCGCTCCAACGATCGCTGGATCGGTCACTGATGTCCACGGACGGCCCGCTCGTGGTTTGCGTTGGTCGATCCGGCCGAGGTAGCTGACCAAGAATTCCGGCCTGACACTCGTTGTCTGTTCCGGCCTCATCCGCCACAGCCACTGATCGAGGGCGTACTCCGAACTACCATGCGTGGTGTGGACGTTTGCCATCGATTCGAGACCGGCGGTGGCGGCATCCTCGATGCCGATGAGCGGGCTCTCGTTCCCGTCGATTCGGACCTGCTCGAGCACGTTGAACCATCCGACGGTGCGCGAGAGGTCGGCGGGTCGACCGTCGATGTCGATGTGGTCAGTTCGCCCGTGGGTTTCACGGTCTACGACCAGTCCTGCGGACGGCGCTCTGCCATGTTTGCTCAGTAGCGAGAACCGTGCCCAGGCCAGTGCGGCCAAGACGGCCTTTTCGACCGACATCGATGACGCGACCAGCGCGGCGGACGTTCGAGAATCCGCGGACTTTCTGATGGTCCGGCTGCCACGGAGCGCCGAGTCATGCTCGGTGGCAAGGCCATCTACTTTCGCACTGGTGAACAACCTGTCCTTCACCACTGCATCGGCAGTCAAATCGGCCCCGGTTAGGCTAGTGCGGTCGGGCACCGATACCACCAATCGAGTGTTCACTGCCTTGGCCCACTGATGGATGGACGTCACCTCACTGAGCACCTCGGGTTCAGCCCCGGCGGAGAGTCCTTCCCATGCGTGCGCGAGATCCCCGAGAACGATGTTCCACGAGACAATGTCGGCCACAGCATGATGGATGGTGAGAAACATCAGTCGCTCGGATCCGTGAACGATGAACGTGCCCGCCACCATCATCCCCGCTTCAGGATCGAGTCGATCGACGGCGCGTTTCCCGATCTGTGCGATCACCGATGCGTCGAGGACATCTACCTGCAACTGCGGGAGTACGACTGCCGCGTCGGCGATCCGTCCCGCATGCTCGATCAGTCGTGGACGGCAATTTTCGACGACCAAGGATGCAGACAGGTGCGGATGTGCGCGCAGGACTGCGTCCAGACACACCGTCACGTCTGCATGAGCAGCATGAGGTGGACAGGAGATGAGATGCGACATGGAGAACCGTCGAATATCTGCGCGCCCTGCCATCCACGCGAGGATCGGCGTATCGACGAGACGATCGCCCTCTTCACCCTCGGTGAAGGACTCATCCTGTGTGAGACCAATGGTGACGAGCGATGCCAGGGTGCGGGCGGTCGAGGATTCAAGAACCGCACGGGGCCGGCAGTCGTACCCTGCTGCCCGCAATTCCCCCGATACGGAGATCGCTGCAATGCTGTCCATTCCTGCGGCAAAATACTCGGTGTCCAGCCCGATTGCGTCGAAACCGAGGACGGTCGCCAACGCATCTGCTACTGCCTTTTCCGCCTCGGATTCGGGGGCATCCGACCCGCCGATCGAGACTGCCTCTGTGGTAGGCAAACTCGATACGTCGAGCTTTCCGTTGAGGGTCGTCGGCAATGACTCGAGTGTGTGCAGCTGAGCGGGGATCATGTAGCCGGGCAACTGAACCGCCAAGTGCCGCAACAGGTCGGATCTGAGGCTCGGTTCCTCGTGACGCCGGGTTGCGACGTAGCCGATCAGGGCTGCTCCACCACGACGATGCCGGTCGACGATCACCGCACTCTGCTCGGTGTCGGGATGCGCATCCAATGCCGAAACGATCTCGGCGATCTCGACCCGGTAACCGCGGATCTTGACTTGATCATCGGCACGGCCGAGGAATTCGAGCGTAGCCGACCGAGTCCACCGGACGAGGTCGCCGGTGCGATACATTCGCCGCCCCGCATCGTCGATATCGGCGACGAAACGTTCAGCGGTCAGCCTGAACCGATCATGGTAGCCACGCGCTACCTGCGGTCCTGAAATGTACAACTCCCCCACGACCCCGACAGGAACCGGTCGAAGATCAGGCCCGAGGACCCGGACGTGTGAATGCGCCGTGGGCCGTCCGATCTGAGGTGAAGTGCCTGGCTCGATGGCTGACGCCACAGCCTCGACGGTGATTTCGGTAGGTCCGTAGAAGTTGTAGGCACGGCTGCCGTCGAATTCGGACAGGCGGACCCATGTGGCGGCGCTGATCGCCTCACCGCCGAGTGCGACAATTCTGAGAGCACAGCGACCTTCCTCGGTCAGCCCGGCGGCTTCGAGCTGCGCGAACATCGACGGAGTCGTGTCGAGCATGTCGATGCGGTCACGCCGGATTCGATCGAGTGTCAGAGCTGGATCTCGCTGTGTCTCTTCGTCGAACAAGACGATGGTATGACCGGCCAGCAGTCCCAACTGCGGCTGCCAACTGGCATCGAACGCGAATGACCAAGTATGTCCGATACGCAGCTGTTCCCACCCGTCATCCGCTGCCACGTCGTAGACGAGCGTTCGGTGTGCAGCGAGCAACGCCAGAATCCCACCGTGAGTGGCGGTGACGCCCTTCGGTTCTCCAGTCGATCCGGACGTGAACACGATGTATTGCGCAGAATCGGGGTACACCGCCACGCTCGGACGGATCGACGACAGCTGAACCGGAGCGGAGTCGATCACGATCGTGTGCCCACCCCACCACGGGCTACATCCCTGCTCCCCTACGACGAGGGCTAGCGATGCTGTGTCTGCGATCGTTGCGTTTCGGCGCGCGGGCGCGGCGATGTCGAAGGGGACACACACTGCCCCTGTTTTGAGGACGGCCAGCATGGCCGCAAAGTAGGCGGGGCTACGGGTCACCGCGATTCCCACTCGATCGCCACTGTGGATGCCGCAGTGGGCGAGGTCGGCGGCGATCGAATTGGCCCAGGCGTCGAGGACTCGATAGGTAACCTCGGTATCTCGGAATACCACCGCCACGCGGTCGGGATCGGCATCGACTGCCGCCTCAAACGTGCGATGTACGCCGTAGTCGAATGCTTCGGATCGCGATGCCGCCACGCTACGGCGAGCAGATTGAGGGCCCGCACCCTGGCGCAGCAACGCCTCACTTTCGCCCGGCAACAGGATGTCGATGGCGCGCGGTGACGTTTCACTGGTGCGCGTGATGCTGCGCAACACGTGGAGGAATCGTTCGGCGAGATCACCGGCGTCGAGGCCGGACAACCTGCTGTCGTCGTAGTCGATGTTTACATAGAGTCGTTCATCGAGAAGAAACGGAACCACGACAAGTGGATAGTGAGTGAAGCTGTCCATCGATACAGGCGAGATCCCTCGACCATTCGGTACGGAAATAGTTGCCCGTGCACTACCTTTCGGCGAGTTGTGAAAGATCATCAAGGTGTCGAACAACTCCCCGATACCCACCGTGCGTTGCACCTCGGACAGACCGAGGTACCCGTACGCACGTCCGCTGGCCGAATCACTTTGCACTCGGCGACACAGGTCCAGCACGTTCCGATCGGTTCGTTCTTTGTCCGATAGTTGGATCCGGCACGGCACAGTGTTGATGAACAGCCCGATCATCGACTCGATGCCGGGTACTTCCTCGGGCCGCCCGGAGACTGTCACTCCGAAGGTGACATCAGTTCTACCGGTGAGACGGCTGAGAAGAATCGCCCACGCGACTTGCGCAATCGTATTGACGGTCAAGTTGTTCGCCCGTACCCAGGTCAGCACGTCGTCGAGTTCTTCCCCGTCGATGAACCGCATCGTCATCTGAGGCTTGGCTGCGGGGCTGTCTCGATCGGGCACGGTCCCCACTCGGGTCGGACCGTCCAGGCCACGCAGATAGCGAGACCAGTATTCCACCGACTCGTCCCGATCTCGTTCGTTCAGCCAGGCCACGTGGTCCCGATACAGCGCGGGCACAGTCACGACCTTGACCGCATCGGAACCCAAAGCAGCAGCGATCTCGTTCCACAGTAGCGGCACTGACCAGCCGTCGATGATCAAGTGGTGCAGTACCAGCAGCAGCCGGTGACGATCTGGCGCGGTCTTCGCCCAGACGGCACGCAGGAGCGGTCCGTCCTCGAGATCGAATGCGGCTCGCTGCTCGGTGACCACGACCATGTCGAGTTCGTCGTCAGTGCATTCGATTTCTCTCCAATGCACACTGGCTTTGTCCGGGACCAACTGCACGGGGTGCGGAAGTCCGTCGGCGACGAAGGAGACGGCCAGGTTCGGATGACGTGCCAGTACCGTGTCGATTGCCTCGGCGACCTCGTGTCCCTCGAAGTCACCGTGGAAGTCGGTGAGCACTGCGATCGTGTAGATGTCGTTGCCCTCGGAAAGCGAAGCAAGGGCGTAGAGCCCTTCCTGCAGTGGCGTGAGCGCCAGAACGTCGACGATTTCGATGGTCACTGCATAACTCCTGTATGGGAAACGGATGATTCGGTCAGCGTCCATTCGCCTGCGAGCGCACGTGAGTCGACGAAAGTTCGATAGATGCCGTCCTCGAGGACGAGTTCGGTGTGAGTGCCTTGTGCAACGACCCGACCGGAGTCGAGCACTACGATGCGGTCGGCCGCTTGTACGGTCTGTAGTCGGTGTGCGACAACGATGACCGTCCGCTTACGCGACAGTTCCGAAACCGCTTGCTGGACATGAAGTTCGTTCTGAGAGTCGAGCGAGGAGGTAACTTCGTCGAGGAGAACGATCGGTGAGTCTTTGAGCAATGCTCGCGCGATCGCCACTCGCTGCCGCTCGCCTCCGGAGAGGTGACTTCCGCCCTCTCCCACCAGCGTTTGCCACCCATCGGGCAGCCTGTCGACGATTTCGTCCACCCGTGAGCGCGATGCGGCAGCTGCCAACTCGGCCTCGGTGGCATCGGGTTTGGCCAATCGAATGTTCTCTTCGATCGTTCCAGAAAACAGGTAGGGGTTCTGGAACACGATCGAGACTCGGTCCAGGACCCCCGCGGTCCCGATCCAGCGGACGTCTTCACCACCGATCGAGATACGTCCGGACGCGACATCGTCGAAACGCGCAATCAATTTCAGGAGTGTCGACTTGCCCGAGCCTGATGGCCCGACGATCGCCGTCAGACTGCCTTCTTCGGCCCGGAACGAGACGCCGTCGATGACAGGTGCATCGGGACGATAACTGAAATGCACATCGTCCACATCGATCGAGTATGTGTTCGGGTACACCGGCTCGGCGGGTTCGACAGCACGCGCGATGGCGAACAAATCCTGACAGCGGCGGAACCCGACAGCGGCAAGGCGAATGCCCCCGGCGATGTCCGCGACCGCGGTCAACGGTTCGATGAAGCGAACCGCCAGCACAGTCAAGGCCACGAGAACCGCGACGCTGATATCGCGCTGGGATGCCAAGTGCGCGGCGACAGCGAGAACACCGGTCAGAACAGCAGAGATCGCCAGGTAGAGCGGTACCGTTGCCGAATAGGACGAGAGCACCAATCGTCGAGCACGCGAATCCTGCTCGTCGAGTGCGTCGGTGAGGGGTCGGTACGGGATCGCACCGAACGCGCGGATCACCGGCTGCTGTGTGGTGAATTCGAGTACCGCAGTCGAACAGACGAGTGTGCCTTCATCCCATTGGGATTCGAACTTTTCGATCGAGCGCAAGTACGCCCGGTATCCAAGCAGCACGAATGGGGCGCCGATGGCCAGAACCATGCCCATTTGCCACGACACAGTCAGCATGTACACCGTCACGACGACGGGCACGACGATCGCATTGATCACCGGACTCAACAGATGTGCCGGTGCGTTCGCGATGTCGAGGGCGGTCTTGGTGACCAACCGCATGATGGTCGCGCTCGAATCTGGTTCGACCGCGCCCAGTCTCATCGATTCCACTGTGGAGCCGATTCTCCCGTGGAGCTGTGCCAGGACCTGGGCAGCGAGCTCTCCGGAGCGCCTATGATTGGTCACCACCACCAGGTGGTGGGCAACGGCGATAATCACGATGGCGCCCAACCAGAACCAGCTGGTGTCCCAGTCTCGCGTGAATGCTGCTGTCAAGAGCGGTACCAGCATGCAGCACAATGCCGCGTTCAAGACTGCACCGAGCGTCAGCCGCACGAGTAGCCACCGCAGTTCTGTACGCCCCTCCTCGTCGAGTACGGTGAAGAGTTGCCTGATCATCGTGCCACCTGCATTCCGGTCGACTGTCCGGCGGCCTGGGCCCGTGAATCTGCCTCCCACATATGGAAATAGAGTTCCTTTTCGGCAAGCAGTTCGTCATGAGTACCTCGCGCCACGATGTGGCCGTGATCGAGTACGACGATGGCATCGGCTCCGCGAATTGTGTGCAATCGGTGTGCGATCACCAATACTGTGCGCCCGACAGCAAGCGCACTGAGCCCTTTCTGGACGGCGGTTTCGTTGTCCGGATCGATTGCCGATGTCGCCTCGTCGAGTACGAGAATCGGCCTGTCGGCGAGCATTGCGCGTGCGATGGAAATCCTTTGCCGCTCACCACCGGACAATGTGACCGATTGCGCGGGCGCGTCGTAGCCTCCAGGCAGTTCCTCGATGACCGTATCGATATTCGCGGCGCGGGCCGCGCCACGCACAAGCTCGTCGGACGCGTCCGGCCGGGCGAGCCGGATGTTGTCTCGAATGCTCATGTTCAGCAACGAAGTGTCCTGGAAGACAAAGGCAACGTGTCGATACAGATCGTCGACGCTCAGGTCCCGGAGGTCGACACCGCCGATCGAAACCGTTCCCGAGGTGGGATCGTCGAAGCGTGCGAGCAATTCCGCCAATGTCGACTTCCCCGCTCCCGACGGACCGACCAGCGCGGTCACCGTTCCGGGCAGTAGCGTCACATCGATCTCGCGCAACGCCTCGATGTCTCCGAAATCGACCCCGACACCTTCGAAACGCACTGTGCTGTCGTCAGGGCGGATCGAGATCTCAGGCATGAGCAATGGTGGCTCGGTGAGGACGCTCTGGACGCGAACTGCGGCCGCACGGGCGGCCAGCAGGCTGTGATACCCGTATCCAACCACAAGGACCGGAGCTGGAAGTGCGCTGCCCAACAACAGAAACGGAAGTATGTCGACGGGGTCCTGCAACCATCCGGCCTGCAACAGCGCCACCCCCGCGATCGAGGTGAAGGCGATGACAGTCACCGGTGAGACCGCCAGCTCAAGAATCGTCGCACCGCGAGAACTCGATCTCATCCACCCGACATGTCGACCGCCGAAGTTCTCGACAGCGTCGCGGTAGGTCCGGTAGCGATCTTTGCCATGAGACTTCACCTCGACAAGTCCGTCGACCGATTCGACGGTTGCCGACCCTAGAGCTGCAAGCGAGCTCGCGTACGGAATCAGCTTGTCGTCGGTTCCTGCCGAGGCAGTACGAAATCCGATCCCGGCAACGATCACCGGCACCAAAGTCAGCACTGCCATCAAAGGATCATCCGAAGCCAGATAGATCACGATCGTGGTGGGGACGACGACCGCAGCAGTTACGTCCATGATCGAATGCGCGACGAGGTGGTGCAGAGATCCCACGTCGTCTTGAACCACGTTTTTGACCAGCCCCGAGGTTCGTGCCGAGAACCAACCCAAACGAACCGTACCGAGACGCTTGACGACCTTTCCGCGCACCGTGCCGGCAAGCGAGACGTCCGCGAGGTGCGCGATCATCGAAGCGATCAGCAAGAGCGCCAACCGAGCGACGACGGAGACCGCAGCCACGATCACCACTGTCCACAGTCGACCACCGTCGACTTCCCCCCCACCCTCACGCGCGTCTACCAGGAGGATGTCGGCGAGTTCGATCACACAGAGCAATGGAACGAGTCCGAGCACCGCGGAGAGGCCAGCCGCGATTGCGCTGGCAAACAAGCTGCCGCGAACCGGAGCCAGTAACCCCCACAGAGTGGGTGTCCGGACATCACCGTCAGCCACGAGGATCTCCCGCCGGTTCGCGTTCGGGAGTCGCTGACGTCGAACGGAACGCAATCATCAACAATGCCAACGCTCCGATCGAGGTCACCGCGGTGACTAGCGGAAGCGCGCCAGGCCCGACGTTGTCGAGTACGAGACCTCCCAGTGCCCCGCCGACCGCGATGCCGAGGTAGCTGACACTGGTGTTCATCGCCATCGCTTGTGCGGCAACATCACCTGCCACCTCGAACATTCGCGTCTGGATCGCTGGCGAGCTCCAGAATGCGAGCACACCCCACAATGCGACGACGGGCACGAACATGAGCAGAGGGATAGGGCGAAACGGCCACATCGCCGACAGCACGCACATCACCACGACGAAGACACCCATTCCCAGGGCGATCGTCCGGTTGGGGCCAAGTTTGTCGGTGGCATATCCACCTGCGAAAACCCCTACCGTACCGGCTATTCCGGTGACGGAGAACAACAATGTCCGCGTACTGGTTTCGGTCCCGATCAGCTCGTTGACGAACGGCACCAAATACGTCAGCAACATCATCGAACCCATGATCGCCAAACCGGTACCCGCAAGCGCGAACGAGATCGATCGCGAACGCAAGACACGAAACTGCTCGATCACCGCGATCGTCGGTGGCGCTGCAACGGTGGGCAAGGATACCGACACCCACACAGCAGCGAGCACACCGAGCCCGGCGACAAACAAAAACGTTGCGTGCCAGGAGAACACCGTTCCGATCCACGCGCCGAGAGGGACCCCGAATGCAATCGACCCTGTCACCCCGATGGCGAGAAAGCCCAGATAGCGTCCTCGCTTCTCCGGCGGTGCCAAACTCGCCGCGGCAACGAAGATCGACGGTGTGGCCACCGCTGCCGAGAGCGCAGCAATGATGCGCAGTACGACCATGACCGCGAAGTGATCGGTGAACATCGCTGCCACATTCGCGGCAGAGAACATCATCAGAGCGCTCACAATCAGACGCTTACGTGGTGCTCCCGACAGCAGCACCGCTGCTGTCGGAGTCGCAACGGCGATGGTGAGGGAGAACACCGTCACCAATTGGCCTGCAGCGGCTTCCGACACGTTCAAACCCTCCGCCAGCTCAGGAAGAATTCCTGCGATCACGTAGTCGTCGGTATAGAACGCGAGAGTAGTCAAGAACAGTGCAATGAGCCAGATCGGCATCAGGTGTCGCTTCCTTCTAGTTATGTCGAATCATGCTGTTAGATATTGTGATTCGACACGGTCATTCGTTGACGGTCTGCTTCGTGAACGAATCCCACAACACCTGAACGTCGTCCGTGGTCGCGACATCGG
Source organism: Rhodococcus sp. C3V (assembly GCF_029269915.1). NCBI lineage: Bacteria > Bacillati > Actinomycetota > Actinomycetes > Mycobacteriales > Nocardiaceae > Rhodococcus > Rhodococcus sp. C3V. Next base: position 34,282 of record NZ_JARJBE010000020.1, read on the forward strand.
TACCCCCGCCTGCAAGAGTGCGCAGATCAGACGCGGTGGCGAAGTATGCGAATCCGTACGTACCGAACCACAGTTCACCAACAGGCTTGACGATCGTTCCGGTCAACGAACCCGCAGTGGGCAGCGCCAGGACAGCATCGGCGGTGTAAAATTTGCCGTTGGGAATGGCGATGAGCGGCGCATTCTGTTCGGCGAGAAGCTCCGGCGAGAGTACGACAGAGTATCCCTCAGCCTCCTGCTGCTGGAACGCCGGCCGCACGAAACCTGCATCTGCGATCAGATTCGAAATCGGCAAGTGCGGGGGCATCGTAAATGTGGTCGTGGAGAACGAATTTCCTAGCAGCGAGAGCACCTGGGGATCGGGCTGAGCGGTCTTCGCCGCTGCGAGTTCCGCGGAGATGGCGCTGATCTGCCGAGCGCCGATCTCCTCCTTGCCGAAGAACTTGGCCGAGGACTCGATGTGCTCGCGCCAAGTGCCCTCGACATCGATGACCAGTGTCGGTGCGATCTTCGAGAGTTGATCGTATGAGATACCCGTCGCGCTCTGGGCTCCCGTTCCGATCAGAACATCGGGGTCTTTGGTCGCCAGTTCTTCGACCGGAGGCAGTGTTCCGACTTCGACGTCGATAACGGCTGAGCCGGCTTTCGTCAAGATTGCCTGTGCAGGAGCATCTCCGGTGGATGCATACACCACTTTGGGCGTAACCCCCAATGACAGTGCTGTCAAGCCGGCGATCTCGTCGAGCGCAATCAGGTTCTGCGGCTCTGTCGGTAGCCTGACCTCACCCAATACGTGGGTGACCACCCTGGATTGTGTCTCTTGCGCGGTCGAGGAATTCGCTGGTTCCGTCGAGGAGTTCTCTTGACTCGTCGAGCATGCGCCGCACAGGGCGACCGCTGCGACAAGCGCCACGAAATAGCGTGAACGTCGATACATGTACGTGCTTTCCTTTCATAGTTGCGTGGTCTACACGCGGGTGTTCAAGATCGAACCGACGAATTGCCGATAGTCCGGTTCAACTTCTGTCCCAGATGTCTGGGGAGCTTGGGTAATAGGCCGTACAGGATTCGATAACCCAACCCCGGGATGGACAGTGTTCGACCGCGGTCGAGGTCGACGAGTGAACGGTGGGCGACGTCTCTCGCCTCCATCCACCATCGGTTCGACATCGATGTCAGATCGATTCCTGCACGCGCGTGAAACTCGGTACGGACGAAGCCCGGGCACAGCACTTGCATCTGCACGCCGGTTCCCTCCAATGCCGGCGCGAGTCCCTCGGTGAAGAAGACGGCCCACGCCTTCGACGCGGCATACGTCGCTCCCCGACCGGGCACAAGACCTGTGATGGACGAGACGTTGATGATCGCCCCTCGGCCAGCATCGACCATCGGTCCGAGCGCAGCCCGCGTGGTTTCCATCATCGCGGTGACATTGACGTCGAGTTGTCCTATGAGATCTGTCCGTGGAACGGTCCAGAAGGCGCCGGACAATCCGAGACCAGCCGCATTGACGAGCAGGTCGACTCCTTCTTCCAATCGGGCACACACTGCGTCTCGCCCGGCTCGGGTTATAAGATCCGCTTCCATCACCTCGTGTGAAATACCGACATGCTGTGCCGCATCGGCATTGCGCTGCAACCGCTCTCGCTCACGGCCGACGAGCACCACACGATATCCACGCAATGCGAGCGCCTTGACGAAGGCTGCGCCTATTCCCGAACTTGCACCGGTCACCAATGCGACCCGGTTCTCACTCCTCTGCATCGACGTCCGCACTCAGATACTGCTCGAGCTCCACATCGCCCATGGCGTCGATCTCGAGATACCAGGAAGCGATCTCGTCGAACCTCCCGGGCGTGGGCTCGAGATTTCTCAGGCGCACGGCGCAATCCTCCGCCGACTCACTCGCGAAGACGATACCGACACCGAAGACTGCCTCGTCGAAGATCTCTCGCAGAACCAGAACGATGCGTGAGGCCACCAACGAGTCACCTCCGAGCGCGAAGAAGTTGTCCCTCGGCACTGCTTCAATTTTCGGAACATCGACAGTGACAATGCAATCTGACCAAATTTTGCACACCAAACGATCCAGTGGTGCGGCGTCGGCCAACTCGGCAACGCCATCACCCTGTGACCTCACCGCGTTCGCCGAGACCATATCGCGGACTGACCCTCGATCGACCTTTCCGTTCCGAGTCAGCGGAAGCGCATCGGTGAACGTCATCGACGACGGAACCATGTGCGAGGGCAACCGTGCCTCGAGGTGGCTCCGCAATGCTGTTGCATCGAGAGCGCTCACAGGTCCTGTCTCGGTCCCAGTACGGCAGTCGACCTTCCCGTCGACTGCGACTTCGATCAACCCATGCAACACAGTTCCGACGACGAGCGCGGCGGCCTTGCGTACGCCGGGGAACGACTCGATCGCTGATTCGACCTCGCCTGGGTGTATGCGGTGGCCGCGGAGCTTGATCGTGTCGTCCCAGCGGCCGAGGAATTCGATCAGCCCGTCGGGCCGGAATCGTCCTCGATCGCCGGTTCTGAAGTGGACGACGCCGGTACGGCGGTCCTGACGTCTGCGATCATCGTCGATTCCGGTGATGTAACCCGGTGTGACGCCGGGGCCTTCGACGACCAGTTCCCCGGCAGCCCAATCCGGTCTATCTCTTCCTGCATTGTCGACTACTCGATAGTGCGCACCAGCCATCGCAGCGCCGTACGGCACCGAGGACCAGCCCGGTGGGACCGTACCCTCTGGCGGAATCCGGAAGAAAATGTTCCACCCCGTTGTCTCGGTCGGTCCTCCGATCGAGACCATCTCGGCGCCGGGCGCCTGCTCACGCAGGTGCTCGATCAGCGGCAGGGGAATCCAGTCACCACCGGTCAATACGAGACGCAGCGGCAATTTGCGTCCGAGAACGCGGGCCCCGCTGAGCACCATCTCGACCATCGCCGGTACCGAGCACCACGTCGACACCTGATGACGCACCACCAAATCCGCCCACTGAACGGGATCGGCGGCGCCCGCAGATGGGATCACCACCGAACCACCTGCTGCAAGCATCACGAACACGTCGAACAACGACATGTCGTGATGGACCGCCGAGACTGCCAGGGAACGATCTGCCGCGGAAATCGCGAAGCGCTCGATCGTATCCGTCACGCACGCCGTCACTCCGGCAATAGTGATCGGTACGCCCTTCGGTTCGCCCGTCGACCCCGAAGTGAACAACACATACGCCCAACTCGCCGGGTCGTGGGTTCGGTGCTGTGTTACCGACTCGCCGAATGAAAGATCGATCTCCCCGTCCAGAAGAACCGTGGGCGCATCGACAGGAACCTCGCGATCACTGCGGTCGATCAGCACGCAGCGGGTGCCGACCGTCGACAAGATTCGTTCCGTACGTACCACCGGCTGATTCACATCGATCGGTAGGTATGCGTATCCGGCGTGCATCGCCGCCAGGCAGCCCGCGTATTGACGCCATCCCTTCTCTGCCAGGACCGCCACAACGCCCGCGGTGCTCGCATCGACGTCGGATTCTGCAGTCGCATTACGGATTCGACTGGCGACATCGTGCACCTGCGCAGCCAGCTGTCCGCGAGTGATGGCGTCGTCACCGTCGATGAACGCGACAGCCGTGGGATCACGACGAGCCCAATCGTCAATCATCACGTGCGGCGCAAGGTGGGCAGCCGGCCGCGCAACGTCGGCGCCTCTGTTGTCCGCATCTGCCGGCGAGACTGCCGAAACAGGTAGCGACGACCATTCGTGCTCCGCCAGTGCAAGTCGTTCCACTTGTTCGACAAGCAGCCCGAACATATCCTCGACCATGCCGTCCGGGAACATCGACTCCACGACATCCCAGTTCATCACCAGTGCACCCTCGCGCTCGTGGACGAGTAAGTCCATCCAGACCTGCGGAGTTTGACTGACGGTGTACGACTCGCGCAGTACGCCGCCGAAGATTGCGTCTACGCCACGTCCCACTCCGAGTTCGCTCGTCAAGACCACCGGTGCGATCGGGCCGGCGAGGCCGCCGCGGTGACGGATCAGCTCACGGACAACCTCCATTCCGCTGAAGTGGCGATGATCGAGATCGCGGGTCAACCTCTCCTGCAACTCGATTGCTGCCTTCTCGAAGGAATTTTCGCCTGAGATGTCCACTTCGAGAAGCTCGAAGGAGGCGAATTCACCGACGATCCCTTGAACGTGTTCGTCGAAGGGGAATCGGTTGCCGGTCGGGATGTTGAGCAGGAATCGACTCTCGTCTGACCACTGCGCCAACACACTGGCGTACGCCGTAGCCAGAATTCCCGTCGGGGTGAGGCCGCGCTGTCGTCCGAAGCGGCACAGTCTCTCCCACTGCGGCGCTGACATGACGTGGCGACGACTGACGAACTCGGGCACTGTCTCGGAAGCGGCCACGGGGTCGACGGTCATCGGCAATGCCGGTGCGGCGGGCAGCGAATCGACTCGATCGAGCCAATACTGCTTCGCCTCCCGAAATGCGCTGGTACTGGGGAGCTTCGACATCGTGCGCACGTAGTCACGGAACGATACTTCAGGCGAGGCGATCTCACGTCCGGCATAGGCATCGGACCATGCGTCGAAGAAGATTTGCACGCTGCGGGCATCGGCAAGCAAGGAGTCGATGCTCACGCACAGTCTCGTCATCTTTTCAGGAAGTTCGATTGCCGTCACGGTGAACAACGGGAATCGGTCTGCCGGGCATGCCTCGTGAGACAGGCGACGACGAACTGATTCTGCGACCTCGAGGGCGGGGTCCGTTCCGTCGAAGACTTCGATGACGTATGGCTCGACGTGCGCGAGCACCCGCTGGCTCGGTCCAGTTTCATCGAACACCACACGCAGCATGTCGTGCGTATCTATCGTGCGGCGCAACGATTCCTGTGCCCGCGCGATGTCGAAGTCATCACGACGGCCGTCGAATTCCATGTACAGATGGCAGGCGACGTTTCCGCCGGTTAGATCCGACCCTCTGCCGATCAGATATGCCTGCTGTTGATCGAGCAGCTCGAAGGGCTCGTACCTGCTCTGCAAATCGCGAACGATTCTCAGCGGCAACTCCGGATGCGCGATCACCGAATCGGCCATGCGCGCCTCGATCAGTGCGAGTTGGTCGGCGAATCGCGGATTGCCGTGGATGTCGGCCACCCCCATGCGAACGCTGAAGCGATCGTGGACTTCTGCCGTGAGCCTGATGACAGTGAGGGAATTACCACCGACGTCGAAGAAGTCGGAGTCTGACGTGAAGTCCGACCGACCGGTGACTAATGTCCAACAGCCAGAAAGTATCTCGGCCGCATAACTGGTGTAGCGAGACGACACACTCCCTGGCGCCCGATAGTCGTCACAAAGCGCAACCAAGTCGGATTTGGCGACTTTGCCGCTGGGCGTCAAAGGCAATCGATCGATCGAACGAACCGACTCCGGCACCAGATACGAGGGCAGCATCTTCTCCAGTTCCCCTCGCATCGTCTCGCCGTCGAAGTGCACCCCGGTGTCCACGACGACGAACGAGACCAGAGCCGCAGTGCCACCCTCGATGCGGCGGACGACCGTCGCAGCACCGCGCACCTCGGGAAACTCCAACAACCGAGTCGAAACTTCGTCGGGTTCGACCCGGTGACCGCGAATCTTGACCTGATCGTCGGATCGACCGACATACGACAGCGACCCCGCGCTCGACCGGCGCACGATGTCACCCGAGCGGTACATCCTCGCCCCGGGCGCACCGTAGGGATCCGCGACGAAACGCGCAGCGGTGAGCCCCGGCCGGCCGAGGTACCCACGCGCGAGTTGCCCCTGAGTCGGGTACAACTCACCGATCTCGTCATCGGGAACAGGTGTCAGATCCTCACTGAGCACTCGCACATCGGCACCACTGATCGTCGGTCCGAGTGCCACAGGCCCTCGCGCGACCGATCGCCGCGGCAACGCGAGCGCCGTGATCACATGTGTCTCGGTCGGTCCGTAGTGATTGTGCAGTGTTGCTCGAGGGTTCGCGTGGAAAAACCGGTCGATCCACTCGTTCATCACAAGTGCCTCGCCGGACTGGAATACATGTCGCAGCAACGGGACCGTATGCCCTTCTCGTACAGCGGTTCGGCAGACCTCCTGCAGAAGAACCTGTGGACAGAAGAACTCGGTGACACCAGCCTCACGAATGAGTTCAACGAGCAATGTCGGGTCGGTGCGTTGTGTTTCCGTGGGTATGACGAGCGTCTTTCCTCCCGACAGGGCCGTCAAGATCTCCTGTGCCGCAACATCGAAGTTCAGGCTCGCGAATTGCAGTACCCTGCGATCACGTTCAGCCGTCGACGTCGCGATGTGCCAATCGACGAGATTGGAGATCGCTGCAATAGTGTGCGCCACAGCTTTCGGGGTCCCGGTGGATCCGGAGGTGTACAGCACGTACACCGTGTCGTCGGCACTGGTCTTGACCCACGGCATATGTTCGGCACCAGGTTGTGCAGCTATACCGACATCAATTCGACGACAGTACTTTTCGCTCCCCTCGTCGGCCGTGATCACGACCTCGACGCCGGAGTCGGCAGACATGAACGCCACCCGGTCCTGTGGATAACTCGGGTCCAGTGGCAGATAGGTGCCCCCGACCCGGAGTACCGCGACTGTGGCCACGACAGCGTCGATACCGCGTCCCAGAGCTATACCTATGATCGAACCGCGTCCGAACCCACACCGGACAAGCTCTGCCGCCAACACAGCCGACCGTCCGTCCAGGTCGCGATACGTCAATTCTGTGGTGGTGCCGTTCTCGCAGTAGGCAATGGCTGCAACGTTGTCGCCTCCTTCCTCCACCTGCTCCCGAATTCGTTCAGCAAGACTCCGTACCCCATCATAAGAATTGCTGTCCGGGATCTGTGATCGAAGGCTCTGTGTGAACTCCCTCAGACTCGCGGGATCGACGGTGTCGGCGTCGTAGTCGATCGACACGGTCGATGAGTTCTGATGTGCCGACACCACGACGGAGACGGGTGTTGTCATCGAAGGATCGTGGGAGTGCTCAATCAAGGTCCCTGCTTCGATGAGACGCGGCGGCCAGAGCAGCCTGGAACCGCGAGCGACTGTCGAGCCCGCCTGATCCGTGAAATACAGTTGCTCGTACCTGCTCTCGCTCTCCAGATCGATGTCATCGAGGTGCAAGATCGCCGAAGGCGCCAGCGCGGGCATTGCCCGGGTGATGCGGCGTAGGATCTCCACATCCGAGCACTCGACGTGCTCGACGATGCGCCGCCGGTCCGGGAACGTCTGTGGTGCGGGTCGGTCGATTGCCAGCCCGCCTGTCGCGGAGTTCAGCCGCGCGATGTCGTCGGCCCACAGCTCGATTCCGGCGATCCGTGAGGCAAGAGTCAACGCCACCGCCAACGGAAGTAGTTCATGCCCACCGTCCGCCGGTGCGCAGACATGAATCCGCCCGGCACGGCGGTCGGTGGAAGATCGCTGGCCCACGACAGCGATACCGGCGTTCCATGCACCGACGTGAGCCGATGCTGCGCGGCGCTTCTCACTGCGGGCAAACCGCGCCATCTCGAGTTCTACGTCAACGTCACCGATGTGTGCAAGGTGCACAGCATTCGGCTCCGCCAGTGCCGTCGCTGCGTCGATCCATCGGTCGACGTCCTCGGTATGCAAGATGGCGACGGCGACGGGTTCTGCGGTTCTCATCGAGATGTCGCCTTCCGGGCGTTGATTGACAGGTGCCAGACAGAGTTGGTCGACAGATGCCGGAAAATGGATGTGGGAGAGTAAGGACTGTGACGTGGAGTGCGGTCGGTCATCCGAACATTCCCAGATCGAGGTCGTTACCACGCGCCCATTCACCGAGTGCCTCTGAACTAGCAGTGCTACGTGGTGGATGAAATGCCATCGCGCGAGATGCTCCGATCATGTAGGCCGACAACGGATCTGCTACGAAGTCCAGCCCGCCCAGTAGCCGCGACAACTCTGCACACAGAGCAGGTGCGCTCTCTTGCACGAAGTTCCGCGCCATCAGCGCGTGCGCCATGGCGCGGTCCGAATCCGTTGTGGTCTCGAATGTCCTTGCTGCGCTATCCGCCGCTGCTCGGCAGGCGTAGATTCTCGCCGAGACGTCGCCAAGACCGCGGTGGTCGATTCCCACCCGCCCCGCCTCGACGGCCCGCTCGTAGAGCGCCATGACCGGTCCGAGGTAGGTGCCGCAGGCGAGGATTTCGAACCAAATCCATGCCCGCACCTGCAGTTCGTCCATGCGCTGAGTCGGTTGCCCACCGGGAAGAACCATCTCTGCGGTGACCTCGACATCGTCGAGGATCACTTCGTCGTTCTCGGCCGCGTCGAGCACACTCGTGCGCCAGAACTTCGCCACCCGTAGGCCTTCGACTCCAGCGGGCAAGATAGCAAGTCCGACGGTCCCATCATCGGGACCCGACGAGCGTATCGTCACGCTGGCGGTGAGCAGATCCATCGATTCGGCGAGACTGCACGGCTTCTTCGATCCACGCAGCACGAACCCGTCAGGGGTCTGTGTCGCAACGGTTCTCGGTACGAGCGCACCCTTCCCGCTGCGCGCCTCCGAGGACGCCGACGCCATCAACAGGCATTCTCGGGCAACGACTTCGAGCAGACCCCATTGCGGAGCGTCGTCTCCGACATGGACCCGTAGGTACTCGACGAACGAGACTACAGCGAGATGGTGCATCATCGTCGCCACCCCCAGCGCCGGAGAAATGGACGAGAGTACCGATTGAACGGCCAACGCATCGGAGCAGGACAGACCCTGTCCGCCAGCCGAAACCGGCACCAACATCGACGGGCCACCCGCGGTCTTGAATTCCGTCAGCGCCAGACCACGGATGTTCTCGAGGTCAAGCGTCGAATGCTTCCCCAGCGCGGTTGCCAGCCCTGGAAAATACCTCTCGGTCGTCTCTCGATCTTGCTGTGCCAGTGATGAACCGAACGAATTGTCAAACATTGCGCTCTCCCATGGTCGATGCGGTAGCAGACTGGTCGACTGCGGCGCGAACCATCTCCGGTGTGCTGGTAGTGGACAAGATCCCTGCGGGAACCACAACGCCGGTACGCGTCCTGATCCGCCGCCGCAAATCGACGAGCATCAGTGAATCGAACCCGAGGTCCGCGAACGGCCGCCCGGGCTCGATGCCGATCCCCGAATCGAGTTGCAGTACATCTGTGATCAGCGAAAGTATCAGAGTCGACGTATCCGTCAGTGCTTCTTCAGCATTCGCACAATCAGACTTATCCGTAGACCCCACACTCGCGTCACCCTCGGCATTCTCGATGCCCGGCCCTGGTATCGGACGGAACCTCTGCCGTAGCAACGAGGTAACCGGCACGTCGATCACCCGTGCCTCGAAACCGAACGCCTCGGGAGCCCACTTCGCGAAAGCCCCCTCTACCCACGCACGCGTCGACGCACGAAGGAAGTCGCGATATCGACCAGCGCCTCGACGCAGTGTGCCGATCACCGCCGACTCGTCGAATCTCTCATCAAACACAGCAGTGACCGCGGGAGTCAAAATCTCGTGAGGAGAGACTTCGACGAAGGTCCTGAACCCTTTGTCCGCCAGCGTTTCCACGGACGCAGCGAACGAGACTGTTTTCCGAATATTGGCGAACCAGTAGCCCGCATGGAGTTCCTCACCGGAGACGAAATCGGCGGTCACTGTCGACATCATCGGTATCGTCACCGCTCGTGGATGGAGCGATCCGAGAGCATCGAGCAAGGGTGCTTCGAGCACGTCCACCGCCGACGAATGCGACGGATAAGCGACATCGAGTACATGGGTTCTGTGTCCACGGGCCTCGAGTTCCTCGACGAGCGCACAGACGCCCGCCGTGTCTCCTGCGACGATGGTGTGACGCGGACCGTTGACTGCAGCGATTTCCACACCCCCGTGCCCACGGTTCAGCGTTTCCTCGACCTCGACTACCCCGAGATCGATCGCTGCCATCGCACCTGCCGGTACATGAGCGGTGATCATCCGAGAGCGTTGCGCGACAACCGAAACAGCATCGGCAAGCGACAGGGCGCCCGCGACGTACGCAGCGGCCACTTCCCCCTGTGAATGACCGACCACAGCCGACGGGACCAGACCCACAGATCGCCACAAACCTGCCAAGCCGACCATCACCGTGAACAATGTCGCTTGGACGACATCCGTGCGGCGTGAATCCAGCCCTGCGACGGCCGGATATTCGAGGGCTTCCCGAACCGAGAAATCCACATGACGTGAGAACTCGGTGCTGCAATCGTCGACGATACGTGCAAATACCGCGCTTTCCCGAAGAAGCTCCGCACCCATACCTACCCAGTGTGAGCCCTGACCTGCGAAGACGAAGACTACAGGCCGACTCGGAAGCGCTGTTCCAGATTCCAGCGCAGCGCCTGCACGAAGCGCTCCGCGTAGTTCATCGACTCGGCTTACCGACAACGCCGCCCGATAGCGATACGAAGGACGCGACTCGTGCAGTGACCGCGCGATGTCGCGGACATCGGTATCGGAGGGCAGCGTGGCGACCCAGTCAGTGACAGCGTCCCATTGACGCGCCAGTCGTTCGGCACTATCAGCGGACATCAGGATCGGTACCGCTGTGTCCTGAGGATTTCGTTCGACCCTCGGACATGTGGAGGGGTCTTCCAGAACGAGATGCACATTGGTTCCGCTCATGCCGAATGACGAGACCGCCGCTCTACGGGGTCGCCGAGTCTGCGGCCATGGCGACACGCCCACCGCGACCTCGACGCTGCCCGGCCAGTCCACCTTGCCTGTCACCGGACCGGACGCAGCAACGCCCGGCACCGCGCCCCGCGCAAAACCCTCCAATACGGTCATCACACCAGCCATCGCCGCGCCGGCCTGTGTATGTCCCAGAATTGATTTCGAGGAGGTCACCAGCAACGGATTGAAATCTTTGCCACGCACACCATAGGTATCCACCAAAGCTTGAGCCTCGATGGGATCACCGAGGACCGTGCCCGTTCCGTGAGCTTCCACGACGTCGATGTCTGTCACCGCGAAGTCTGCTCGCGCGAGAGCAGCAGCGATCAGCCTGCGCTGGGAACCGCCGTTGGGTGCGGTGAGCCCGTTACTCGCTCCGTCATGGTTGATCGCGCTGGCCCGCAGAATTGCTCGAACGGGCATCGAATGCTCTCGCGCATACGACTCTCTCGCCAGAACGAGGACCCCACCACCCTCACTCCACACGGTGCCGTTCGCCAGATCAGAGAACGGCTTGCATACACCGTCTGGGGCCAGCCCCCCCAGCTTCTGGAAATCGGTGAACATTCGGGGGGTACTCATCACAGTAATCCCCCCCGCCAGCGCCAGTTCGCATTCGCCGGACGAAAGTGCAGATGCTGCAAGGTGTATCGCTGTGGCACCGGATGAACATGCAGTATCCACGGTCAGGTTCGGGCCGATCAAACCGAGTGTGTACGACACGCGTCCGGAAATGACTGCGGACGACGACCCGGTGAGACGGTGCCCTCCGAACGCGTCACCGACTTCGGCGGCTGCCACGTCGTAGTCCCCGGCCATTGCGCCGAAGAAGACCCCGACCTCGTTGCCACGCAACGATGCAGGGTTCACAGATGCGCGTTCGATTGCCTCCCAGCTTAATTCGAGGGCGATCCGTTGCTGCGGATCCATCGCCCGCGCCTCGCGGGGAGAAATACCGAAGAAGGCGGCGTCGAAGTGATCATGGTCGTCGAGGAATCCGCCCACCTGCGGATGGTCACCTGGTTCCGACCACGACGGCGCCCTGTCGCTGGGCCACGCAGATCGGATGGGTATTCCCGATGCGATTCGGTCCCAAAGCATCTCGGTATTGCTGATACCTTCGGGAAACCGACAGGCCGCTGATATCACCACGATCGGATCATCGGCGGTGTCCGTTCGAGCGCCGCGCGGTGCGAGCGCAGCTTTACGGGGCTCGGCGTGGTTCTGTGCCGCGCTCGCGTGTGCAAGTGCGTCGGCCAGCGTGCGAGGTGTCGGATATTCGAAAACCATCGCAGTCGGGATCTGCAAACCGGTCAGATCGCTTAGTTCGTCACGCAGTTCCAACACCATTGCGCTCGTCATCCCGAGGTCCGAGAGCGTCGAATCCGCGAGCGGCAGCGTACTGTCATCACTCCCGAGCGTCAGTCCTCGACTCGACCACACAAGTTCCAAGGCCGCGAGAACCTCAGGCAGTGAGACAGAACCCGGCTTACGCTCACCGCCCACCTCGACATTGTCGAGTCGGTCATCTGCGGCGGAGACCTTGGCACCGAAGTCGTGCCCCGGAAGGTCCGCCCATTCCCCGTTCAGTCGGCTGTCGATCCTTGTCCAGTCGACCTCGTGGCCGAGAGTGTGCGCCGCTACGACCGATGTCAGGAAGGAAACGAATTCCGCACCCGGCGTACAGCACGAGACGGCTGTCACTCGGGTCCCACGAGCGTGTGATCCTTCGATCAGTGTTGTCAGCACAGATTCGGCGCCGACTTCGAAGAACGCGGTTACCCCGATGTCGAGTAAGCTCGCGAGGCCGAGATCGAATCGCACACTCTCCCTGATGTGGCGAACCCAATGGTCGGGAGATTGCATCTTCTGCGCGTCGGCCGGTTTCCCGTCGGTGGTCGACATCAGTGGTCGCGAAGGCGGGTTCAACCGCACGCCTGCGACCTCTGCGCGGAAGTCGTCGAGAACGGCATCCATGTGGTGCGAGTGAAACGCTGCGCTGACTTCGAGGTTCCGGGCGCGCAGACCTTCCTCTGCCAGACGATGAACCGCCTCGTCCACTGCATCTCGGTCACCGGAGATGACCGTCGAATACGGACCATTCGCTGCAGCGATGTCGAGCCGACCGTCACCGACTGCCACCACAGAAGTCGTGGTATCGATGTCGGCACGAACCGAAGCCATCGCTCCGTCGGTACCGACCGAATCCATCAACCTGCCCCGAGCAACCACGATGCGAACTGCATCTGCGAGATCGAATACGCCGGCCACATGCGCTGCCGCGATCTCGCCGACCGAATGACCGATCAGTTGATCGGCCTTGATTCCAGCCTCTTCGAGTGTGCGGCACAGCGCGACACCGTGGGCGAAGAGCGCGATCTGGGTGAACAGGGTCCGATGCAGAGCGGTGTCCTCTGACGTGTCGAACATCGTTGCAAGCAACGGCGCAGGCAGTACCGGATCCGCCAGAGCGGCGATCTGGTCGAGGTGTCGCGCGTATGCGGGGACGTGTGCATACAGTTCGGCACCCATCCCTGCTCTCTGACTGCCCTGACCAGGGAAGACGAACGCTGTCGGATTGTTCGAGGTACCACCGCGAAAAACTCCGCGGACCGCGCGCCCTGCAGCGCTCGCATGAAGAGCATCTACTGCGGACTCTAGAGTCGAAGCCACGAAGCCCACACGGTGCGCCAGATGCGTGCGTTTGGTCGTCAGGGTGGCGGACACCGTCGACCGAAGACCACTTTCTCCCGGGGCCTGCGCTCGGACGTGGTCGGCGAGGCGAATCATGTTCGCCGCCAGCTCACTGTCCGTCATACCCGAAACCACGAACGCCGACGGCCGGTCATCCACATTCGTCTCTCCCGCAGGCTCGCCGGCGAAACTTCTGAGCACGACATGGCAGTTCGTTCCCCCCATTCCGAGCGAACTGACCCCGGCGCGCCGGATTCGGTCGGTCGGTAGCACTATCGTATTGACAGGCAATCTGATTCCGAGAGAGTCGAGTTCGGCTGACACAGCCCCCGGATGGCGGTTCGCAAGACCCGGGACCCGCGCCTCACGCAGAACCTGCACTGCCGACAGAAGACCGAGGATTCCTGCGGCACCCTCAAGATGTCCGGTTACCAATTTGATCGATCCGACCATCAGCGGCTCTGCACGTCCAGAGACGAGGGCCCGCAACATTTTCGCCTCCGCATTGTCACCGACTTTGGTTCCCGAGCCGTGCAGCTCGACGTAGTCCAGATCCGTGGGGGTAATACCCGCCGCTGCATGCGCTTTGGCCACGACGCGCAGATGCCCCTCCGGCGAGGGTGTCACCAACGCTGCATCGCCACCATCGTGGCCTGTTGCCGTCGACTCGATCACTGCGTGGATATGTCGACCCTGACTGAGGGCGTCTTCGAGTCTTTCCAGGATCACGACGGCGCCACCATTTCCAGGGACGAATCCATCGGCGTCGTCCTCGAAGAGGGTCGGGCGAACTCGGGTCGAGATCACACCGAGTTTCGCTGCTGCGTCGTGTGATCGTGAGTCGAGATTGAGGTGAACGCCCCCGGCGACGGCGATCGTGCACTCACCGTGATCGAGCGCACGCACAGCCTCGTGCACAGCGACCAATGACGAGGACTGACCGGTGTCGAGCGTCACGCTTGATCCTTGTAACCGGAAATGGTGCGAAATGCGATTGGCCACCATCGCCCGCATTCCGCCGGTGAAGGTCGTCGAATCTACCGACGACGGCCTCGACGGGGCTGTGCGCCAATCATCGTTCATGATCCCCATGTAGACCGCTGTCTCGGTGCCCGCCAGGTCCGCCGGTAGCAGCCCCGCATCCTCGAAGGCCGACCACCCGAGTGCGAGTGCGAGTCGTTGATGCGGGTCCATCGACTCGCTCTCACGGTCGGAGATCCCGAACAGTGCGTGCTCGAACTCTGCTGCTTCGTGGACGCGAGGCCCACGCGGAAAGTCGGATCCTTCACGGAGCCGGGCATCCCACACATCACGATGATTCGACATTCCATCGACGTTGCACGAAATGCCAATCACAGCAACAGCATTCGATGATCCTGCAGCCATTATCTAGAACTCGTTTCCGTCGCGTCGCGCAGAATTGTGTGTGGACAGTTGTTCGGACGAAGTGGGAACCGACTCGGCCAGCACCTTCGATCCTGAGACCCCTTCGAGCACACGATCTGCCAACAGCCCGAGACAACTCAGGTTCGCAAATCCTGGGCCTTGTGCATGTCCGGCCAACGACGGCACGAACAGCTTCGGTTCCAACGGCCCGATCGACAGGTCGTTCGCCATCGACCGTTCCAGGAACGCTTCGACCGGATCCCCGCCCGCGAGTTCGACGAACCGCTCCTTGACCCTGCCTCCGAGAAGGTCGACAAACCAATGAGGTCCCGACCCTGTCCCGTCGATCACGATGTCGAACGAGGCCGACTCGTCAGCCCTCCCCTCGTTTCGGAGCCCCAGTTGCACCTTTCCATCGAGCGACGAGCAGGACACGACACGTCCCTGCAGATGCCGCAACCGCCCGTCTTCGACTGCGCAGCGCAGACTACGAACCGAGAAGACTCCTCTGTCAGTTCGCGCTACCAGCTCACGGCGTTCAGCGTCGGTCAGCGTGGTCCACTTCT
The DNA here is from genome assembly GCF_029269915.1 of Rhodococcus sp. C3V. Lineage (NCBI taxonomy): Bacteria > Bacillati > Actinomycetota > Actinomycetes > Mycobacteriales > Nocardiaceae > Rhodococcus > Rhodococcus sp. C3V. The sequence goes on from NZ_JARJBE010000020.1 coordinate 49,692, forward strand.
CGGGCGAGGAATAAATCGCGTTCTCGAAGTATCCTTCACCGCGGCTGTAGAGAACCGGCTTCGGTGTGACACAGGTGATATCGCGGCACCGAAGCTCGGTCAGTTGTTCGACAATCGCCGCGGCCGTCTCACCGCCTCCGATAACCGCAACCGTAGGATCGGCAACATCAGCCAAGTCGAGGCCGAAACGCCAGAACTCTTCGAGACTGCAGATTCCGCCTTCGCGAAAACGCTGCAGCAGCGGCCCGGGACCGGTCACCATCACGTGGTCGAACATCCGATCAACAGGGTCCGATGTCCCCGGGTCGATGTTCACACACCACTGACCGTTCTCGATGTCGAACGCTCGCACCCAGCCACGAACCCGATCGAACTCTGCTCGCGACGCCGCCCATACCAAGTATTCGGCCCACTGCGCGTGACGCGGGCTCGGCCTCGATCGGTCAACCCAATCCGCATACCGCCCAGTCTCCACCATGTAGGTGACCCAGCTGAATCGTTGCATCCGCATGTCGACTTCACGATCCAGATCGCCGTAACACGAAGACGTGTAGGGAAATCCGAGATCCTTCTCCGGACTCGTACCGAGCCGTAATGTGCCATTCGTCCGGCCCCCGACCATCGTCCAGTTGCTCCCCGTAGTGTGTGGCTCAACTATCGTCACCCTCGGAGCGGGCAAACCCAACTCCCGGAGAACCGTCGCTTTCGCCGCTACCGCGAGCGATTTCGGACCCGCCCCGATCAGCAGCAGAGTCGTAGCAGAAAGATCCTCGCTCACTTGGCCTTCCACGATCTCATCAACGCACTGAGCGCATCCTTATCCAGACCGGACGCAGACAGCGCTTTAGATTTTTTCGGAACATCACTCCGGGAGGGTGTTCGGGCCACTCGATCGCACGCCGCCGCCAATTCCTCGAGCGTCGGATGCTCGAAGATCATGTGGGCCGAGACGGGCAGTCCTCGAAGTCGAGCGCGACTGGCGAGCTGAACAGAAATGATGGAGTCTCCACCCAACGCGAAGAACCCGTCTCCGCGACCCACTGCAGTGGTCGACAACAGATCCGACATCAACTCGGCCAGAACCCGTTCCGTCTCCGTAACCGGCGGGTCGTCGACTCCCGTCGTCACCAGTTCAGGAGTGGGCAACGACGGACGATCGAGTTTGCCCGACCCCGTCAACGGCATTGCTTCGAGCACCACGATCGCCGATGGAATCGTATACGAAGGTAGGAGAGTCGAAAGGTGCGCTCGAATACGCGCCGCAATCTCGACGTCATCACCGTCGGAACCACTGCGCAGAGTCACATACCCGGCAAGGGTCGTGTGTCCACCGTTTTCATGGGTACGCGCGGCGGCCAGTTCCACCTCCGGTGAACTACGCAACGCCGCCTCGATCTCGCCGAGTTCGATTCGGATGCCACGCACTTCGACCTGATGGTCAGTTCGTCCACGGAACTGCAGACGACCCTCGCTGTCCCATTCCGCCCGGTCCCCCGTGCGATAGAGGATGCTTCCCGGCGGACCGAATGGATCTGCAATGAACCTCGCCGCCGTCAACGCTGGGTTTCCCCAATACCCTCGCGCTCGCTGTGGGCTCGACCCATATACCTCGCCTACGACACCGATCGGGCAGGGCCGCAAACGCTCGTCCAGCACCAGGACACGCGCACCGTTGATCGGCTCTCCCAGATGCAGCGGAGCATTCGTCAAGAAGCCGCGAACGATGCCGCCGCACAGCTCCGTCGCACCGTAGTTGTTCGCGATCTCACTGTCCGGCGCGGCTTCGCGAAGTCGATCGAACAACGATGATGTGAGCGGTTCACCGCTGCACACCCAACGCTTGACCGACGCCACCGACTTCGGAGAACGATCCAGGAAAGCTCCCACTGCCGTCGGGACCGCAGTAACCTGCGCAATGGGATAGCGATCCATCAACCCGACGAGTGCACCCATGTCTCGGGCTTCCCGCTCATCAGCGAGAACGAGCGTTGCTCCGGCAACAATCCCGGCAAGGATCTCGCACCCGCCGTCATGAAAGCTCAACCAACCTTGACAAAGTCGAACATCAGGATCGGCGATCGGGAACCGGACCGGTTGCCAGCTCAGCCGCTCGCAGTACCCGCGTTGAGTACCGATCACCCCCTTCGGCATACCCGTCGACCCTGAGGTGAACAGGAAGAACGACAGGTTATCCCCGTGGACGCGCCCACGTACATCGGCAGGCAGCCGGCCGCCATCCATCGCTGCCAGCGCGTCCTGCGCGCTCGGGCTGTCCACAATCAGAACTGCGGTCCCACCTGGAACATCGAGTTCGAGGTTCGCATCGCTTCGAGTGAGAAGACAAACCGGGGCGGCGTCGCCGATCATGAAGTCGAGCCGCGCTTTCGGAAGACGCAGGTCCAACGGAAGGTAGGCGGCACCGGTCTGCAGCACAGCCACCAGCGCCACAGCCATGTCGATCGACCGCGGAACGGCGAGCGCTACGAACTTCTCGGGACCGGCGCCCTGCTCGAGCAGCAATCGAGACAACCGAGCTGCCCGGGAATGGAACTCCGAATAAGTGATCGTCTCCGATCCACACACGATCGCGATCCGCTCGCGACCTGCCTCGTCTCTCAGGACATCCCGAGCGCCGTCGAGAAGCTCGACGAGTGTCGAAGGACCACCTTTTATCGATGGCTGTCCCACACCCAGTCGATTGAGAATGGTGGCGGTTTCCTCCGGGTCATCGATCGAAAGCTCGGACAATCGTGTGCTGGGGTGCTCGCCGAACGCACCGAGTACACGGCTGAGGCGACGAACCAATCGCTCGATCGTCGATGCGTCGTACAAATCGGTGCGATAAATGATCTCACCGACATATCCTCCGGCCTCGGGTACTTCCTCGAAGTCGATCGACAGGTCGTACTTGGCGGTTGTCGTGAACTGGGGTCGATTGGTCCACTTCATCTCGCCCCCAAAGGAGATGGACGACTCGGATTCGCGAAGTTGCACGAGCACCTGAAACAGCGGATGCCGACTTGCGCTGCGCTCCGGACGAATTGCCTCGACAACCTTCTCGAACGGGAAGTCCGCGTGCTCGTAAGCATCGAGCGCGGTCCTCTTGGCTCGTCGTACCAAGTCCTCGATCGTCGGATCATCAGTCAGATCGTGACGCAGAACGACGATGTTGACGAAAAGCCCGATCAGATCATCCAGTTCGGAAAACGACCGCTCGGAAATTGGGCTTCCCAGTGGAATATCCTGCCCAGCACCAAGTTTGCTCAGCAAGACTGCCACCGCCGCGTGAAGCACCATGAACGGTGTGGCACCGACACGTTGAGCCACTCGCTCGACACCTCGCCGCACACTCGCCTCGACTGTGAAGTGGACGACTCCACCGTCGCTGGACGCGCGGGGTGGTCGTGGCCTGTCGAGACACACGGCCGTCTCGGCGGGCACGGCAGCTAGGGTCTGCTTCCAGAAGTTCTCGAGTGCAGGCACTCGACAGCCTGGAGTGTCCGGGTCGAACGAGCGGTGCTGCCACAGCGCGTAGTCGGCATACTGCAGTGGCAACGGCTCCCTTGCCTCGCCGCGGCCCGAGACGATTGCGTCGTACGCCGACACCAACTCTTCGATCAGCAGGTGAGCTGATCGTTCGTCAGCGATGATGTGGTGCAACAAAATCGATATAATCGAGCGGTCATCGGCAACACGCACCACGCTCACCGCGATAGGAATCTCGCGTTCGAGATCGAACTGCGCCTCGGCACAATCCGAGAGCACTCGACTCAGATCATTGTCATTCGAGTCTAAGACACGGATGTCCCAGGTAGGTCGATCGAGGACTTTCTGGAAACCCGTTTCACCATCGGCCGGAAAGATCGTTCGCAAGCTTTCGTGACGGGAGATAATTCGGTCGAAAGCACTTCTGAGCGCAGACACGTCAAGTGTGCCCTCGACTTCGAGTGCGATCGGTACGTTGTACGTTCCCGCGTCCTCGAAGCGGTCGAGGAACCAGATACGTTTCTGCGCCGTCGACATCGGGACAGCGTCAGGTCGCTCCGCCCGGTGAATCTCACCCGCAGGACCTGAACTATCCGCGCCTCCCACCGCCGCCGCTGTGTCCTCGGACGACGGCGATGCGCACGCGTCCACGGCAGAGGCAAGAGCACGCACCGTCGGGGCCGCGAACGCATCGGCCACCGAGATGCGGCATCCGAACTCGCGCTCGAGGCCTGCGAGCAGCTTCGTCAGAAGCAACGAGTGCCCACCGAGACTGAAGAACGACGAATCGACACCGACGACGGGAACGTCGAGAAGACGAGAAAATTGTCGGGCAACAATATTCTCGGTGTTCGATCGTGGGCTCTCGCTGGTTTCCGCTCCGTCGGCCCAACTCGGCCCAGGAAGCGCGCGACGATCCAGTTTCCCCGATCGATCCAGCGGTAGCTCATCGAGTACAACAAGAGACGCCGGCACCATGTAGTCGGGAAGCATCCGAGCCAGCTCCGTCCTGACTTCTCCTGCTGTCAGACCCTCGTCCCCACTGACGTAGGCCATGAGGACCGTCCCTCGCTCCGCGTCGAGACCAGCGAGGACTGCAGCAGAACGTACCGCGGGCAACGAGCGCAGCGCATTCTCGACTTCGAGCGGCTCGACCCGGAAGCCGCGGATCTGTGTCTGGTCGTCGATTCGACCCAAGAACTCGAGATCGCCTGCGGCGTTGTACCGGACGAGATCACCTGTCCGATACAGGCGGGATCCCTCGTCGAACGGGCTCGCGACGAATCTCGTCGCAGACAAGGCTGGACGATGAAGGTATCCACGAGCGAGAGAGGAACCTTGAATGTAGAGTTCGCCGTCTCGCCCGGGCGGAACCGGCGTCAATGCCTCATCGAGGACGAAGGCGGTATTGCCCCACTTCACCTTTCCGATAGGCACCACACGAGCCCCCTGCAACGAACGCACTGGATACTTCGTCACGCACTGCGTGGTTTCCGTAGGTCCGTAGAAGTTATCGAGCTTTACCGCTGCGGAACCATCGGGACCCGGCTTACCGAGCACATCGTTGAAACGATCCGCGACATCGCCCGGAAGCGCCTCACCACCGACAGGAACCCACGTCAGCGTCTCGCCGAACAGCGGAGAGCCATCCGTCTCTACGGTGTCGTCGAGGAAATACGGGAGCATCGACGGCACTGCGTGGAAGGTGGAAGCACCGGTCTCGGTCAGCAACCGACTCAAGGCAGCGGGATCGCGTTCGATCCCTTCTGGGGCAACAATTACTTCCCCACCACTGCACAATGGCGCAAAGACTTCCCCGATCGAGACGTCGAAACTCGGCGACGCGAGTTGCAGCCAGCTCACGGTCTCCGCTCCGAAGCTGTCGGCGATCAGCCATTCGAGATGGTCTGCCAGAGCTGCATGCGAGATCGCAACACCTTTGGGCACTCCCGTCGAACCTGATGTGTAGATCACGTATGCGAGTGCGTCCCGGTCAGGGTGGCGGCCGACGAGTTCACCAGAGGTCGCTGTCGCCGTAGTCCACTTGTCACGCCCGACCACGGTCCGGGGCACACCGACATCGGGTACGTGGGACTCGGTTGCCTCGTCAACGAACAGGTGGGCCGGTGCAGCATCGTTGAGGAGAAACTCGATTCGAGCCTGCGGGGACTTGTAGTCGACAGGGAAATAGGCCGCGCCGCAGTCAAATACAGCTGCCGACAGTACGATCGAATCGATGCCACGCGAGAGTGCACACGCCACGACGGTCTCAGGTTCGGCCAGACCTTGCTCGCGCAACCAATTCGACACCGCCGAGATCCGATCGACCAGTCCGCGGTAGTCGACAACCAGCTCACCGTCGCGCACGGCCGCAGCAGTCGGCGTTGCCTGAGCCTGCTGACGCAGTCGCTTGCTTACCGTACTGGTGACTGCTTCGATTCTGCGTCCGGTGCCGAAGCGGCGCAGCGTCTCCCATTCCCCGTCTGTGAGCAACGACAAGCCCTCCGGACCCATCGCCCCGTCAACAGACGCCGCCGTCAAGGTGCGTTCGAACGCACTGACGATGTCCTCGACGATTCCCTTGTCGAACGCACGGCCGAAGTACTCGAAGCGAACGTTCCAACGCCCCTCGACCTCACATGCGAGAACGCTGAACGGAATCTGCCCGACGCCACTGCGAGCCTCCACCGACGTCACGTCGACTCCTGGCAGCTCTAAACCTGTCACAGCAGATTCGATCGCGAAACTGGTCTGTATCGGATGACTGGACCCCGTGGAGGACAACAACTCCACAACGGTCTCGAACGGCACGTTCTTGTTGTCGACGGCCGCGATGACACTACGCGAAACCATGTCGAGAGTCTCACGGAAGCTTCGTCCCGGATCGACTGTGACCGTGACCAATCCGACATTTCCGAAGTACCCCACAACCCGGTCGGAAGCCGGATGATCACGCTGAAGCACCGGGGTCGCGATCCGCATCGATCGTGAGACCGTGCATCTCCTCAGCGCCAGAGCAAGGGCTGTGAGCAAAACCGAGAACGCGGTGGTTCCAGACGCACGAGCGAGATCACGCACACCGCTCGATACCGATTCGGAAAGAGACAGTTCTACGACGTCCACACTGGCCGAGCGCTCAGTCACAGATTCGATTGTGGGGATCGGAGCAGTCACAGCAGGCAACGACAATGTCCGCACCAACTGTGCCCGTTCACTCTCGCCGTGCGTGCGGATGTCGCGATCGACGGTCGCCGCGACGGAAAGAAACTGCCGCCCGACATCGACGGATCCCGAGACGAAGGCGTCACTGAGGTCGCCGAGCAGCACCGGCCAACTCGCGTCGTCGAAGGCGATGTGGTGAATCACCAGGACGAAGAGGTGATCATCTGCTCCGTTGCGCTGAAGCACGGCTCTGATCGGGTGGTCGCGGCCGAGATCGAATCGCCGCCCGATCGTCGCCGCCACCACGTTGTCGACGGGTGAATCTACGACGTCGAAGACGTGCGGGGCTGCGAGATCTGTCATCGCAACCAACTCACCCTCGTCGGTCAGTCGATATCGCGTACGAAGAATCTCATGTGCGCCGATCACTTTCCGTACGGCGTCACGAAAAACGTCGTGGTTCAGGGCACCCTGCAGTCTGAACGCGGCGCCGACATTCAATGCGCAACCCGTCGGGTCCCCCTCGTGTTGAAGCCAGATGCGGTGCTGAGCCGCAGAAGCTACGGGAAGTTGCCGAGAACGACCTTCGCCTGCATTCACCGAAACTTGTTCGATACCATTGCCCTGCATTCGTTTACGCAATGCAGCAATTCGCTTGGCGTGCAAGTTACTGGCGCTACTGGCCGTCGACATCATTGCCCTCTTTGTTGTGACGCTACGTGAGCGTGCATGACGGATCGATCGTGGTGGTGGGGCTCGGTCAGACTGCGACAGCTCGATCAGTCCAGGAGTTCAGATTGAAGCGTTCGGTCAGGCCGCGCGCTTCAATGGCGTACTCGGTCAAACGACGCGCTTTGTCTATCAGCGCGACGTCGCCTGTACGTTCGGAGATCGTACTCAACCAGTCGTAGGTCGATTTTCCCGTAACATCAAAAGAGTAGTGAACTTTCGAGAGCAGGAACAGGATCTCTTTGAAATTCGTGCGGTTCGTCAGCAACGCGAGGTCCAGAATCCCCGACAGTTCGGACTCCGTCAACTCTGGGCGTGCAATGAACGTCGGGGCGAGGGTCGGATCATAGGATGCAGAATCGGCGAAGATATCCGACTCATCGAAATCACCGTCGAAAACGAAGTCGAGACACAGCATCTGCCGACTGTTCGCGGAGAAATTGGCGGCAGAATGCACGGATGCCGCATCGAGGAACCAGACCTCACCCGGCTGCATGTTGAATACGGCGGAATCGTTGGAGTGAAACGCCGAACTGTTCGCTTCGAGGAACATCAGCACTCGGAAGTACTTGTCGACAGGCTTGTCCAACTCAACGAAGTCACGGTGCGGTATCACAACCGCGTCGATAAGATTTCGCGTTCGAACCATTGCGAGATGACTTGTGTCAAAGGTTGTTTCGACCAAGTTGCGCAAGTAGTTGCAGCTTTTCCCATGCTCGGTCAATTGTGGAGCCTGGTTCACGTCACGGTAGATGTCGTCGGCTGAATCGCCGGTTGCATTCCACAACGCCAAATTCTGCCAGTAGCCGTTACTGAACTCGTCGTAGCTTTCGTCAGCTCGTGGCACCGATTCGAGATATGCCAGATCCGCGGACAATTCGAGGTGATCGAGTTCCAGCCTGCCAAGGATGCGAGATCTCACGTCAATTAACGCCTTCCTCTGTACCCCTTTTACGCCTCAATTTGATTGCCCCCCTGAGACTTTGATGATATTTCACAGATGCGGTACCGGACTGAATTTACAGTTCCCACATAAGTTAGGCAAGGCTTTCCTTATTTCTTCTCACGCTTTGTGTCGTGAACTAGAACACACACCCGGCGGGACGACAAGACACGCCATCCAAGTCGTTCAAATCGAGTCCGAAATGTGCTCCAACCAAGCCTATTCCAAACATCAACCGATGATTCGAGGCCCCAAACACCATTCCCCGATCGGATACAGACTCCCCTGCGGCCACGGCATCCAAGCAAAGGCACGGGCAGAAGCGGCCTGTCGTCACGACACACCGAGGGGACACCTGAGCACATCGAACCTCGGCGAATCGCGGGGCCACTTCAGATCAGGACGCCACCGACATCGCATCTCGAAGACTCTTAGGCCGCATATCCTTCCAATTCTCTTCGACATAATCCAGACACACCTGCCTGCTGAATCCGCCGTCACCACCCTTGACGATTCGCCAGCCAGCGGGCACAGACGCAAAGGTCGGCCACAGCGAGTACTGCTCCTCATCGTTTATCAGCACATAAAATGTGCCGTCTTCGTCATCAAACGGATTGGTGGACAAAACACCGACCTCTCATATTAGTTTTTTCGAACCCGAGAAAAGAGCACTATCGATCACACGTCGACCCGAATGTACGAACAACACGTAGTGCCGCCCTACACGGTTACAGCGCGGCCTGAAATCGACCTCAACAGTCGCCGAACCGAAAGACGTTGAACATTAACGTTGTCTCAGAACTGGCAGGGAACGCTCCGTCCCGACAATCTCACCACCCTGACGCCGTTTCGCGCGACTCACACACACCGTCAGAGGAACTCACCTGAGACCCTCGACTCAGCCCGGACCCGGACCGTCCCGGGGACTCGACACGACATGCGTTCCACCCACTGCAGCCGTCACGACGCGAACCAGATCCGAACGCCGCAGCCTCGCCCGAACTGCAGGCAGCGAGCATCCACTTCGCCCTCACATCCAGATTCCACATCCCATAATGTAGGTAAACCTTAGTTTAATGTCAATGGGCATGACATTACTTCACGACACACTTTCGTACACTGAGACCATGACGCGTCAGGTTGGAGGCAAAGGTGTGCGGCGCAGGCCAGCAGCACGCGGCGGCAGACCCATCATCGAACCTTCCACCATCATCGACGCTGCCCTCGAGATCCTGTCCAACAAAGGCCTCAAAGCACTGACCATGGCTGAGATCGCTCGGCATCTCGACGTCAGTTCACGTGCGATATACCACCACTTCTCCTCACGAGAAGCGCTGCTCGAATCAACAGCACGCTATGCCCAATCAAAACTTCCGATGCCCAGCAATACCGGCGACTGGCGCGCCGACCTCAGGCGCTACCGCGACGACACCTTCGCCTGGCTCGACACCTACCCGGGTGTTCTCGACATCGGATTACTCGAAGGTGTGTACGTTGTTTCCGAACGTATGCTCCAAGCCCAAGAAATCGGACTGTCGATCATGCAAACGATCGGATACACCACCCCGCAGCGCGCTTATCTCGTGTACTCGGAATATGTAAAGTGGATTGCGGGCACCCACGTGTACCTGCTGCGAGCACCTGCGGGAAGCGACACACAAGACTTGTTCGACCGTGTTGTAGAGGAAGCCTACGCGAACCGATCTTCATCCCCCAACGACTACCCACTCACTGCAGCTGCAGGAACACTGTCTACATCCGATGCCGTGGAAGCGGGCTTCGAGTGGCTACTCGACTCATTGGCTCGAGCAGCCCCTTCGATGCGAGACGTGCAACCCTAGGACTCACACCGCGCAATAGAAGGGCCGTCAGCACAAGCTGACGCCGGAAGAGCCTGCGTACCTGTTGCAAACGTACGAGACCGGGCAGTTCAAGATCAAAACACTCTGCAGGAACACAGGTTTGAAACGACCGGCATTACACGCGAACATCGAGTTGGCTCGGACCGAACGGGACTCCGGAGTCCTCCCGGCACACTGATCTCACCCCGTCAGTCGATCCGTCACGTCTACGAACATTCGACCCAGTCGAGATTCGACCGGGCTGTCTCTGCACAGTGCCGGAGGCAAACCGTCTCAAGAGGCTACGGGTTATTCTTCGAAGCATGAACCGTGCCGGGTTTGATGCCGCATCCGTTTTTGTGAAGGATGCAGATCATGCCCAAGCGTTACCCGCCCGAGCAACGTGAGCGAGCCGTCAGGATGGTCCTCGATCACCTCTACGAATATCGGTCCGTCTACTCGGCATGTCAGGTGATAGGCCCGAAACTCGGTATCGGCGCCGAATCGCTGCGGAACTTCGGCCAAGCAAGCCCAGATTGATGCCAACCAAGTTCCCGGTGCTACGTCTGCGGAACAGCAACGCATCAAAGATCTTGAGCGTGAGAACCGAGAACTCAAGGAAGCCAACGAAATTCTGAAGTCGGCATCGATTTTCTTCGCAAGGGAACTCGACCCTCGCCGCCGCTGATAGTCCGGTTCATCGACGATATGCGTGCACAAAATTTCAGGGTCGAGTCGATTTGCCGAGTGCTCACCGCACAAGGATTCCAGGTCGCCCCACGCACGTATCGCAACTGGAAAACCGCAGCACCATCTGCACGGACGATCACCGACGCCCACCTCATCGAGGAACTGCGGGCCACGATCGGCACTGCCGAAGGGCTCTACGGCCGAGGAAAGATGACTGCTCACCTGCGCCGCAAAGGCCGCCATGTCGCGGCCTGCACCATCGACCGCTTGATGCGCGACGAAGGACTGAACGGGGTGGTCAGAGGCCGGCAGCACCGAACTACAATTCCGGGCGGCAAGGACAGTCGGCGGGCACCCGATCTGCTCGATCGCGACTTCACCGCTGACGCTCCGAACCGCACATGGGTTACCGACTTCACCTATTGCCGAACCTGGGCTGGATTCGTCTACGTCGCATTCGTGATCGACTGCTTCTCCCGGGCAATTGTCGGCTGGCATGCCTCGACAGTGAAGGACACGGCGATGGTCACCACGGCGTTGAAGATGGCGTTGTGGCGACGCGGTCACGGTGGAAATCGGGTCGGTGACGGACTGATCCATCACAGCGATGCCGGCAGTCAAGGTGGATTCAACTGGTCGTCGCAACACCCTGATCTCGGAGGTGTGCGCGATGGCGACGGCAGACTGGAGTCTGAAGACCAGCGATGTTCCCGATGGACTGCGTCGGCAGTGGCGGGCTGATCGGGCGCTGCGGCCAGCGATGCGTTCGCCGGGGCGGCCGCAGCCCTCGCGGGCGGTGCAACGCCAGTTCTGGCGGTTGATCGCGACAGGGATGAGCACGGCGGAGGCATCAATCGCAGTCGGTGGGTCGGTGCCGGTGGGGTCGCGGTGGTTTCGTCACGCTGGCGGTATGACGCCACTAAGCCTTGATGAGCCTGCGGGCCGTTACCTTTCCTTCGCCGAACGGGAAGAGATCGCGCTGCTACGCGCCCAGGACTGTGGGGTGCGCGAGATCGCACGACAGATCGGACGCAGTCCGGCAACGATTTCGCGTGAGTTGCGCCGCAACGCCGCGACCAGGAGTGGGAAGCTCGAGTATCGAGCATTGGTGGCGCAGTGGAAAGCCCAGCAGGCTGCCAAGCGCCCGAAAACAGCGAAACTCGTGACCAACGTCGAATTGCGGGAGTACGTGCAGGACCGTCTGGCCGACGTTGTCCGCCGTCCCGATGGCACGATCGTCGCGGGCCCCACACCGCCGCCGTGGAAGGGATTGAACAAGCCGCACCGGGCCGACCGGCGGTGGTCGGTGGCGTGGAGTCCGGAGCAGATCTCCCAGCGGCTGCGGGTCGATTTCCCCGATGATGAATCCATGCGTATCAGCCACGAGGCGATCTATCAGTCCCTGTTCATCGAAGGCCGCGGGGCGCTCAAGCGTGAGCTGGTGGCGTGCCTGCGCACCGGGCGGGCGTTGCGGGAGCCGCGGGCTCGCTCGCGCAACAAGCCGCAGGGTCACGTCAGCGCCGATGTCGTCCTCAGTCAGTGCCCGCCCGAGGCCGAAGACCGTGCCGTCCCCGGTCACTGGGAGGGTGATCTCATCATCGGTGTGGGCCGTTCGGCGATCGGAACCCTTGTCGAACGTCGCAGCCGTGCAACCCTTCTGGTGCATTTGCCGCGCCAGCAGGGCTGGGGTGAGCAGGCGTATGTGAAGAACGGGCCGGCGCTCGGTGGCTACGGTGCCATCGCGATGAACGCAGCACTAACGGCGTCGATGGCCGCGCTGCCGCAGCAGTTGCGCAAGACGTTGACGTGGGACCGGGGCAAGGAACTGTCCGCTCATGCCCAGTTCGCGATGGACACCGGGACGCAGGTATTCTTCGCCGATCCGCATTCACCGTGGCAGCGTCCGTCGAACGAGAACACCAATGGGCTGCTCCGCCAATACTTCCCGAAGGGAACTGACCTGTCGCGGTGGTCCGCCGAGGATCTCGAAGCCATCGCGCACACGCTCAACAACCGCCCCCGAAAAGTGCTCAAGTGGAAGACTCCCGCCGAAGTCTTTGACGACCAACTACACTCATGAAACAACCCGGTGTTGCATCGACCGATTGAACCCGCCACTTCTGCGGCGGTGTGCCCGCCGGGGAGATGTCCGAGCATCACGTATCGGGTCCGCCTCTCGACGAGGGTCACGATCGCCGTCTTGTTGGCTGCTCCGCAGATCAAGTCCC
>NZ_JARJBE010000081.1:0-385 GCF_029269915.1 Rhodococcus sp. C3V
TGCACCGTACCGACAGCAGTATTCGGAGCAACCGTCGCCGTCAGATCAACCGCCGCACCCGTGATGGCAGTCGCGGGAACCGACAACGACGTCGTGGTCTCCACATCCACTGGAGCCGGATCCGACACGGTCACCGTCTGAGCAGGCGCCGACGAGCTGACGAACCCTGCACCAGCGGTGAAGTCAGCCGTAACGCTTTGAGCGCCAGCAGCATCGAACGCGTGCGACAGAGTCGCAACACCGCCAGTCACCGTGACCGGGGAGCCGATTGCCGTGCCGTTCGACTTGAACTGCACCGTACCGACAGCAGTATTCGGAGCCACGGTAGCGGTCAGATCAACCGCCGCACCCGTGATGGCAGTCGCGGGAACCGACAACGACGTCG
>NZ_JARJBE010000082.1:0-383 GCF_029269915.1 Rhodococcus sp. C3V
ATTACTTACAACAAAGATGCTCGCGTCCACTGTGCAGTTCTCAAACAACACACAACACTCAGGCTCCAAGCAGACACCAACAAGAAAAAATTCTTGCGGTATGACCGCGCCTGAACATTGTCGTTACTTCCTTCGAGGAAACACTCGCGTGTTCTCTCAGGACCCAACAGTATGTCGATATATTGTTCGTCGGTTTCCCACAGAGGAGAAACCGTACGACGATCAAGTTTGTCAGCGATCCACCCATGAGCAACCGCCGGACAACATCGTGTCCGAAACGGTCTCTGCCAACCAGTAATTCACCTGTGTGAACCCTGACATTGGAGAAGCTCCTTAGAAAGGAGGTGATCCAGCCGCACCTTCCGGTACGGCTACCTTGTTAC
>NZ_JARJBE010000021.1:0-58953 GCF_029269915.1 Rhodococcus sp. C3V
CCGCAGTGAAAGCCCACTCGGCTCGTTTCCGCAGACGCGCTGCTGCCCGGTCCCCGGCCCTGCGGAATCTGGCCGGTGAGGACATGGTGTGTTCGTCGGTCACAGCGTCTGCGGCTTCCCGTCTCCACGAGCTGCGTCCGCGTCGACGGGGGTTCGGGTTGCCATCGTCAACATCGCAGCTCCTGGGGTCCTCGCCTTCCGGCGCAGTGCATCTGTCGGCGTCAGAGAACCACACCTGCCCGGATTCGACCTACGGGGTCACAAACCCCCTCTCCCGGCACTTCACGCGTCCGTGAGGCCCGCCCGGCGCGGTGTTGCGGCACGATGATGTGCACGATCTCTCGGCGATTCGGAGGAAGCAATGAGCAAGGATTTTTACACTGCGTCAGAGCTAGCGGATCTGGGCTACGCGTCCGAGCGTCTGACGTCGGTGTTCGGCGAACCCGATTCCATCGACGGGGAGTTCAGTTGGGAGGCCGACACCGTTGTTGCCGTCGAGCGGGACGTACTCGCTCCCGCTGCTCGGATCATGTTCGATGCCTTCGCTCCGGAGTGGAACACACGGGTCCAGATGAACGGATCGAACCTCGCTCTCGGATGGCCGCAGATGGAGCAGATGCTCGCCCGGGTGACGATGCGGGAATCCTGACCTCTCGTCGAGCGCGAAGGCCCAGAACGTCAATCAGTGGACCGGTTCGAGCAAGCTCGGGTCGTTGTTCCTCGGACTATTGACCGCAGTCGAGACTTCGTAGGGTTCGAGATGCGGCTCCGGAACGGAATTGATCATGGCCTGGACCTCGCCTTTGTCGGTGAGGTTCGGATCGAGCCAGTGTTCCCAGAACGATTCGGGCAGGATCAGCGGGGATCTGTCGTGTATGTGTCCCGTGGAATCCGTAGCTGGCCGAGTCAAGACTGTACAGGTCCATACCCACTTGTTCGGATCGTCTTCGGGCAGTTCAGGATCGGGCCACAACTCGTAGAGTCCAGCCATCGCGATCACGTCGCCGTCTCCGTGAAGAAAGTACGGAACCTTCTTTCCCTCTTCGCTTTTCATCCATTCGTAGTATCCGTTCGCGGGAACGATGGCGCGCCGTTTGGATGCACTACTTCTGAATGATGGCTTCTCCGTGACGGTTTCACTGCGGGCGTTGATCAACTTGGACGCCATCTTCCGGTCTTTCGCCCAGGCAGGGAGCAAACCCCAATTGACCGTCCGGAGCTGGCGCTGGGGCTCGGAGTCGGGTTCCTCGCGTGGGGTTCGTTCGAGGATCACCCGGACAGGCTGTGTGGGGGCGACGTTGTAGGACGGGGGCAGCTCGTCGCCGACTGTTTGCATGGTGTCGAAAAACGACTGCAATTCCTTACCTGAGCTTCGATTGGCATAGCGCCCACACACCGGCTGACCTCCTCATATTCGACTACTGCCTCTATTGAACTACGTAGGGCCGACATCCGTGCTGGTCTTCCGATGGTGACCGGTGCTAGCGATTTCGGAGGCGTATTCCGCTATCCGATGAGCCGTCACCTTCCTTTCGCATCGCGACAGCTGCGAGGGCGGACAGCTCCGCCATCGGTTCCTCGAGTGCATCAATCCACTCTTGGCCACCGGTAATCACCGTCTGTACCGATTCCCAATGCCGCCTGTCGGCAAGAATCTGCAACACCTCAGCTCTTCCGTGCGGCGACAAATCCTCAACGTCGAGCATTCCGACGTTGCCCTCGTTGAGGGCAACGACAACCTCGTGAGTCTCGAGGTCCGAGATCATCGGAATCAGCGCCTCCAGAGCGAGATCAAAAACCGACGAACTGGCAGTCCAGCGCGCTCCCGACGAGAAGAAAATCGTCCCAGCCATCACGGCCTCTTTCCGATAGTGGACGCGGCAATTGATCGGTACGTCACTTTCCCAATTGAACAGCGTGGGTCCGACTTCCGCTTCAAACGGCGTGTGATGATCTCGGTGAGTACGTCAGCAGCATGGAGAGGGGTTCTGCGATCACCAGTCCTCGGCCGGCATCTGCTGATGTTGCATTAGCGATCGCAGCGGCCACAGTCCTCGGCACCACCGTCGGGGTCCTCCTCGCCGACGTGATGGCCGGCGTCGCAGTCGGAGCCGGTACGGCGGTCATCTTTCGCTTCGTGCTGCGGACGATCATCACCAGAAAATGAGCTGCTGCGCTGGTCAGCTGCGCGGAATAACTCTGCGACGGTCTTCGTTGTAGAGGCTGTCGGTGTTCGGTTCTTTGCCCCGGGTACCACCCCAGAAATGCCGCTTCGAGCGGCCACTTGCCGAGAGGCGCAAGACGGGCACCGGCCCTGTGAAGCCGCTGGACACCTTCAGGTTCCGGCGGCTTCGTCATATCTACCAGGGCTTCAGTAACACTGTGTGCCCCCGAACTCGCACGGAGTCACCTCGGAGAGAGCTATCCGCCATTCCCACGGCAGTGGAAGCCACCAGGTCCAACCACCTGCGATCATCTGAAAGCCTCCTCGAACACGTTCTTGATCCAGATCAGTGACGACCGCACTGGCTTTCCCGTGGCGGGACTCATCTGTCCACTGTGCGCGGGTTTGTCCTGCTTCGCGGCTGTTTCCGGGAGGTTGAGACACTGTCGATATGACTCGAACGCCTGCCCCGGACGAGGGCTGGAGTCCGCCGCCTGACGAGGGTCAGGCCGGAATGGTTCTTTTGCCGAATGGTTGGTGGGGGTTTCGGTACAAGGCTGGGGTGAGGCCACTCATCGTGGAGAAACCGGAAGAGCGCGACGCACCGCCGGACACGTCCGCCGGGTTCGGCCATCGGGATCACTGATCCTAGAAGTCTATAAATAGCCTTTCACCTGGTAAGACGACACGTCCCCTCACTCCTCGAAGGATCGGCCGGCCGGGCGCCTCCTCGCCCTCAGAATCAGGGGACACCCCGTTGAGTTCAACGCCCGATTTCGGACACGATGCGCAGGTCATCGAGCCGCTCGGTGACTAACCCGGCCGTGGCGCTCGTTCGTTCGTGAGCGATGCACTGCGCTCGGACTTCGACGAAAGCTGAGGAATGCGCCCCATCGCCCCGCGATCACACGTCCGAACTATCGCTGCTCTTCTGGCCGCTTGTGCGGCCGGCACCGCTGCGGTCGTTGCCCTCGCCCCGGCAGCGAGTGCGTCGCCGATCATCTACCCGGCCGCGTTGACCGACAGCTTCTACGCCTCGCCCGGCGATCTGGCCGATCACCGACCTGGTGATGTGCTCGCTGCACGGCCTGTGTCGGCGCCGGCAGGCTTTCTCAACACCGATGCGGTGCAGCTGAAGTTCCGGTCGACGAATTCCGAGGGTCACCCGATTGCTGCGGTGACCACGGTGCTTTCACCTCGCGGCGCCGCGCCGGGTCGGCCGTTGTTGTCGTATCAGCACATCATCAATGCTCTGGGGCTCGGCTGTGCGCCGTCGACCGCGATGTACACCGACGATCCGAAGCTGGCGATCCGCGAAGCCCCTGGCCTGAACCTCGCCATCGCGAAGGGATGGTCGGTAGCCGTCCCCGACCATCTCGGCCCGTCCAGCGCCTACGGGGCGGCCAAGCTCGGCGGACAGATCACCCTCGACGGCATCCGCGCCGCGCAACGATTCGACGTGCTCGGTCTCGGCGCGAGCCCCGTTGGGATGGCCGGCTACTCCGGCGGCGGAATGGCGACGGCGATGGCCGCGGCGATCGCCCCGGTCTACGCTCCGGAACTCGAGCTCGCGGGCAGCGCCTACGGCGGTGCTCCGATGAGCATCGACAAGATGGCCAAGGCTCTGGGCCAGCAAAAACACCCGGCATTCGGGCTGGCTATGGCCGCGGCGCTCGGTCTCGAACGTGAATACCCGGACCGTATGCCGATCACGAGTCAGCTCAACGCTGCCGGGCAGCAGCTGCGTGATCAGATCGCGAATGCCTGCACCAACGAGATCATGTTGTACGGCACCGGCCGATCCCTTGCCGATGTCGCGGATCCTGATGTCGGCATGGCGCTGCTCGACAGCACGAGCATTCAGGCCGTGTTCGCCGACAACAGCGTCGAAGACGTTTCTTCGGTGCCCAATGCCCCTGTGTACGAGTGGCATTCCGGAACCGACGTCCTGATCCCGGTCGAGGCGATCGACTCGACAATGGCGCGGTACTGCGAAGCCGGGGTGGCGGTCACCTCCGATGTTGTCTCCGCACCCGACCACCTCTCGGCGGCGGTGATCGGCCTACCCGGCGCACTCGAGTTCCTCGACGACCGCTTCGCCGGCATCGCTCCCACCACGAACTGCTGACACCCCACACGCCATCTCCGATACCCCACCACAGAGAGCAGAGCGCATCATGAGCATCGCAACACGATCCTCACCCTCGACGATCACGGCATGTGCCCTCACTGCCGGGCACCGCGTTCAGTTCGTTCAACCGGCAGACCTGTGGTGGACCGTCCGTGCGGTATCCGACGACCACCAATTCGTCATCCTCACCAGGCCGAACCCCGAAGGCGAGGGCGTCGTCTACACAGTCATCGACAACAACCGCGGTGTTCGAGGACCAGCCAGCATCTGGGGGAACGGCTACGAAACCGACGATCAGATTGCCCGATCGCTCAGCGACCTCGTCGATGGAAGATCGGAAGTCAGCCGCCGTCCATCGCGATGGGAACAGACGCGCATCGCCGCGGTACTGCTGCCCGTGAGTCCGTCGAGCGTCGATGGCGAGCAGCGATGACGATGACGTCGCCATATCTGAGCTGCAATGGATGTGGAATCACCACCGAGGAGAACGGAAACGGTTGCGCTGACATCGAATCCGTTCTCGAACGAGGTTGGACGTATGCCAGGGACGAAAGCTACTGCCCGATCTGCGCTGATGTGCGGTCACAGACCTGGCCGGGCACCGATGGAAGCGCCGAACCCATGATTCCGAAGGCAACTCGGCGAGTGCGCGAAACAACGATCAGGGCAGGAGTGGCCGGCATCGCGGGCGGGTTCGCACTCGCGACCATCTTTCTCGCCTTCACCCCTTACCTTGCTGGTGTCGCCTGCGGTGTGTGTCTGGCCGTGGTGTCCGCTGTCGCGTTGGCCATCCTCTGCGCGCCGGAGATCCGGCGCGAGGCCAAGACCCGGCGTATGCGCGATTGACCGATTCCGTGGCGTTAACTTGCTGACGAGTCGTCAGTTGAACACCTCCTGATGCCCCGGCGACGTCGCCGGGGCATCGCCGTATCCGGACTCTCGTATCTTTGTTCAAAACCGGAACACGTGCAGGTCAGCGGACCGCAGAGCGCCGCACGCACGCCCCGGACTCGTGCGCGTCGCTCCCGCTGCCTGACCGGGAGTTCGTGGCACAGTGGCATCGACGGCCATTTCACAAGGGGGAGCACTACATGTCAGATGTCTACTACCACCAGGTGATGCACCCGCTGGTCAGCGGCTACTTCGAGACGCTGACGGAAGTCCGCGAGGTGCTCGAAGAGAACAGACTCGAACTGAAGGACGTCTCACCAGAACACCGAGAGTGGAGGCTCGTCGAGAGCTACCTCGATGAGGGCGGCCTCGCCGCCAGGTTCCACAGGCTTCGTTACGTCCACGAGGACGAAGACGGTCCGGCCGAGCGATGGGCCTTTAGTTTGGCGACCAAGGATGCGCTCTTCAATGGTGTTCTCATCCGAGACCTGGAAACCGGTGATTGGGACGAGAATTCGCCGCTAGTGATGACCAATCGGAACACGCCCACGTACGGGGCAAGCCCGGATCTGATTCAACTCGCCGAGCGAGTCGTGGAAAACACGCGTGGCAGTGTCAACGATCACTCCGAGAGGATGAAACAAAATCGCGCCGAAGCACGTGCCCGCATCGCTGCCCAAGAGGCGGCGGAACAAGCCGAGGCGGACGCCATCGCTCGTGCGAATGCACCGCGCAGCCTGTGGCAGCGCCTGACCGCACCCCTGTTCGGGAACCGCTGACCCTCTGATCGACAGCACACTCTCTGCCCGCACGGTGCGCCGTGCGGGCAGTTTCTATTGTGCGGCGCTTACCGCATCGGAGGTAACCCATAACCACAGGTCCAATCCTGTTTTACCGTCGCCCGTAGTGGCGTGAATCTTCACACAACAGAGCCACTGTCCGTCGCTGAGGCGTGCCCACGCATAGAGGTCACCGGGCATGGTGCCCTCCAACCGGAGTCCGCCCGCGAGCACTCGTAGTGGCAGCCGGTCGGGTCGCTGCGCGTTCTTGGCCAGCGGCAGCGCACGGTTCATCTCCACCACGACCGACTTGGGCTCGGCGAGCTGGTGCAGCGTGGGGGTCAGTGGCCAGGGTTCACGCCAGCCGGTGAAATCGGGAGCGGTCATAGTGCGTGTGGAAGCGGTAGCGGTGCGGACTGTTCGGGCGCGTGAGGGTTCCATCCCACGACGCCATCTGTGGCGCTCAGATCAAATCTGGCGGACCTTGGGCGCACTCCCCTGCCACTTACTTCGACATCGACGGAAATGCCTGTGATGCGGCCGTAGCCCTGCCCGATTCCGGTATAGCCGGCCACATGCGAGTCGATGCGGATGTCTGCTCCATCCCACCGCCCTTCGGTGACTACAAGGCACGCGCCCTTGCTGCGCGCACGAGCAACCACAGCGCGTGCTCGGGTCGGCGGAACGACCGCGCCGGCAAGGCCGAGGACAACGAGATCCATCCCGTCCAGCAAGATTGCCGCCACGTCGATCGCGGCTGCACCCGGGGAGGGAATCAAGGCACATCGGGCCAGGTCCGACCCCATTTCCGTTGCAGCAAGCAAACCCAGTTTCGGTAGGCCGATGATCGCAGCATGCTTGCCGCTGCCAGTCACCGAGGCGAGCAGACTCAGCAGGACCGATGACACTCCGTCGACGGCCACGACCGACCCGCGTGCGAGTCCGCGTCTGGGGAGAAGTGTGGCGATCGCCGACGGGACTTCGAGGACACTGGTCGCCGATTCGGTGATCGTTTCTGGGCGCGTCTCGAATCGCGCCTCGGCCCGTTCCGTGGGTACGGCGGGGGCGGCGGAGCCGTCGGTTCGGGCGGGAATCGAGGCCATGCGTCGACGTAGTGCCTCGATGCGGCCAGCGGGAGACAGTTCCGCGAGCGTGTCCGGGTCGGTGGTCACAGGTGCTGACCTCCTCCGTCATAGCCTTATCGCACCACCATAGTCGAACATACTTTCGAAATCGAGTGGGGTGAGCTGCACAAAGACCGATGCTGAGGTGTTACAGAAAGTGGTTGCCGCATCATTTCGGCGAGGCATATCGTATGAGTGCGGAGGGGCGAGTATCGAAGGGGTATCTCTGCCCGCAACGCATAATGGCCCGCCAACCGGCTGTGTACTCGCCGGGGGTGGGCCACTTGCGCTTCAAGGGCTGGAACGCCCTCATACGTTCCAAGTTCGTTGCCTCGCTAACCTTTTCCCTCAGTTCACTCGACTAGATTCAGATGCGCTGTGACTAGGTCGTCGACTCTGGTCGGAAGGTCCAGGTCTTCTCGCAGGACTGCGACAGCGTTGGCCGCTCCCGAGAAGCCTGCGCAGAGATTCCAGGCGAGACGGTGGCCATGCGAGGTGTCTTTGATCGCGCCGGAGGTGATCGCCACTTCGACGAGGTCGCTGGTGTTGTCGATCCAGCGTCGGTACGACGTGTTCGCGCCTTCGACGGACGGGTCGAGGGTGAGCTTCATTCCGGCGCGGACCGTCCGGTCTTCGTCGACCTGACGGGCGAGGGTCGCGAAGATGGATCGCAGTTGTGTCACGACCGGTTCGCCAGTTTCCGCCGCGGAGGAAAAGGCTTGTGCGACTACGGTGTCCCAGTCCTCGATGAGTTGGTGGGCGATGGATCCTTTGGACGCGAAGTGGAAATAGAGTGCGCCTTTGGTGATGCGAGAGTTGGCAATGATCGTGTTGATACTGGCTGCGGCGTAGCCCTCGGTGTCGAATGTCGCGGCCGACGCGTCCAAGATCGCGCGCCGGGTGGCGATGGCGCGCGGCTGTCGCTGGCGTTGCAGGCTGCCGGCGGGTCGGCCGATGTGTGGGCGAATAGCATTGTTCATGGTCGCGGGTCCTGTCTGTGACTGTCGGCCCTGGCGGTGTTTGCCCACCGTCAGGGCATCTTCGGGTTGCAGGTTCCGGTGCGCTCGGTCACCACATTTCGCAGCTCACGAAGCGATTTCGGGGAGCGCGTACCTGCCACGGTAGGGGTCGTTGTTGAGTTCGTCAGCGACCGCGGCGTAGTCGGTGGCGTATTCGCCGATCTCGACGAGCACCTCCCAGGGGGCGAGGAGCAGCATCGAGCGGTCGATTTCTCGCGCGGGAAGGACCTTGACGACGTCACCGACGAGCACCAGATGGGCATCGCCACTGTCGTTTCCGAGCCCGAACGCGGTTTCCACAATCTCGGCGGTGATGACGGTCATTTTCGGAGCCTCTCGGTTGACGTTGACCTAACAATACAATGCCTCATTGCATTGTGCAATTCAGGTCAGCGTCATTGGTGGCGATCAGGAGTCGACTCTTTGCGCCGAATAGCGCGACGGGTGAATAGTTTCCACGAAGGTCGGCCGGTCCAGCTGAAACCGAGCCGACGATTTGTGGAATGAATTCAGTGCCCGGCGAGTTCGAGAAGAATCCTCCGGGCAGCTTCTGCGTCGCCGCGCGCTCGATGGGCTGCGCCGAGGCGGGTGTAGCGGTTGACGCCTTCCGCTTCGGCTCGGCGCTTCATGATGCAATCCCAACGGCTGGCATCGGCCAAGTGCTCGGCGGGTACGTCGTGGCGGCGACTGTCGTCGAGGATGCGTGCGCGATCGAAGTCTGCGTTGTACGCAAGCACCATTCGCCCAGCGGTGACCGCGATCAAGGCGTCGAGAACCATCGGCCAACGGGGTGCGTCGACGAGGTCGTCGAGGGTGAGCCCGTGGACGGAGTAGGCATCGGGATGGATCTCGATTCCGCCGGGGTCGACGAGAGTGTCCAGCAGAACGGCGCCGGTCAAGGCGTCGATGACGCTGACCTCGATTACTGCGGAATCGAGGTCAGCGGTTTCGGTGTCGAGAATGCAGGCCGCGCCGGGAGCAAGCATGTGTCGGGCCCACTCGCGGACGTCGACCTCGGCCCATCTCATCGTCGTCTCCGTTCGGTCCAACTCCTCACACGAACGCGCTGAACGTGCCGTCGAGGTACACCACTACTGCCATGCCGAGCAGGACCAGCCCGAACAGCGGCGCGAGCAGTCTCTGAGCAAGGCTGGCGGTTCGTCCGTCGTACAGAGTCGCAGCGACGGCCGATGCAATAACCAGGACCAATCCGAAACTTGCCACTGCCCAGGTGAGATTCCGGGTACTGGCGGCGAGGGCGATTGCGCCCACCAGCGCCAAGGCCACGATCAGGGCGCCGCATACCCTCCAGGATGTTCGGCGGACTCGGCTGACGTGGTCGGGGTCGTCGAGGTTGGCAATCGTGTGGAGGCTTTCGCTCATTGTTCTCTCCTTGCATGGGCGACATCGCGTGGATGCCGCCGAGATTGTGTTGATAATGCCGGGACACTCCGACATCTCGATAGGCGTCGTGGCCAGACCAGAAACTTGCCGGAGGGGTCTGGCCGGCGAACCGTTGACCACCAGGAAGCGGGGACGTGCCATCTCCGCACGTCAAACGCTGTTTCCCCGCATTGCGCAGCAAGCCAATCAGAGGGTGGTGATCCAATGTTCGACCGCGGTCTGGGCTGCCACGTCGATGTCGGAAAGATTAACGGCGACAGCCGCTTCGACACCGTCGAAGTGCTTCCATTCGCCACCTTCGACATCGGGGCGAATGTTCGTGATGGAGCAGATTTCGACGGTGACCTCGTCTCCTTCGCGGGCAGTAAGACGCAGGTAGGGGCAATATCCGGGAAAATTGTTGGAAAGGTAGATGCGTTCTCGCGCGGCGTCGACGGACAGGTCGAGGTCGTCGGGGAAGTCGTTTGCAGCATTTGCAGCAGCGATGAATGCGCGCTCGAACTGTTCGGGGATCGTAAGTATCGCCATTGGAACACCTTTCGTGGAGGCCAAGTCCGTTCAGGCTTGTCACTATACAAGGCTTCTTTGCATAGTTACAAGCCGGTCCGAACTGGACTCTCACTCAATGGTCTGTGCGCCTGCGCTTTTCAGCACAAATTCCGTCGCGGATCCTGACACGTCGCCGCAGTTCTGCTGACACTCCAAAGAGTCAGGATCGCGAAGATTTCGCCGAAAGGAATCCGTACAGCAGTAAGCCGCCAACCACGATCAGCAAAGTCGCCACCGTAGTCGGAACCCACGCCGCCGCTCGATTGAGTCCGTCGCCGATCAGTACACCACCCGCGACGACCCCGGCGATCGCTGCGGGTACCGCGACAACCTCACCTGGCACCGACGCCCCCAGTCCGCGGAGCTGGGTGTTCGCGGCGCGAAAACCGTAGTGCGCCGCTATCGCGACGGCCGCGATGATCACAAGCGCCAGAAGGATCACGATTCTGAACATTTCAGTGTGACGAGCCGATTGCCACAGCGAAATGGCCAACACCGGGGTGGCGAGGACACCGCACCCGATGCAAACCATCAGCGCCGCGGGATCATCGTCGTGACGCTCCCGCGCCCATGCCGATGCCCCGATGAACACCAGGCCGATCGAGAGCGCGAGCGCAAGGACCACGAACGTCCACGGAACCCACGACCACCCGGGGTAGTAGGACACGGCAACTTCGGAAGATGTTGTCGGAAACATATTTTGCGTACCTCTCGTAGGTGAATGGTGTGTGCTCGCTGGAGCTGACGTTAGCGAATATCTCGCCGAATTACTTCGCCATATGCACGGCCGTTTTTCGCTATGATGCGCGGCTCTCGTTGGCCGACAGGGCAGGTGGGAGCCCGCGATTGCACGGCAGCGATCTCCGGCGTTCCTTAGTTCAGGTGGCCGGCGGACACGATGCCGGCCAAACGCTGCTGCTGTTCGCCGATCCCTTTGGTTCCCGCCAGCGGAGTCCGAGCGTGGGGCCAGACCTGGCGGGCCAGTTCGACATAGGCACGCCCACCGAAAAGTACGACGTCAGGGTGATCGAGGAGGCCCTGCTCGCCTGCCTGCTGTCGCAGCGTCGTGGCGGTGACTGCGCCGGGCTGCCCCAAACGCAGGTCATAGGGCGCGATTTCGCGGTGAAGAGGCAGAAGTCCGTGACGTGCGGACAAGATTCGGATTGAATCAGGGCCGGTCAGAGCGGCGGCGGCACGCAGGCCCAGCCGGTGATAGGTACTGAGGTAGAGCTGTCCGGCAGGTGAGGGGACAGCGGCCTTAGTGGAGCCACACGGGACCACAACGAGAGACTTCGTATTGGATGTTTCTGTGCCCGAGGCGATTCCAGCGTCATTTGCTGCCCCTACCGTGAGGTCGTGGGCGAGGTGTTCGGCGACGGTCCAACGCAACCAGTGCCATCCTGGCAGCTCCGCAAGCGGACCGTAGCAACCGGCGGCGAACGCAGCGGTCTCGAACGGTGCCGTCCACGGCTTGATGTCGGCATTGGGGAGAGTCATCTCGATGCCGTCATAGGGGCGGTGAATTCGAGTGTGCTTCGGCCCGATTGCGACCACGGTTCCGATG
The DNA here is from genome assembly GCF_029269915.1 of Rhodococcus sp. C3V. Classification (NCBI taxonomy): domain Bacteria; kingdom Bacillati; phylum Actinomycetota; class Actinomycetes; order Mycobacteriales; family Nocardiaceae; genus Rhodococcus; species Rhodococcus sp. C3V. Next base: position 11,626 of record NZ_JARJBE010000021.1, read on the forward strand.
TACCGGCCACCTCCTTTCGGTCCGATTCCCGGAAGGGACTCGACCAGGTCGATTTCTTCGATCAATGCACGTCCGGGCGCTGGGACGGTCAGGGTGTGGTCGTCGTAGTGATAGGTCGAGGTGTAGAGCGGAGGCATCTCGGCGGTCCCCCTTTCATCGCTGGTGTTGCTGGGTTCGAGATTTCCAACTTTACAAGACATATTTGCATTGTTGCAACTGACTTTCTTTGAACCTAAGCCGTATTCGCGTATCCGGCCCCACACAGGTGCGCCCATGTTCCCGCGTCGCTTTCGCCTCGCCCGTGCTCCACGCCACGCCGGAGAAGTGCGCTCGACAGCACGGGACATCGAAGGGGACGTGTCATCTATGCAGGTAGAACCTATTTTTGAGAGTCGAAGGGGGCGAGCCGCAGCCATCGGTGTGCTCTCCGTCTGGCACCGGGGCCGATGCAGAATTTCCGAATGACCGCCTCTTCCGAGACATGCGCGTAGGGGACGATGAGCATCAGGTGGCCGGATTGCACGACCCACCGGTCGTGCGCGGTTCGGGACAGCAACTCACTTCTCCTCGTTGTATCTGCGGTGTGCGGGCTGCACATGCCTGTAGACAGCCCCGATGGCGGGTTTCGCGAAATCGGGTCCGCGCCACTAGCTCGCCGGTTCAACTTCCTCTAGTTGCTGATCGCGCAGCTCGGCGCGCACACGCCACCACCGCCAGAGCCCGGCCCAGGCGGAGATCGGCAGCAACGCAAAAGCGCTGGCAGCGATGATATTTGCGAGATTTTGTGCGATGCGGTCGACATCGTCAGCGGTCAGACCGTCGAGGAAAGCACCGATGATCGACCCGGCCGCGAGACCGCCACCGAAGACCAGGACCGCTCCGAATCCAAGGGTCCATCCGAAGATCGCCCAGGGAGTCCAGAAGTACCTCGGTGGCGTTCGGCCGTCGTCGAGGAATTCACGCTGAAGCTCACGGAACTCCGCACGCCGGGCGCGAATACCTGCGCCCACGAACCACACGGTGGCGGAGAGGCCGGCAACCAGTACCAGCGCGTACGCGACATCACGCAGCTTGGCCGACAGGTGGGCGCCGTCGACGATTGCTGCGGCGATCGGGAGTGCACCGAACCAGATGATCACCGAGGACCATGCGTAGCGAAAGATCGTGTCGGGGCGCCCGCGGCGCACCTCCGTGCGGCGTGACCAGATGATCGCGAGCACTCCCCCGATGACCATCGTGGCCCCGATTGCTCCCATGACTGCGGGTTGCATCTTCTCCCCTTTCCGATGTGGCATGTGCTGCGCTGAGGCAGGTCCTCTGTCTCGCGGAGGGCGAGCAAGAGGGGACGTGTCATCTTCGCTGTTCAAGCCAATTTTTCGGTAGGGGGTGTCTCCGGATTTACTGGCTCGCCCGCCGGCATGTCTCAGCTCGGGGCCTCAGCTGTTGGCATGGTCGGCGCTGAATTCAATCGCCTGATGGTGAGCCCGCGGTACGCGGGCGTCACCAGCAATCAGCAATGAGCGGGCAGAACCAGCCTCCTCTATTTAGGCGTCCACTTCCAGGCAAACACGCCATCGCCCAGCTCTGGGATCCAGCCGTCAGCGAAGGGCTGACCCGTTTCCAGGGATTCGGCGAGATCTGCGAGCATCGCACTGATCGAAGTCCACTGCGGCCCGGCGTCGTCCGCGTTCTCGCGGGCGTACTCGGTCACGCAGCCCGCTAGCGTTCCTTGCCTTGTGTCGCAGAATAATTCGTATCCGTCGCGTTCTGCGAAGGTGATGTAGTCCGGGAGAAACTTTCCGCTCGGGGTCCCAGCCGGCTGAGCGCGATCCGACAACGTCGGAACACTTTCGGGGACATCGGGCAGCTCGTACACTGCCGGGGCTTCGCGGTGATGAGCCAACAGGGCATCCAGATTGAGCATGTCGTGTTGGGGGAGGAACTGCATCCAGGCGCCGGGGGCGAAACCGTTCTGGACCGAGTAGAAGTCCTTCAATTCGGTGGGCCATACGATTCCGGTCTGTGCCTCGACCCTGTCGATTTCCGATTGCTCGGCGCCTGGCGCGAAGACATCCAATGCTTGCGGAAATCCGTTTTCGGAGAACCAGTCGGCGATCCGTTCCCATTGTCGGCGCACAGTTGTCGGGTCGGTCGCACTACGAGCACGGATACCCGCCGCCACATTGTGCTGCACGCTTCCTGGTCGTGCAGGGATCGGGAGGTATCCGTCGTCGCTGTAGACGTCGCGTACTTCGACCCTGTCACCTGACTTGTAGAGACGAGTCGGCTCGACTTCCGTCACGGGCCAGATCTGGATGAACGCTTCGGGATCGGTGCGATCGGTATCCCTCCCGCGCACCGCGGCGCGGATGCGGTAGAGGCCAAGCGGTAAGCCCTCGAGGAATCCGAACTCGTGAATCCTTTCGCCTGTCAATCGAAGTGGCGGTAGACCAGCGACAACACTCTCGATCGTGCCTTCTTCGATGGTCTCCCAATCGTCGATGGTGGGAAATTCAGGGTCCGCGTCCGCCGAGTCGACGGTGATCCGGACCGGGCCGGCGGTCGAACTCAACACCAAGCGGACAACGGCGGGGCTCAATCCCATGATCTTGCCGTAAGTGTGGGCATACGGTTCACGAGGTCGCGGCCCGAGAACCAGAACCGGAGCTTCGAAATCGACCAGTGCGGAATGGAACATACAGTCATCCTCCGTGAAGTAGGGCTGTTCAGCTATGCAGCCGAGCCGACGGGTGGTGGGACAATTCGTCAATGACCCCGCCCCGCCGCGCAACAGGTGATCGGTTACTTCCAATTTTGACGACGTACGGAGCCTTCGCCGGCATGTTCGCGGCGGCGTGCTGGGTTTATGTCCGAGGACCACGCGACACCGTCATCCCGGGGGCGGTACCAGGCGTGTGGACGAGTTTCGGAAACGTGGAATCTTCGCCGTCTCTCTTTCCTCCGATCCTTGTTGGCCTGCTACTGGGCACTCTTGCGTTGCATCTTCTCGCGCGTGCGTTGCGCTATCAGGGATTCCGTATCGTGCGTGAGTCAAACAGCCCGGCGATTAACCTGGTATTCCTCTTCGGATTTCTGGGGCTACTGACTGGTGTGGCGACGTACGGAAATCTCGCACTCAATCCACCGTATCGAGAGTGGATTTACGAACGAGATCAGCCGCTGATAATCAGTGCCGACCCGATCTGGATCAGCATTCCAGGCTCTTTCCTCATTGGATCGCTCTTGATAGGAGCTATATTGTCAGTTCGGTGGCGGTTAAGTCGACAAATTGATCAATGAAACTGATTCGGTCTTGCTATACGTTTCCTGCGTAGACAAAGAACGGATCGAAGTCTCTCACTCGATTCTTTGCATAGAACCAGCCCAGCTCAGAGCCGGCAGATCGGTTCTGCCCGGAGGGAATCAGGCATACGCTGAAGCCTCCAACATTCGACATGTCTCCCGGGGTCATTTGAACGATCCCGTTGTGCTGCGGGACCCCACAGTTTGCGAACGTCCGCCCCTGACCACCATTTCTGCCGCCTTGGTCGGTTGACGCGAACGGATACTCGTCGCAATCGTTGTTCGCCGGTCGAGGCCCGGTGACATGACCACAGGACCCTCTGCGGTTTTGGGCGATAATCGTTTCGTCGATACGCCGAGTCAGCGGGTTTCCTCCATCCACCTTGCCTGGAAGGTTAGTCTGCTGAGCACGCCGAACATGCGATGCGAAGTCCGCGTTTTTACGCACTGTCCACACTGGCGTTGTATCGCGGAATACGCATCCTGAACTATTTCGTAGTCCAGGAGAGCTGTCGCATCGAATCTTCGGGGACCATTGCAGCATCACACCGGTACCCTTCGATGACTTGACATTCACCAGCCAGGTGATGTCTGTCCACCTGGTTAGCCCTCCAGTTACATTCAGCTTGTATACGGCGGCAGCGGTGACGGTTGCTCCGGGTGCGTAGGTTAGTGCAAAGCTATTGCTTCCACTTACCTTGCTGCAATAGACAATATTGGTGCACGACCCCGTTCCGGTGAATAGTGCGGTGACTCCGTCGCCTGTGGCGGAATGAAGCGTGAGGGTGTATTCGCTCGTGAATGTTGTCTTGTTCCACGCCAGAGGGATCTTTCGGTCCACAGTCGCTTGTACTGTGCCGACCACCTTTCCATCGGAATCGACGAGCGCCAGGTTGACCGGTTCGGAGTTGCAGCTGTAGCCCGCTCCTCCATGCCATATATCTGGCAGGGGATACATGTCGTTGACGCACCAGGACTGGAGGTCCGAGTTGACGCGAGCTTGGGCCGGAGCGCCCTCGGGTTCAATAGCGTCAGTCGACGTCTCAGACGGTGCCGTTGGATTCGCGGTCACATCCGGATCGGTAGTGGTTGACTGCGCGGTAGTCGACTCCGCGACCGACGGTGTAGTGGTCGACTCGGTGGTGGTCGACTCGGTGGTGGTCGACTCGGTAGTGGTCGACTCGGTAGTGGTCGACTCGGTAGTCGATTCGGCGGTGGTCGACTCCGTGGTTGATTCGGCGGTGGCCGACTCCGTGGTTGATTCGGCGGTCGCCGACTCGGTAGTGGTCGACTCGGTAGTGGTCGACCGGGCGGTAGCCGACTTTGTAGTGGACTCAGCAATCGGCTGAGTCTGCTCGGCAGACGACTGAGTGGTGGTTGTTGTCGACGCCGTAGTCGTCGGTTCAACGGTTGTCGGCTCAGGAACCGTCTGTTCGGTGGTCGTCGTCGGCTCGGTGGTCGTCGTCGGCGCTGATGTCGATTCGGACGGCTCTACGTAGGGTTCGGTCAACATGCACCACACCGGTTCGGATATGTCCTCGACGCGGATTTCGTCGCACTTGGGCGCGATCATCGGCGTTTGGACTTCGATTCCTTCCGCTTCGGGGGGCGTTGCTCCGCGTGCGAAACCTGGTAGGGGAGCTGGTACTTGTCGCAACGGCGTCAGCTGATCGTCTGTCAGCCGTCCGTCGTCACCGCAGGTTCCGCACTCGAATTCGGAGAGATCCGGCGGAAATTGTTCGTTGTTGAATCCGTCAGGTTGCCATTCGATGGCGCCGTTCTGGAACTGCTGACGGAAACCGTTGCCGACGGGGAATTCGTCACCGGTTGGGAAACCCCAAGTGCTGGTTTGGAACCCTGATTTCGACCAGGTGTCATAGATTTCCCCCTGAATGATGTGTGCACCGTACTGCGGGGTCCAGTAGATGCTTCCGCGTTCGAAGTGGTTGAGTGCTCCGCCGGTAACGGCGATTTCACGGGAGGTCGGGTAGCCGAGGGGTCCCCACTCGTAGTTTTGCTGGCCCCATTTGGTGCGGATATCGCCACCGATTTGGTTTGCCTTGTTGGTGCTCACATTCTGATGCCAGTAGATCGAGCTCGACCCGAACTCTTGCCATCGGCCGCCGTCCTTCGCGTCCGATTCCGGGCCCGTGGGGTTGCCCCATTTACTCGGGCCACCGATGGCGATGTACTCCTCGAGGATCTTGCCGCCGACACAGAAGTTTCCGAATTTCGGGTCGTCGTTCTGACAGTCGATATGTGCAGCGGCTGGAGGCGCCAGTGCTACGCCGAGACTGGCGAACAGAGTCATCGCGACCGCGGATGTGGTGGCTTTCGCCCAGATGCTGCGGTGTGTTCGTTTCCGCTGTGCTCTGGCCCCTGGCGGAGAAATTGCCGGCAATGACATGCGTGCTCCCGGTTCCTGTGAATTGACTGAGCGAACGCTGTGACTTTAAGACAAGACAGGTCGGTATGTAGTTAATGTCACTAAAGTGCCATTGGTCCCAAAAGTCCGATTGACCTAAACCCGCTGGCAGTGGGCTTCGATCACCCCTCCTGTCGAACCTTTCGGGTCGCGTCTAGCCCCTCGGCCCGCAGCGTAGGCTCCCTTGTTCGATGTGTTGGGCGATCGCGTTTGTTCGTGCTCGAGCGGCACTTTTCTTCGCGGTGCTCGTGGCTACGGTCGTGCAGGATGTCGATGTCTCATTTCACAGCCCTCTTCGCAGCGGGGCGCGCGCAGACTGACGATGGCCCGGAGTCAGCCGTTCTCATGCTCATCCCAAACGGCTTGGCGAGGCCGTCGTAGTGGGCGTTGTCCAGTTCCTGCGCGTATCGGGGCTCGAACGTCGGGTTGAGGCCGTTTCTGCTCCAGTAGTCAGGCTCGCTGTGCGCGGCTCCGATGAGTGCGCCGGCCATGCAGGCGATCGAGTCGGAGTCTCCGTTGCTGGTCGACGCCCAGGCGAGGGCCTGCGGGCCAGTCAGCGGCGCGAGGACGTTGTCGGGCCTTGTGGCCATGTCAGCGACGAGCAGGGCCAGGGCTGTGGCACTGGCGGATTCCCACCCTTCTCCGATGCCGGCGCAGGGGTCGCCGAACTCGGACGGCGGGATCTGGTCGAGCCGGTCTCGGGTCTCAGCTGCTGCGATGAGGATGTCCACAAAGTCGTCATTTAGTCCGTCTACCAGTACAGACGACACGTCCCCTCGGTACGGGGCGAGGACGTCTGCAAGGTACGGATCGCTCAGCCATTCGCTGACGCCTTCGTAGATTCGGCCTGCCTCGGCCAGAGCGAATTCGAGGAACCGGCCGTGCCGCTCGGGTGCGTGACGGACGGCATCGGCCAGGAGCAGCGCGGGAACGATCGCACGCGGGTGTTTGTGGGTGATCACCGCTTGAAGGGCGGTCAGGCCCCGCCAATGGGGATCAGGCGCGAATGCGGCGGGCACCAATCGCATGACGGCACCGCAGCCGGCGGACTTACGTGCTCCGCCTGCGTCGTACCAGTTGGCGCCGCCACGCAGATTCGCCAATGAGCCCATGCAGGTCATGCCTGGGGCACGGAAGTTCTCGGGATCGAGTTCCCACTTGATGAAGTGTCGGACGATCGAGTCGGTGACTGCGGGGATGTCGCCGAAGTCCGTGACCTCGACGAGCGCGTCGTGCAGCGCGAGTGTCATCTGGGTGTCGTCGCTGATCATCCATTCGCCGGCAGGCGCCGGCACCGGGTAGGCCGGCATGTCGGCGTACTTGCGGAACTCGACCTGGAAACCCCAGGCGTCGCCAGCTGCGAGACCGATGAGGGAGTTGTCGTAGCGGGCGATCTGGGCGGCGGAATCGCTGGCGACAGGTGCGCTCACGGCTTCTCCTCTTGCTCGATCTCGTTGGCGGCTGTGCGGATCCGTTGGACCTCGATGAGGTCTAGGTCGGCGATGCGGGCGTAGTAGTCCGCGATGGCGCGGGGGGTCATCCCTTCCTTGAGGTGTGCGCGGATGTCGTCGAGTTGTTCTTGGGTCAGCTTGTCGCTCATGGTTGGCTTCTTTCTCATTGAGGGGACGTGTCGTTTAACCAGCTAGATCGCTATTTTCTATGCAACAGCCTTCAGTGGCGAGGGGGTGCCCTCCGCTTCGGCGACGAGGTCTTCGGCTACGAGCCACACGGTCGGCATGCCGCCGATGCCGTTGGGGTCGACCTTCACGCACCTCAGGTTCGTTCCGGTGGGAACGATGACTTCGTCTTCCGAGCTGAAGTTCGAGATGGATTTGACCGGCAATCCGTTCCGCGTCCGGATGACCATCATGTAGGGCCCGTTGGAATAACCCGCGAACGACGTCGCTGTCTGCTGTCTGGTTGTGCAACTGGTGACTTTGCCGATCTGGACCTTCGATCCAACCGTGAACGCGGCGTCGATGTACTCGGCACTGCTGCCTTTCCACCCGCTCGGTGTTCGTGTACCTCGCATCACGGTCATCGGCGTGTTGTTCGGGTTGTGTTCGTCGAACTTGTCGAACGCCGAGTCGATTCCCGAGACAACGGTTTTGATGTGTGAGGAAGGTTTCGGGTCGCGGCCGGTCACAGCAGCGTTGATGCTTTGGTAACTGCCACCTGTGTAGGTGGTCAGCGCACTTCGCTCGCTACTGGTGAGAACGTTCTTCACGAATGTCGAGTTCGTGTCGGTGAGCGCGCTGATGTTCGCGGTCTGGACGTTGTTGCCGCTGACCGCAAAGCCCCATGCGTGCAGGTTGCCGGCGCGTTGGTGGATGATCCCGTAGTCGTCGGCGGTTTCCTTGCCGAACGCGCGAATACCACTGCGGTACAGGGAAGCGTGCTTTTCGGCTCCCAAGCTGTCCGGCGGAATCTTGTGCTCGAAATGCGGGATCACACCGCCGCCCTTGGTCGGGGTGCCGAGTGTGCGCCGGTGAGCTCGAGCGTATGCATCGTCAGCCTGTGCCGGTGTCTTGCCTGCTGCGAGTGCCGCGGCGTGGGCCTTCTCCCCCGCTTCTGCTGCGGCCATCTCGCGCACGCGCTTCTGGTGCCGTTTGACGCCGTCGTAGATGTCGGCCCGGGCGGGCCCGGCGCCGGCTGAATCGGCGATCTTCTCGCGGGTACTGGCGAACTCGTCGTTGATGATCTTCGTTTGCGCGGCCGCCGTCGATGCCTTTCCCGCAGCTGCCTCGCTGGCGACTTCGAGCAGCACGTCGCCCTTTACGGAGTGCGCTTGCTTCTGCATCTCGGTGGCGTTCTCCGGCAGTGGTCCGGGATCGACCATGATCGGGATGCGGTTCGCCTTCGTGAGCGCATCGCTCTTGCCGTGGGCAATTGCGACGGGGTGGTACGAGTCGCCCTTGCGTTGGAGGACGACGAAGTCGCCAGACCCTCTGCGGACAATCGCGGTGCCTCCGTCGAGGTATCGCCCTTCGACCTCCTCGATTCCGGAGCCGGTTTCCATCGGGATGGTTCCGGATTTGTAGACGGCGGTGTCACGGTCGATGCCGGCGGGACCGATGACAGGCCCTTCCGCCAGAGCCGTTGCGGCTTCCTCCGCGTACTTGCGGTTCAGTGACCGGCTGATCGTGGCGACGTCGTCGTCGGAGAGGGAAGCGTAGTAGGCATCTCGCTCCTCGTCGCTGGCCATGTCGGCGCGCATTCCGAACTTGGCTGCTGCGAGGTCGTCTCGGGCGTCGCTCTGCCGGCGTTGAGCATCGACGTACTCGGTTTTGGCATCGTCGAGCGCTTTCTGCTGCTCGGCTACGGCTTCGGCGGTGCCGGTACCTTCTTCAAGCGCTTTCGTGGCCTTACGCAGGCGAGACCGGTACCGGTTGACAGCCTTTCGCGCCTCGTTGGCCTCGTCGTCGACCGACGCCACTTTCGCCTGAGCGGCTTCGAGTGCATCTTGTGCCGGAGTGGTCTTCGGCCCGGCCAGCTTCTCCCGCTCCGCTTTCGCTTGCGCGATCAGCAGTTTGGCGCTCGGCGGATTCGCGTGAGCACTGGGCATCGGGGTCTTCCCCAGGACCTCCGAGTCGATTCCCAGACCTGCCATGAACTCCTGGAGCACACTCGGTGGCGCCGCCTGGATCGCAGCAGCTGCCTCGACGAGCCCTTGCTCCTTGAGGTGGTCGACGACCTTCTTTCGAGCCTCGCGGCCGAGCCGACGGTTCCCGTTGGCCTTTGCCGCGGCCTTGTAGCTTCCGCATCCCGGGCAGCGACGGCCGGCAGTTCCGTGACCTTTTGAGCGACACATAGGGGGATCGTACTGGGAAGACGACACGTCCCCTCGGTTGATCCCCCAGCTCTCGCGGATGCACTTCACGCCCGCCGACAGAACGAAAAGGCTCGGTGTGCCGGCAACTCGGGACATGTCGATCATTCCGATCACCCCGCCCGCCCGATGTTGGGCCGATTCGATTCTTCAGTCGCGGCAGATGGTCGCGCCACCAGCCATTTCACTACTAAACATTACAATATCAATTTGCATTGTTGCAAGTGGGAATGTTTGGTGCACGCCCGGAAAGCACTCCGCCTCCACTCTCAGCGCTGCGTGGAACGCTGAGAGTGGAGGCGGGTGAGAGCGTGAAGGCGGCTGTGCTTCTACGCAGTTTCTTCGAGGGTGCGGAGTTTCGCGTCGGCACGTCGCCCTTGGCCGATCGCCAGGGATGTCGCGAACCCTGTGAGGGGTGACTTCCCGAACTCGATACGCATCAGGACGCCCAGAACCAGCCCGGACACCGCCACCGCAGCGAGGGAGAAGATCGCCGACTGACCCGCCAGTACCTCCGTCAACACGAACAGGACAGAAACCGTTGCGAAAGCAGCGATTACGACTCGGCGTAGACGATCAACGTCGGTCCAGGCGAGATGACGACGGATCGCGCGGAGCGTTCGAGCATTGTCGGCGCTGTCATCGCGGTTGTGCTGATCGAGGTAACGGTCATACAGGCCGGAAGTCGTGACGGCGCCTGTACGGACAGCTTCATTGAAGCGCAGCGAACGCAGCATCGAACTTGATCCCGCATCCTTCCGGATTTGCGGCGTTTCACCGTTCACCGAGGAGTCGATCGCGTCGTTGCGAATTGCGTCGACGTCAGCGCCACTTGCTGATTCGATATTCGCCAACAGCCGGTCGGCGACCTGCGCATTGTTCATTGCCCACCCTTCAGTGCAGATGCGCAACGCGTTGGGAACAAAGCATGCCACCAGCACGACCGCGGCAACCATTCCGCCATAGGTCCCAGCCGTAACCGGATCTTCATCGGCAAACCTGCGCGCCACTATCGCTGCGACCAGGGCGACGAAAGCAACGATCATTGCGACAACGCGGGTGCGCTGATACGGGAGCGACGATTTCGTGATCTTGCGGTGAATCTTCTTCAGTACAACGGTCTGCTCTGACGCGTGTGAGGAGGTAAGCACATTTTGATACCTCTTGAGCAACGTGTCATGACTGACGCTGCCGTTGCGGAATCGGAGGACGAAACGAGTCGAGTCGATATTCCGGTCGAGCAGTGAATCGGTGACAGAACTATGCATGTCGATTCCTTCGGTGTGAGTGATCGTGGCGTTCGGTCAGGAGCACGAGTTGCGGGCGACGAGCACATCGCCTGAGGTGACGGCGAGCTGGTATTTCGCAGCGACGGTGAGGTAACGGGTGGCGTAGTCGCAGTGGAATGCGGCGTTGGGCGGGAGCCAGGTGTCGGGGCCTTTGTCTGACTTCGACTGGTTCGCTTTGCCTTGGGAGGCAATCAGGTTGATGTCGGTGTCGTTGGCGAAGTTCACCCGCTGCTCCAGCGTCCACGTCGCCGCTCCTGCGTCCCATGCCCGCGAGAGCGGGAAGACGTGGTCGATCTGGATCGCGGACGGGTTTGAAGTGGAGAACGCGATGTCGGTGCCGGTGTAGGGGTCGTGGAGAGTGCCGGCCACTACTTTGCAGTCGCGGGTTCCGGGTTTGAATTCGACGTCGACGAGCTGTCTTCCTAAGACGTCATTGCGTGTGTCGCAGCCGTTTCGGGCAAGAGCACCGTCGTAATTGTCCGTCCACGAGGTGCCGAAGACACAGGATTTTCCCTTGGTGCATTCTCGTTCGTAGCCGGTCACGTTCGGCAGTTTGTCGACGACGGTCAGTGTTCCGATCAGATTGTCGAGACCGGGGATCGCGCCGTCTGGTTGCGTGGCCAGGGAAGACGACGACGCGGCGGTGGGAGCAGGGCTGGAGGGGGCAAGCCCTCTGGTTGCAGTGAATCCGGAAATGGCGGTGATGAGCAGCCCGGCTGCGGCGATGGATGTAGCGATCTTTCGTTTCATCGTTTCTCCTCTGGTTCGCGCCGGGACAGGTGGGCGGCGGAGGTCGTACGTGCGCTCACCATTGCCCCTCCCCCATTGCTGCGACGGATTGCCGGGCTTGCACTCGCAATCGGCGGCGGTCGATGTTGCCGTGGCTCAACGCGTTCGGGCGGTGTCCGACATGGAACATGCCTTCGGTGTGTGGGCACGCGAAGACGGACATTCCTTTGTCTCCGTGGTGTTGTTTGCGGACAGTCTTCGCATCTCCCCGGGTGTGATAGCCGCGGTGGCCGCACTTCTCGCATGAGGTCCAGCGTGCAGAAGGGTTGTGGGCTCGATGGCTCATGCGGCACGTCCGATCTGAAGGTTGAGCCAGTCCGAGAGCCACTGAATGGCGTTGCGGCCGGCGTTGTCGACGACGAGGGCGTTGTAATTGGTGTGGGCTCCGGAGGTGAAGAAGTTCGCGGCACTGAGACCTTCACCGACCAGCGAGACGAGGTCTTCTGCACCCTGCGACTGCGACAGCTTGACCAGGGAATTCGACAGTTGTGGCAGGTCCAGGTTCTCGGCTTGGGTGGTGATGTTCGTCGAGACCGTATTGGTCTGTTTGCCCAGCAGAGCCGGTGCTGTCTTGGTGGCTTTGCCGGAGAACATGTTCATGGCCACTGATGCCAGATCCAGGCCGACCGGAACGAGGCCGGTCATCGCTGCGGCTGCACCGAGCGGGTCGGGCATCTGTCCGGGCGGTGGGAGGAGCTTTTCGACAGCGGCCCAAGCAATTTCCTGGATCTGTCCGACGATGTTCGCCAGCTTGATGACATCGACATTGGCGAGGATCGACGCGACCAGGGCTGCGATCTGGGTACTGCCCGAGGGATCGGGGATGACCGAGAGCACCTGCGAAACCCATTTCAGATCAACAGCGGCGGCCATCTTGACCAGTGGAGAGAATTGATTGTTGAGCTGGCCTGCGATGTCGTGGGCGCCTCGCGCGTCGAGTGCGGCGACTTTTTGGGGCAGCAAAGTCAGGTTGTTCAGGATGCCTGGCATGTCGAGCGAGGTGACGCCGGTGGCCACGTTAAGGACCTGATTGACCACCACGGTCGGCTTGAGCACTGACAGCACACTGGTTGCCGAGCTGAGTGCGTCGGTCGGCGTCGACGCGACGGGGGCCACCTGGACGCCGAGGGTGTCCGCGGCCTTGGACAAGGTCTGCACCTCTGCCGAGCTCGACGGCAGACTCAGAGAATCTCCACCGGTGAGCTTGTTTGCGGTGTTGGCGAGCTTCGTTGCCGTGTCGAGGGCAGTCGTGAGGTCTGACTGTCCGGCTTTGGTGAGGACTTCCGACGCGTTGTGCTCGGCGGTACCGGCCGGCGCTGCCGCGAGCTGTCCGTTCGCCGACGGGTTCGCAGCTCCCGAATCGAGCAGGTCAGTGAGTGGGGCGAGCGTTTTCGCGATGGACGTAGCGGTCGAGGCCACTTTCTTGATGTCCACGGTCGGCTCGGAGAGCTGCTGGCCGAGCGCGGAGACGTTCGTTCCCAACGCAGGCAAGTCCGCACCGGAGAAGTCCGACGTCAACGCGGAAGCGAGCTGACTGTTCCCGCCGGCCGTTCCGCTGCTGTCGACACCGCTCGGACTTTTGCTCAGGATCGAGCCGAGCGATCCGAGCAACGGACTGGAGCCCTTCTCGATCGAGCAGTACAAGTCTCCTGGATCGCAGATCGAGGCGACCCTGCCCGACAGAGCACCCATGCCTTGTGGTCTCGGATCAGCGATGCCTTGGCCCGAGGTGCGGGGGCCGACAACCGCAGAACCCTTGGTGCCCGCGCCAGGATCGGCGAGTAGACCGACGGCAAGGACTTGGCTCGCGTCGACAGGGCCTTTGCCGTTTCCGATCTCGGACGCGAGGTCACCGGCTGCGTCCGCGCCCTGCGAGTAACCGATGATGGTGAATTTCGTGTTCGGGCAGGAGTTCTTGATCTCCGAGAGGACTTGCTTCGACTTCGCGATCGCGTCAGCTTTGCTGTCTGCGTAGGTATGGCCGTTGTCGAAGGCTCGGGCCATGTACGGCAACGTGTAAATCTCCGCTTGCTTACCGTGTTCGCTCTTGAGTGCGTCGGCAACAGGTTTGAGCATGCCCACGGGCTGATCGGGATCGGCGGTATCGCTGGTCTCCCAGGTCCCCGGGATGAACAGGTTGAACGTCGCCGCGCAGTTCGCCGGCGCTGCGTTGGCAATCGCAGGGACAGTGAGCGCGATTGTTCCGCCGGCGACGGTCGCAGTGACGATCAGTGCGACGGTACGGCGGGATCTCGAACGTCTTGCGGGCATTGGCACCTCGATTGCCGAAACGGACACAGGTGCCTACGTTCACCTATTTCGGCGTTTCATCTCAACGGGGTGTCACGGCGTTTCCGCTACCTCAAATAGGCACTGACCAGCGGTGTCAGTGCCGCGAATGGTGTTTGACATTCATTGGGAACTGAATGGGTTCTCTGCGTTGTGAACCCAGAAAACGGGTGCACTGTGGATTCCTCGCCGTCGATCGAGTCGACGGCGAGGTTAGTGCCAGTCGATGTGGACGGACTCGATCGAGTCGAAGTGGAACCCGAATTCATCGCTGTACTGGTCGAATCCCTTGTTCTCGGGGTAGTCCAACGTCGCGTGACGCTCCAGCAGTGCGACGACGCGTGCGTGATCGTCGTTGGCGAGGGCCGCGGCGAGTTCGCGTGACTCTTCCGCGGTGAACGGGACATCGGAGTTCGCGAAGTCCAGTGTGCGGACTCGGTAGTCGTAGCCCTCTTCCGACCCGTTGCGCACCGAGACTCCACCTTTGACGCGGATCGTCGCCTTCTTCGGGGTGCCGTCGGGGCGCAATACGCCGGCGCGCTTCATGACGTCGTCGGCTTTGACCTTCTTGAGTTTCTTCTTCGCATCGGCGCGCAGATCGTTCGTCTCCCCTGACCGGTACCGGGAGACGGCAGATGGTGAGCGGCCGATCTTCTTGGCCACCTCCCCGATCCCGCCGAGACGCTCGATCGCCGCGCGCCGTTGCGCACGCTCGGCAACGTCCGCGTGCGGGACGCGGCCCTGTTGCGCCCACCGACGCAACGTGCGATCCGAAGGCGGTTTACGGCCGGCGTCGATTGCTGCCTGGCGTAGGCCGTCGTTGCCGATCTCTTTGCGCACCTGAGCGACCGAGACTTTGCTTGTCAGTCCTGCCAGTCCCCCGGTCTTGACGGTTTTGGACTTCTCGACTCCGCTGGTCGCGGCGTTGGAGACGGACACCTTCAGCCCGTCGAGCCCGACCGCCTGTTGCACGGGCTTCTTCGATCGAGGTTTCGGGAGATGCAACGCCATCGCTACTCCCCTTCCTCGCCTGCTGCGAATGCGCCCTTGATGGCGAGATTCATCTCGTGTGTGTCATCAGCGCTGGTAAACGCCTCGATCAGTGCTTCGGTGAGGACAGTACGTTTCTCCACGGACATTTTGCCGAGCGCGTCACTGTCATCTGCGACGTCTTCACCGTCCGCGAGCAGGTACACCCAGGAGTCCGTCACCGTGCGCACCGGCCACCGACCGGTTTCACGCGCAATGCGCATTGCAACCCTGCGACCACGCCAGCGGCAATGCGCAATGATCGACGCCCGCCAGAGCGGCTGGTGGTGATGTTGCATCTGTTTCGCAGTCCACATGTCCGGGTTCACCATTCGCCCGATGTAGCCCTTGTAGCAGGCACCAAGGAACCGCTTCATCGCAACGTCGCCGGTCTCGACGGCGACCTTGCGTCCCTCGCGCAGGATCTTGGCCCACTTGTCGAGAGCGCGGCCCTGCTCGGGGTAGACCCAGGCTTCGACGATGTCGAGATCGTCGAGTTCGGCGCCGATGCCGCCGTCCGCGACAGAGGCTTGCAACGCGTCCAGGCTCACTGAGGTGACCCAGGTCTGCACAGGCTGATCAGCGAGCATGTGCGGGTGCGGGAGTGGAAGTTTCGCGGGCAGGGAGAGCATGTTCCCCGCAGGCAGGGTGATGCGCCAGAGCCCGAACGGTGCGCCTTTCGCGCCCGATGCTGCTGCACTGACTGCACTTTCACCGGTCAGGTGGCGCGGTTTCCCGTAGCCGAATTCGAGCATGCCGGCGGATGCGAGGTAGGCAGCTCGCTGGTCAATCGACACCAGCTGCGTTGCGCCGGTGAGATCCTCGGAATCGCAGACGCGTGTCCATCCGACCTCGGGCTCGAGGTCACCGCGCGGCTCGCCGTTGAGCGGCGGGATGGGTCCACCGGTGGTGACCGCGATTCCCTTGCCACTGCGGGTGCGTTCGCGCTTGATCTTGTCGAGGACCGCAGCGCCGGTGCGTGCGGGGGTGGGACCGGGCAGGACACCGAGGTAGCGGGCGCACCACGACAGTCGGCGTCCGAGTTCGCGGGCTGCCGGCAGATCGTCGTCGGGGAGATACGTTCCGGCTGTGGGAGATCCGAGGATTCCCATGTCGCCGACGCGGTTGTTCCAGCCGAAGTCCTTGTTCCAGTAGGTCCACACGTACGGCTCGATGAAGATGTCGACCATCGAGGTGAAGGTGCCGGTCGTGCGCGAGAGGTGCACGACGTGGCCGGGATCGCCGCGCAGCTCCCACCCCGCGGTGAGCATCGGCGTCAAGGTGGCCTGGAGTACCGCGGTGAGTTCTTCGGCAGCGCGGGTGCGAAGAACTTCCATGTCGTCGACGTCGTCTTCGTCGCCCGGGTCGATAATCCAGCCGAACGTCTCGCACGCGTCGATTCCGACGACCCACACCTGCGCGGGAGCACCCAGAGGGGTGAGTGTGGCCCACCGAATCAGCTTGTCGAGCTTTTCCACCGAATCCACCGGCCCGGTCAGCTTCTCACCGGAAGGCGTGTAGGAGCCGGCAGCGGTCACGATGATTGCGTGCCCGTCCGCATCGCCACTCGCGGGCGGCAACACCGCAGACGCCGGTGTTGCCGGGTTCGTCGCTTCGGATTCTTCCGGCGAGGGTGTTGCTGCAACAGGGTCCACAGTCGTTGCGGTGCCTTCGTTCTCAGATGCCGTTGTTGCCTCCGCGTCTGCAATGACGTCCGCTGTCGATTCGGCACCTGCAACGTCCGCACCTGCGATCCCGGGCGTTGCTTCTGCCGAGGCGGTGAGGTCGAAGAGTGCGATCTGGTCCGCAACGTCGGGTTTCGGATTCTCTTTGCGGCTCATCAGCTATGCACCAACTGGGCTTCGAGCTCGATCCTCTGGTCGCCTTCGTTGCGTCCGTCGTCGTTGCGCTCACTTTCCAACGCCTCACGGGCGACATCGTCGAGGGTCGGCAGCGGCGGGATGGTGAACCCGGCCGCAATTGCTGCCTCTTCTGCTCGGTTGTATCGGCGCATTGCGGTGCTTGCAGCTCGAACATTGGTTCTCTCGGCCAGTTCGGCGAAGGTCAGATCCGGGTTGGTGATCTTGAGCGTCGCTGTCTCTTTCACCATCGGATCGAGGTCGGAGCGGTCGATGAATGCGAGCAGCTGTGCGACCGTCTGAGGCTCAGCCTGCACAGGGTCGCTGACGAAGTCCGCCGAGTCCGACTCCGCCTCGATCGGCGTTGCGTCGGTTGGCGCAACAGCAGCAACGACCGGTGCAACAGCAGGAGCCGTGGTGATGTCGACGGAATCGGATGCAACACCACCCACAGGCTCAACATCGACGGCGGTCTCGATCGGCGCAACCTCGGCGGCGGCATTCACGTACACCGCAGTATCGACATCCTCGTTCAGAGCAAGCGTGTAGTCATCCGATCGAACGAGTTCGGAGTATTGCGCGTGTGCCGCCCCGATCGCCTTGATCAGAATCCCGACGCCATGAGTGAAGGCGAGGACCAGCACGGGCGGGATGATCGCAATGGCTGCTGCAACGGCCGGAGCCAGCGGAACGAACCCGAGCACTCCCCCGCTGTCGACTGTTGCTTGCGCCGCAACGGCGGCGTGAAACGCGTGATAGGCGTTGCCGAGGATGCTGATTGACACGACACCGACAGCAAGCGCGATGTAGAACCGCTTGTCCCACCGGCTCACCTTGAGCTTGCTCAGGATAACGATCGCGATCGTTGCGCCGAAGATTGCACTGTCCACGATCGCGGGGAAGATCCATGTCAGATGCTCAGGTATCAACGCCTGCCGTGCGAGGTCGCGTTGCACGGCGAAGGACAGCACGAACGCGCCTGTGGTGATGCCCAGCGCAATGAGAATCGCAACGACAAGTGCAACGAGCAACGCACCAAGCTGGATACGTGCGGCGCGGAGATTAAAGTCGGTCATGATCGGGTCTTCCTTCCACGGGTTCCCGGTCGCAGAGGCCCTGCCGGATTCCAGCCGGCGGGGCCTCGTTGCATCTGGCGGACTGCTGATTCAATCGCGCAACAGCGCTGGTGGCGGCGTTGCAGACGCATCGAGAGCCCATATCTTCTCTTATAGCCCATATGGGTTATAAGTTGATTCCCTGCGCGGGCGGAGGGAACGCCTGACCATCGTTGAACTCAGTTTCAAGGCGAGTGCACAGCTGGTCGATCGCGGTACGAATGAACTGCTGCTGACTGGTGATGCCAGTACGCGGACGTGTGTACTCGAGCGTGGCAACCATCCGGTCTTTCAGGTCCTCGGTGAGAGACAGCAGGATGTCCGTCGTGGCGGCTTTCCGCTTCTTCGATGCTGGGGTCGTTTGTTGCGCAACAGGCTTCTGCGTTGCGTCGGACTGCGATGCAGGCGTCGCAGCCTCACTCTTCAACGATTGCGCGGCCTGCTCGAACGTATTGCGGGAACGGCGGGGCGCGGGCCGTGCAGGCTCAGGGATGCCACTCATCAAGTAGTCACCTTCTCCAGAATGTCGATGAATGTTGTGTGGAGGTTGCGTGCCCAGGCCGGCGCCTTGGGATGCTGATCGAACCCCATGCCGACGGTTGTGAGCTTGGAAATGTCTGCGAGCTGAGGGATCGGGTCGCCGAGCAATTCGATCCCGTCTTCAGCTGCGTACCCCTTGAGGTAGTCGAGGGTCTTCGCATGGTCACCACGGCGACCGTCAACCCTGTTGACGACGATCCCCGCTATCGGAAGCACCTTGTCCATGTACTTGGCGATGTCTTCGAGGGCATCGCGAATTGCATCGAGTCCGTCGAGTGCGTCCTGCTCAGGCTGAACGACGATCAGAACATTGTCGGCAGCGTAGAGAGCGCTCCGTGAAACGAGGTCGATCGCTGGGCGGCAGTCGATCAGGATGTTGTCGTAGTCGCCGGAGACCTGCTTGAGAGCCCGAGCGAAAGCCATCTCCCCACCAGGTTTGGTGCCGAGCTGATCACTGACTGCTTGCAGCTCACCGAACCCACTGGGCAATACGTCGATCTCTTCACGGCGCGCAGCGATGATCGCGTCACGGGTCGGCAGGTCGATATTGCGGTCCAGGACGTCCGCCAACGAATGTGGCGCCGGCGATGATGCCGAGTATCCGGTCAGATGCTTCGTCGAGTTGCCCTGCATATCGGCATCGACCAGCAGGCATGATTTGCCGGTCGCTGCTGCGGCATGCGCCATACCGTTGGCGACGGTCGTCTTTCCGACCCCACCTTTGAGGTTGGCGATCGCGGTAATCGTCATAACCCCTCCTTCCATTCCCATATGGGTACTTATATTAGCTTATATTTTGTACTTGCACCATATAACTGCAAATATCTACTGTCGTCAGCCTACGTCAGCTGATATTCAGTTCCGGAATATTTGGTTATGTGTCGTGACGGTATAGCAGATAAGTAGGGTTGACCTGCGGTTTTATTGCCTCAGGGGTGTCAATGTCATATGAATCAGGGCCCTAGCCACTGCGGCAACGCCGCCAAGAGACGCGGCGGGGGAGTGGAGCAGATCGCTCGCACCTTCAGCTCATTCGAGTTGAGCCACGATCCCACAGCAGGATCCACGACCTGGCGTAGTGTGCACCGGCACCGAACCAGCCGATTATGAGCCCTCGGCGCTCAGGCAGCTTGGTAATGCGCCCTGAGTTTGGGCAAGTAATGGTCGTGCAAGCCGAGGGCGAGTGCATACCCAACGACGAAGTCCTCGCTCAGCCCTTCTGATTTCAAAACCCTCAGGTGCGATTGGACTCGCTCGCGATTGCGCCCACGCTGCGCACCTTCACCGAACAGAGGCAAGCCCGTGAACAGCGTCTACGGTCACATGTTGGCGGCGAGCACGTTAGGTGGCACCATCCAGCGTTCAGCTGGGCGAGTCTTCCTTGAATCTCCACGACGGTGGATCACAGGACCTGATCGCACTGAAAACATCCGGCCGTGTGCTGTCATGAAAGGCCGGCACCCGCAAAAGGTGTCTAGGGCGAAAGCGGACGGTAGGGGAGTGCGCGGCGGGGATCCCCCGGGAACTCAGCGAGAGTCAGGGCAGCAGGCCGCCGAGTCTCCGCCGGAAAGTCGAGACGGACTCTTCGCCACGACGGTCTATCACTGTCAGGGATAGGTCGGGGAACTGAGCCGCATCCTCTGAGTCGAAGAGTGCGCGGGCATTCGTCGCACACGTCGATAGGGGATGTCCGTCACCATAACTCAATTCGATCACCGCCGGCGGGACGAAGCGTCCACCCAAGGCGCCCTCCTTGGTTCGATCGGCGACGCGTGCACCCCACCAACGAGAGAGAGCCTGTTCGACCGCGACGTCGAAGGGAACCTCGACATCGATGATGTGAACATTCACGTACCCGGCGCTGGAGAGCTGCTCGACAATCCGGACTCCTTCATCTGCCCAGGTCAGGGTCCCTTCGATGACAAGGTTCTCACGGCGGCTTATACAGCGACCGCGAATCTCGGAGACCATGGCGGTTGATTCCCGATGCACCAATGTGGCGAGTTCGCGCAATGAAATCGGATGTCCATCCGCGAGCTGTCGTCCTAGGAGGTCGTCATAGATGCCGTCCTTGAGCGCCTGTTCAAGTAGATAGTCCTTGATGTCGTCGGAATCAATTCGTCGGTATCCCTCGATCTCGTCGACGTGTTCGCTCAAGGATGTGGACTTGCCCGCCCCAGGGGCACCTGCGGTCAGCACCGCTGATCGCGCTTCCCTCGCGGGTGTCGCATCAGCGAGATAGCGATCGATGATGTCAGTACGGAACCTTCTCCGCTCGCGGCTTCCTTTGTACAAGCGCTTGGTTGTTCGGGGACTGTCCCCGGCGAGCGCTTCGCCAGGCACGGTAAGCGCGCAGAGTTCTGCTGCGCACTTACCACGCAGGGTGTTGACGTCGATCAAGCTTCGTCCGCAGCTTCGATCTCCGCCGCATGGCGTTCGAAGATCCGGCGAAACTCGCTCTCGCTGATCAGCTTGCGGTGATACGCGCTCTCGACTTCATCCCACGTCCCTGGGTCGTAGGCATCCAGTTCATACCCGTTGACGACCGGGACCTTCCCGTAGGTGTACTCCCAGTTGAGCAGTTCATCCATCATCTGCTTTGAGGTTATTTTCTCTGCCAGACGTTCGTTGATGACCTCGCTGGGCGAGCGGTCGACCAACGAGGGGCGCTCACGGAGGCGGCTCAGGATACGGACGACCTCGGTCTGGGAGACTTCCGCCAGATCGGCGATCTGGCGCTGTGGCGTCTGCTGATTCGCCGCAGCTTGGACCAAGCGGTACATCTCAGTTTTGTCCAGTCGCCGACGCGCTGCGTTCGCCTTGATCGCCCGTGTCGTGTCGGTGGGACGTTGCTCGGTTATCGGCATCAACTCCACCTCCTTTGAACCATAATGTATCAAATTAAGGGATAGTTGAACCGTTTGAGAGGCAGAAATATTAGTGTTTCCGCTTACTTCGCTGTCGACTAACTGGCGGATTCGATAGCTGGAGGAATGGGATCGAGACTATGCGCTGGTGCAGGCTGACGGCGGATGTCGCCGTGCTGGTGTCGCCAGATGTTCAATTCGGTCGCTCTGTCACGCTTTCGCAAGGTGCTCGGCGAAGGCAGCTCGGGCTGCTGCACGGCTTGAAGCCGAGGCGATCATCACTTCCTGACGTGCGCGTTGTGCCTGACGTTCTGCGATTTCTCTGCGACGGGTTGCATCGGCTTCGGCCCGCTTCTCGCTGGGCGACGGGCCGGTCCAGTCGAGTTGTGAGAGTTTGAACCGCAGGAATGCTGCTGGAGACTTGATTTCGCTGGTTGTGGGCCACATCTGGCCGTTGTCGGCGGTGTGCCGTGAGAGTGCTTGGGCGATGTCTCGGCCGGTCCAGCGGGTGGGGTCGATGCCGGCTGCACGTATTCCGTCTGCGATCACTCCGATGTGGCTCGAAGTGTTGAAAACGGGTGCATGGGCTGCGAGCGCTGCGGCAGCTCGCTGCAATTCGATTGGTCGTTGTGTGTTGGTGGAGATGGTTTTCCTCGCGCGTGCGCGTTGGTGAGAACTTCCTTCGGAAGAAAAAGAACAAACAAGAGCACTTGAAGATAGGGGGTCACGGTGGGTTCGGTTGGAGCTTCCGCTGGCAGTGGCCTTGGTGTGCTCGCGCGGGGCGGTGTTGTTCGGGCGTGCCACTGTGCGGACAACAGTGCGAGTGCGACGGCTGCGGCGAGGGCGTTCGATCGGGGGAGTGGACATCACGACGGATTTGGGGGAGGAGAGCGACCAGGTCGACGCTGCCTTGTGCTGACGGCCACCGTGGTGCGCTTCCGCGGCCATGTACTCCGACGTCGACAGAGTGCGTCCTCTGGCGTGTTCGACGCCCATTGCGAGGGCTTTGAGTACGCGGCGTGAACGCATGATGGTGCTGTTGGATGCCCCTGCATGCTCGGCGATCACGGCTTTCGATGCGGTAACTCCGCGGCCGGTGCGGGTCTCGGCGAAGCGGGCGTGTGCGTTGGCGCATGCCATGAGGGTGTCGACAGCGATGCGGTTCGCGGCGAGTGCAGCGCGGCCGTGTTCGGTTTCGGTGACCTGGTGGCGGAGCTGGCGCAGCCATTCGGTGCGGCCGGACCAGATGGGAACGCGGGACTGTTCGGAAGGCTCGACGGGCAAGGCCCACGAGGTGCCTCGCTGGCCGCTCTCGGCGTTGGACTTTTCGAGCTGTTCGACGCGTTCTTTTGCGATGCGGACCGTCTCGGCCCATTCGGCGTCGACGTCGTTTATCGCCGAATGAGCAGCGCTTTCGACGGCGCTGTCGGTGTGCGACGCGCCGAACGAATCACTTTTGATAACTGTTGTACCTGGTTCAGGGTGTGAGCTACCCTGAGACAAGACCTGCACGGTTTTGTCCCTTCGGGGAAATGCAGTACCGAAGTTGAAGCTCCACACTTCTTCTTCACCAGTTACGACCGGAGCCCGGCCAGGCTCTCGCTTAACTCGACGAACTTGGTTCACAAACCCCCGCAAGGGGGTTTCGTCGTTTCTGGGGTTGTACTGCGTCTATGGAGTTAGGTATCGAGGTCTTTCACGGTGTGCACTCGCTGCTGTGTGGTGCCTTCCTGAAGATGGGTATAGCCACCCCACATCACAGCACGTGCAAGCTCTGTCATCGGTGAGCCACGCGGGAGCGAATTTCGCCATCGGGGCAGCTCAGGCCCCTGTCCGCGGATGGTGTATATGCGGCTGTTCACTGGGCACCTCGCAGCGAGAGAGTCATTCCTGCCAGCCCGACCAGGCCCATGACCGTCGTCAGAATCAGAGACGTCATCGAGCACCTACAGGTGTATTCGCGTGGCGATCGAGGATCCCGCGCAGAACCGACGCGACGACGCGGATCTGCTCGACCGATGCAGTTTCCGGATCGGAGGCGACGAGATCGGCGGTGTCGAGGACGGGCTGGAATCCGTGCTCCGCGTGAGCAGGGGAGAGGATCAACGGACCGTACGTGTTGACCAGCTCGTCGAGTTCCATCACGGCGAGGGGCGCGCTTCCGGTGAGTAGTCGGGCTTTCAGGCCGTCACCGACACTGAGGATTGCCCAGGTGCGGCCTTCGAGGTCCGATGCAATCTGGTGGCTCATGCTGCCTTCCGATCACGTGAGTCGAGCTGGCGTGCCCATGCGGTGCCGGCCTGGTGGACGTAGGTCGCTGCATCCTCTTCGGGATGGCATTCGAGGATCGCTTCGAGGGCGGCGAGGACGACCTCGAGCCCTCCGAACTCCCGTCCCGCGAGGTGGTCGCGGGCATCGACACAGGTGTCGGCGAGTGCGGTCCACACCAACTCCAGGGCTCGCGAGTGTGCCGAGGCGAGCCCGGCAGCGGAGAGGGTTTCGATGGCGGACCACTGCTCGGCCGTTGCTGTCTGCGTGGCCATTGCGCGGCAGGCGCTCGCTGCCTGATCTGCTGCGATAGGTGGGAAGTCGGGTATCGCGGTCGCCAGGCCCCATGCCGGGTCGGCGTAGAGGTCGGCGAACCACGACCACCGGTCTGCCGCGGCGTGAGCATCGCTGGCCGGAGGCTCGAGGATGCCCTGCGCGTAAGCCTCCAACAGCGCGGAGGGGGAGTAGTTCGTCATGCTGCCTCGAACAACGCGAGCTGCACGGCAGGTCGAGCCGGTGCGGGCACAGGGGCGGGGGCAGCAGTCAAGATCGCTGCCTTCGGCTTCGTGCACGCTCGGCGCGTACTGCTGGGCTTCTTGGATCGTTTCGTGCGGCCTCGCGCAACAGCGAACTCCTCGACCTTTTCAGGCAGAACCTCGCGCCCATCGACGGTGAAGAGTCGGGCAGCCTGAATCTGCTCGCGGACCGTTTCGCCGGCAGACAGCCTGTTCTCGAGGTCAGCGGTGCACTGGGCGAGTAGCGGGCAGACCGAGCATGCAGCCATTGCTCGTTTCCACGGGGCGGACTGGTTGCCGTTGACTGTCCAGCCCGTCCCTTTTCCTGCGCACAATCCTTGATCTGTCCGCGGCTGAGTCATCGGCGCACTGCCACGGCTTTCCAGCTCTGTGGCGATGTTGCGCAATGTCGGGCAACGACGCATCTGAGCTGAATAGACGAAACCGCACCGTGCGCAACGACCTTCACCGGTGTGGGTGTTGGCCATCGCCCGCAGCTTCGCAGTCGAGTAGCGGGCGAGAGGCGACGTCTTGGTATGCGGCCGGGTATCGCCGATGGACAGCTCGCGGAGAGCTTCGGCGACGGACGGGCAGAGAGGAAGTGTCGGGGTGTACGTGAAGTCGCAGGCCGTGCACGAGGTGTGGTCGGCGTTCGGGCGATGTGTGGCAAGAATCTCGCGGGGATGGCCGCCGGCAGCGCGGCCGGAGCCGTCGATTTCTGCTCGTGGGGCATGGAATTGGGCATCAGCTAGGCGAACGGCCCTAGCGCCATCTAACGTGTTCATTGCAGGTCCTCACATATCTGCATGGGATTGTCGGGGGGCTAACCCTTCAGTCCCGCTGGCTGATCCGACTGTGGCTAAACAGTTGGCGGCTGGACGGTCCCCTGACTGCGGCTAACAGTCAGGGGGCCGATCACATCAGTTCATTCCCTTTCCCCCCAGTTGCACATTTCGGCTTGGTTGCCGTGAGATCATCACGTCTAAACCTAGACGACATTGTTAAGTTATGTGCGAATGCTAATCCCGGGAGTGCATGGTGTCTAGTGAATCTGTAGGCGGTGCGATGAAAAGGGTGAGCGTGAGTCGACGTGTGCTGCGTGGCTTCCAGCCCTCGCGCCTGGTCAAACTCCGCGAGACTCGGGGCCTGACGCGCCCCGAACTCGCCCGCCTCGCCGATGTGTCCTTGCAGACCATCCACAAATGGGAATCCGGTAGTCAGTCCCCTCAGATCGACGTCTTGATGCGTGTCGTCGGTGTTCTGGGTACGACGGTTTCCGACCTCGTCGACATCAGGCCGGAGGATCGCTACCCCGGTGATTGGCGCGTGATTCGGGGTCTGACGCAGCCTGAATTGGGTGCGCGAGCAGGTATCAGCACGTCTATGGTCGGTGCGATCGAGCGTGGCGATTCCCGCCTTACCGATCATTTCGCAGAGAAGCTCGCCGAGGCTTTGGAGATCCCGGAAACCGAGCTTCGAGCGAGCTTCGAGCGGGTTCGGAGCCGTCCGCCGGGAACCCCGGCGTAAGTGCGTCGTTCCCTCCGTTAGCCGTCCCACCGCACGCCTCTCTCGCTGAAATCCCCCGCCCTGACGTTGGCAAGCGTAAGTCCGGCAGCTTTCAATCGCAAGTTGCTAACGTTTTATGCGATTGCGAGGATAGATGGGTGTGGGGATGGCTTAATGGTTTCGTCAAGTCGGCGAGGCACCGAGACTGAAAGGTTGGGCGGCGTAATGAGCAGCACTTTTGCTGACCGGCTCCGTTACCTGTTCGAGAATGTTCACCCGAGAAGTCGCGGACCGTACTCGCAGACAGAGATCGTCGACATGCTCCGTTTCGGCGGCAGCAAGATGACCACCGGCTACATGTCGCAACTGCTCAGCGGCAAGCGAACCTCGCCTGGGCTGGACGTCGTTCGAGACATCTGTGGCGTGTTTCGCGTGCCGATGGACTATTTCGGTGACGAAGAGACTTACGAAGCGGTCAAGGACCAGATTTCGTTTATTCAAGGTCTGCGTGATTCGACTGACGGATACGTCGCTGCCCGCACGTACGACCCGTTCCGCAGGCTGGCCAGTCGAGACAGTGAAGACGACGACTAAACGATCGCGATGTACGTAAGTCCTGCTGCGATTGCCCCTGCGATAGCTCCTGCAACGACCTGACTCTTTGTATGGTCCCCAAGGTGAATCCGAGACCATCCGATCACCGGTGTGAGCGCCAACGCCAAGTACCACCACGGCGAGACCGACAGAGCAAGGACCACTGCAATCGCAGCTGAGGCTCCGGCATGGCCACTGACTTTCCAATGAAAAACGCTCGTGATGACGGCTGCGACGGCCAACGCTGCCAGGCCCGAGGCGAGGAACGCAATCATCTCGATCGGTGCACCAGCGACGATCTGGACGACCAGCGCACCTCCTGTGACTACCAGCAGCGATGCAATCAACATGTGACGTTCGTTGATTCTGGTGACGTGATGATCGCTGATCTTGGCCCGGCGCATCCCTACGAGGATGAACACCATCGGAACGACACCGCCGAAGATCGCCACGAACACTCCCCAGCCGGGCGCTCCGACAGCTACGCCGATGATCAGCGAGGCGACAATGTTGAGAACCCACGGCGCCCCGACCTCGGTAATTGCGCGCGCGGCTTTATCGGCCGTGGTGCGAGGTTCTTGGGTGGAGATGTCTGTCATTGTCCTGCGCCCGTCTTTCGTTCGTCGTCAATCGCAATTTGATATGCGCGGCCTAGTGTCGCTGCCCAGTCAGTATCAGTTGTCTCGGCATCGGGAAAGAAACTGTTGTACCCGAGTCCGTCGGCGACACGTCCGTTGACGAGCCAGTCCGCGATTGCCGATGCTGCGACCTCCGGAGGGAGGTGAGTGCCGGCCGGTAGTGCGCTGTGTTCGACCTCCAGACTGAGTGCATCGAGGACTTCGGCAGCTTTATCGTCGGTTCGCTCGCCAGCGCTGCTGCCTGCGGGTGATCCGCGTTCCGCGCCGGGCCACCGCCGCAGCATCTCCGTGCGCAAAGGCGTGAACTGTTCGAGTGGGCGCTTGGCTCCGAGCCAGTTCAAGATCAGAGCGCCAGCCATTCCGGTGCCGAGGAACAAGACACCGGACACGGCGAGCAGCCGAGCGATGGCGAATGGTGTGGGTGTCGGCTCGATGAATCCGTATCGCGCGGCGACGAGGTATCCGATCCGCACCGCGGCGTAGGCGGTGAGAATCGCCGCTCCGGGAGTGACCAGGAGCAATGCTCGACCGGTGACAGTTCTCCGATCGGCCTGACTGATGGCAACGACCGTGATCATCAATGCGACGAGGAACGGGTAGGCCATCCCGAAGATCAATCCTTCGGCGAAGCCCGGGAGGTAGGCGTACTCGTTGTCGAAGGTGAGAGCGTCGACGCCCGCCGGCCACGGCCGGCTGAAGAAGAAGATATACGCCAGAACTGTGGTGACCACCGAGACCGTGACGTGCCAGCGAACGAGCGATTTACGTTGTCCGGCTTTGCTTGTCACATCAGTGAAGCCGATCGCACTACCGACGCAGATCCCGCAGACCATCAGCATCTTGATGGCAGCGGGAGCGCTGTCGCCGAACGTGTCGGCGACGAAGAGTTCCACGGGTCGGGTGTTGAGAAGCATGTGGATCGACATGCACATAAGGCCGATGAAGGCGCCTATCAGGGTCAGTGACCGCCGAAACCACCATCGGTGGAGCCGTGTTGCCGCGACGATGGCCAAGAGCAGAGCGGCGAGTGCAGTGATCAACCGAACGCCTCGTCGAGACGCGACCGGATTCCTGGGCTCCGGTTGATGTGCCGGCCACCTCTCAGGCGGCGCAGAAGAAGATTTCCGAAGGCTTCGGCGTCGGCTTCCTCCTGAGACCTCGTGTCATCGCAGTCGCGCTGGAGCATCAGCAGGGCAAGGTCATGGCTTTCTGGGGGGAGTGCTTCGATCGCGAGGTCGATCGCGGGCCTTCCGATGTGGCCGAGAGCGATGTGACCCAGCTCGTGGGCGATCGTCCGCTCTCGTGCGTGGACCCAGCTGGCGAATTTCACTTCGTCGTGATCGGCGTGCCTGCACCATTGGCCGAAGACACGGGCGGGTAGATCCGGGCCTTCGCTGATGATCAGAGGGCGACCGCGGTCGCGTGCGAGTGCTTCGGCCAGGCCGGTCAACGACCGTAGTTCGTCGCCTTCTGCGATGCGGAACAGTCGGTCGACCGCGCGAGCCACCGTTGAGTTATCTGTCACTTCACGTGCCTCCTGACAGTCAGGCAATCTGTCGCCGACTACGTAACGGTAGTGGTCGGTTTGTGAATTTCGTAGTTGGGGTGAACCTCTCGGAGGCTCGGCTGCCGGCAGCGGAAGACGCCGTACCGCGTAGTTGGTTTGACGCACTAGGGTCTACGCAATGTCGATTAGCTTGCGTCCATCCCGCCGAGGTACAGCGTGTGCAGCCATAGCGGCAGGTGCTTTCTTGTTGACGGCCAGTGCCCTCACGCCGACTTACGTCGCGAACCAGCTCGTGAAGATCCCGCTGAGTATCGAGGCAGCGACCGTCTCGACCGGAACCGCCGAGTTGCTCGACGCCGGCGCCCTCGCCAAGGGGAAACTGGTCATCGACCCGGCTGTGCCGATCACCGTCAACCAGCTCGTCACCGTTCAAGAGCCCTCGAACGCCGACGTCGTGACATTGCAATCCGCGGTGCAGATGACGCGCGACGACCGCTCAGGTCAGGCCGCGATCGTCAACGCGAGCGTCGACCTGGTCACCGTCGATCGTCGCACCGCAACCGCCGTCGACGAGCCCGTCGGCTCCATCCAGGGTTCGGCGGACAAGCCCGCAGACCCGGTCGAACACGAGGGCTACCAGTTCAAGTTCCCCTTCGACACCCAGAAACAGTCCTATCCCTACTTCGACACCACACTGCGCGAAACCCGCGATATGGATTTCGTCGAAGAGGCCGAGCTCGAAGGTCTGCCCGTCTACCGATTCCATCAGGAGATCGAACCGACCTTGATCAGTGGAACGGTTTCCCTACCTGCCTCTGACCTGGGACGGGAAGGTACCGCGCCGGTGACGTTGAAGCGCTTCTACGGCATCACCCGCGACCTGTGGGTCGAACCGGTCACCGGAGGTGTGGTCCAGGTCGAGCAGCACTACCGCCAGTACCTGGGCACCGACGTCAACGATCCGCAGGCGATCACCATCATCGACGTAGTCCCGAACTTCGACCCCCAAACCCTCACTGAGCAGGTCGCATTCACAACCAAGTACAAGCGCCTCATCCAATGGGGAACTGTGTACGGCCCGATCCTCGGTGGCGTGACGGGTGCACTTCTCCTCGCGGGCGGAATCTACCTCGGGGCGACATCGGGAAGGCGCCGGGAAACCCCGACGAACGAACCCCGGCAGACCTCGCAGGAGTTGGCCGACGCCACGTTGTCCTGACTCGCCACGTTCACCAACGCCCGCCCCGAGCACTCGGGGCGGGCGTTTTGTGTTCAGCTCTCAATGACGTCGAAAAAAGTGCATCTACCTGGTAAGACGACACGTCCCCCCAGATGGATCTCCTATTGGGTGTCTCGCAGCTCTGCATACGCGGCTTGAGCCTTGGGAAGGGCCGCGGCGTATTCGGAAGCCGACGTCTCCCCGTTCTTGTAGAAGTGCTCTTTCTCGTTGTAGCCCCGCTGATCTGCATGCTGAACGGCCAACGCGTACGCGACCGAATCACTGGCGGGGATCGAGATGGCCGCAGTGTTATCCATGAAGGTGTTCGTAGCAGCGCGGACGGCATCGGCGGAGTCAGCTCCAGTGTTGTACCGGAAGCGCCACCCGAAGATGTCTCGAATGTCCGTGGCCGGCGCCGCCATCGACAACCCCGAGGTCCAACCGGTTTCTGCTGCACCCGCGAGAAGGGCGGCGCGGGCCTGATCGGGTGATCCGCCGCGGCCCTCCACCGTCGCAACGATGACTTCCGCGTTGTCACGTTCGATCTTGGCGCCGAGATCGCTGATTGCCTCGGCACCGAACGGTGAGACCGTGGTGGTCGGCGCGCTGGTCGAGGTGGTCGACGGTGTGGCAGTGGGCGACTCGTCACTACCGCACGCCGTCAGTCCGACGGCGAGGCCAGCAGTGATCAGCGCTGCGATGACGCTCTTTCGGTACAAGGGTCCTCCAGTGAATCAGTAGCGGATGTCGTCGATGAGCCAGCGGTCGCCTTCTCTGACGAGGGTGACCCAGACCGTGGTGTCAGGTTCGACCGTAGTGGTGTTGGTTCCCACGATCGCGGTCTGTTTGACGGTGGCCACTCGCTGGACGCTGGTGTCGGTGTCCTCAGGGCAACCGGAGCATTCGACACTGACGTCGGCAATGATCTTCGCTTCCTGCCGGCCCCACTCCGCCCACTGCACGCTCGGACCGCGTTCGGTGTGGGCGTCGATGATCATGCGATCGGCGAGCTTGTCCGTCAGCCAGGACCGTGCGCGTCCGTAGGCGTCGTTCTGCGTCGCATCAATGGACGGGTACCAGGTGAAGGCCACAGTCAGACCCTGGCGGGCGACTTCTTCCGCCACATGAGCCGCAGCCGGCCGTTCGACGGTCTCGACATCGGTAGGCACCGCGGCGCCCGACGACGTCGTCGACGGTGTCGGCGTTGTCGGTATGGCTTCACCGTCACTGGTCCGGGAAAGGAACGAATAGACCACGAGACCGACGACGGCGACCACCAGCACCGCCACGACGAGCTTTCGGACTGTCATCTTCCTCTTCTTCCTCATGAAGTATGCCGTTTAGCAGGGTAAATGACACGTCCCCTCAATCACGAAGGGGTGTCCGGCTTGAAGAGCGCTCCACCCGGCAGCGCCGAAGCTGAGCGCTCAGGCGGACGCACTCAGTGGTGACGGTCTGCCGGCGGTATCGAAATCCTCTCGATGTAGACCAAAAACATTGTCTGAACAGGGAAGACGACACGTCCCCTTACATCACGCGACGTGCCTTCATTCCGGACTGGAGGGGAGCTTCCTTCACGACATCACCGGTCGTCGGAGCGTGAACCATCTGACCGTTACCGGCGTAGATTCCCACGTGACCGGGACCGCTCGCCTCCCACCCCCCGAAGACCAAGTCCCCGGGCTGAGCTTGGTCGATCGGGATCTCGACGCCGACCGTCCACTGCTGTTCAGAGGTCCGGGGGAGTGAGACCTTGCCCGCGCTGGCGGCATAGACCGCGTAGGACGTCAGGCCGGAGCAGTCGAACCCACCACCCGTCGGTCCTCCAGTGCCACCGCCGCCCCACACATACGGCGTACCGAGATACTCCCGCGCCGCACTGACTACCTGCGCATTTCCGCCCGTCGTCGTGGGGACGAACCGGCCGCGGGAATTCGGATTGGTAAAAGTCGCACGAGCTGCGGTGATCTTGGCGACGTAGTTCTGGGTCTCGGCGTACGGCGGGATTCCGTTGAACTGCTGAACGGCTCCGGGGCCGGCGTTGTACGCGGCGAGCGTCAACTCGATCGGGTCGCCCGGGATCCCGGACACGTCCTGGTGAAGTGCGCACATGAACTCTGCCTGCGACATGACCGCATCGCCGATCGAGTTGGGGTCGATCTTCCCGTCTCCGTCGTGATCCTTGCCCCACGTCGCCCACGTACCGGGCATGAACTGAGCGGGCCCCATCGCCCCGCTGGGCGATACAGGGGCGCTCGCTCCGTGGCGGAATCCGTTCTCCTGCTGGAGCTGTGCAGCCAACAGAGGAGAGTCGATCTCCGCGCACACACTCCCAGCCTTGCGAAGCCAGGGCTCGAACTCGGCCGGCACGATGTTGAACGCCAATTCGCCGCCGCCGGCCACACCGAAGCCAGCGCAATCGGCCGAGGATCGCGCCGAAATGATCTGCACATTGCTGCTGCTGGCGACATCGGCGACCGGGGCACCGCCGTCGCTGCTCTGTCGGGCGATGTCCGGAAGGACACTGACGGGGTCAAGGGCGGTCCCGCCCTGCATCTTTCCGCCTTCCCAATACTCGAAGTGCAGATGAGGCCCTGTCGACGAGCCCGCGTTTCCGATGTTGGCGATGTGATCGCCGGCCTTGACGTGCTGGCCCGTTTTGACGAGGACACCGTCGGCGAACATGTGGCCATAGACCGTGCTCACAGGCTTGCCGCCGACATTCGAGTCGATGACCACCCAGTTCTCGAACCCGACGCCCGGCCCCTCCCCGGACGATCCCGCTGCAACGACATTGCCATCGAGGGCAGCGAGGATCGGCGTGCCGACGGGGCCGGCCAAGTCCACCCCGCGGTGCTGCGCGTTCCAGCGCTCACCGAAACCCGAGGTGAAAGTAGCGGTGCCGGGCTTGACCGGCATCTGAATCGGCCCGGCCACCGCCAACTCTGCACCGCCAACGGCCGGCGCAGAGTCGCCATTGCTCGATCGGGAACCGCTGTCACTGCTCGTCGAGGTGGCGCTGCGGCAGGCATCGCGCGGAATGACCGGCGCTCCCGCAGAACATGCAGAGGTACCGACGACGACGGACGCAGCGCCGACCAACAGAATCGCCCGCTGAAGGCTGCTCGTCTTCACAGTCCACCCGGAATCGGGGTATCGAGGTCCGGGATCGGAATCGGACCGGGCACCGGGGTCGGCGCATCGGCAGTGGTGGGCGCCGGCTCGTCGAGATCGCGAGTCGGTGTCGGCGTGGACGTGGAAGGAACCGACGACGAGGACGGTTGCGGCGCTGTCGTTTCGGTCTGTCGTGTCGTCGACGGCGATGTGCTCGGCGTGGCCGTGGACGTCGCCGGGGTGATTCTCTCGACCTTGGACAAGTCCAGCGTCGGAAGAGGGGATCCGACCACCCACCGCTTGCCTCCGCTGGTCTCGTCGACAGCGAGTGAGATCCGCATATCTCCGGCTTGCGTCGGCACGGTCACCTCAGCGGTACGCGCACCGTCCGGACCGTCCGAGAGAGTGCTGACCGTCGGGCCGGTGATGACAACGGGTGTTCGTGGCCGCGCAGCCACGACGTACTCACCAGGCTTGGTGGATGTGTAGCGCCCGATCGCGCTGGTCCACTTCGCATCCGAGGCGGTGATGTTGACGAACTCTCGTGCGTACGCCATCGCGGTTGCCGGCGCGTTGGCTGCCACCCAGGTTGCGCTTTTGGCGGCCACTAGAGATTCGCTCACCTCGATGAGGTCGTAGCTGATCGAATCCGCCTGCGCGACAGGTTCAGTGGAGGTCTTTGATTCCTGCGCTGCCGTGGCAGGTTGTGGGTTCTCTCCGAACACCGCGCCCAAGGCGAACAGAAACGCCATAGCGGCGATCACGGCGATTGCCAGATTGGTGCGGGAGTAGAGCACCCACCGGCGGATCGGCGCGAGGACAGGATTGGTTCCCGACTGAGACATCAGATGTACCGGTCTCTCGTAGGTGTCTCTCGTGTGGTCGTGCCGGGCGCAGCAGCGTTCCAGACCCGCGCGCTCGGTGCCGAACTCGTCGACCGATTGCGGGGGGCTGAGGGGGCGGTCTGGCTCGTCGAATGCTTGTCGCGGGCGGGCGGTGTGTAGACCTTCATCGGTGCGATGGCTGAGCGGTCACCACCGTCCCAGCGTTGTCCGACGCTGGCGGTCAGAAGATCCTTGCGCGCCTTGCGTTCTTGGAGCTGGCTGTTGACCTCGTCCTGGTCGAGGATTCGCCACGCACTCGCGCCGGCCCTGACTGCGCGGTCGGCGTCTTTGCTGTCCACGCCTCCCTTGGCGCCGTTGCCTCGCGCCAGGTCGCGGCTGGCGACAGCCGCAATCCCGGCGATTCGTGCATCGCGTTCTGTTGCGGTGTTGGCCGCCTGACCCAGACGACCTGCCCGGCCCAGGCCCTGCGCCTTCCGGGCGTCTGCACGGGACTGCGTCAGTGCCTGTTGTCGACGGTTGTTGAGCGCGCGGCCTTCCGGTCGAGCCACTGAAGTCGACGTTGCATCTCCCGAGTCATCCTCGGCGCCACGTCCTCCGCGGCGGGCGAAGCGTTCGGCGGCTTTCTCTGCGATGGCCTGTGTCGGCCCTCCGACCGCGAAACTCGCGGCGTTGAATGCCTTGTGTTTGAGGGACTTCTTCGCGTTGCGGGCCTTGCGGTTGACCATGCTCGCGCTGTTCTGAGAGAACGTCTGACTCATGCGTTTGAACGGACGCATGATTGCCCAGCAGACGACGGTGAGTATCACCATGAACCACAACCGCCAGGACCCGTCGACCGAGCCGTTGGCGTTGACGTACAGCTGGACCAGAGCCATCAAGTACAGGGCGACGATGACGGACCCGGCGACGCCCCACATGTAGGCCGTGCCGAGCATGCGCAGGATGCGGGCAAGCCATCCGGCGGCAGCGATCGCAAAGGGAATCCACACGGGGGAGAACAACACTGCAAACCGGATCGACAGCAGCGCTACCAGTTTCAGGAGAGATGCACCGATCCACAGCAGCGCAGGCATGCTCATCTTGATCATGGCCATGAAGCCGGTGGACGTGCGGCCGGAATCCTTACCTTGGAACTGGCGATAGGAAAGCTGATAGTCCGAGTCCAGTTTCTCGACGATGTTCTCGAACTTGTCGGCTTTCTCCTCGGCGAGTTTTTCCTGTGCCTTCGGATCGTCCTTCACTTCTTGCTGCTGCTCGTAGGTGAACGCCAGAGCGTCTCGTAGATCGGGCCCGAGCTTGGCCGTGTCCTCCGGGTCGTAGTTCGTGCCGAACCAGCCCTTGCGCCAGTCCGGGAGGAAAATCTTGTCGATCAGTACGTTTCGCGGATCGGTGCTACCTCCGGCCAGCGTGCCGCCATCCGACGAGTCACCGAACTGCACCGAGAAAATCTGATCCTGGGTCTCAGTGATCAAGGAACCGAAGGTGTCGTCTGCCACCTCGAGTGCCTTCTGGGGAGCGCCGACCATCAGAGCGCCGAGAGCCAACCCCGCAGCCGCGATACCCACAGTTTTGGTGACGCCGGCAGCATCGGCGCGCAGTGCCTTCCACAGGATCATGGCGGTGACCAGAATCAGAGCGATTCCCAGCCACTCCCCGTAAATGCCCCGCATGCCTTCGGTGATCGCGAAAACGATCTGATCGAACTTGCCTAATGCCGATTCGACGCCGGCGTCCTCAGCGGCCTGCCCGGTCTTGGTCTGGTCGTCGAGCCAGAACGCGGCGGCTGCCATCGACTTGCCGATCGTCAGGAAGGTGTTGCCCAACGTGGTGTCGCCGACAGCGCCGGGAGCGCGGACCAGGTCTTCACCGCAACCGAGGTCGTAGGTGTGCCACTTGAGCCCGGCCCACCCGTACGTTTCGTAACCCGTCCCACCAGAGGACGAACGTTCAGCGCTGGTCGAATCGAACGTGGTCTCGAGGACCTCGTTCGGAAACTCCGGTGACGGAACGTCCTTGCAGTCGAAACCGCCGGCGGACGCGATGCCACCACCGAATCCGATCAGGGAGACGGACGCGAATATCAACACCACCAGAACGCGCCCCACAAGCCCTGTACGCCACCCGGAACGGCGCGATGCCGTAGACCTCCCGGACTGCACGCTCCGGCGCTTCAGCGGGCTCATACCGCCGTCCCCATCGCTGTGCGAGTGGCGCGAGAATCGAGGGCCTCGAAGACGTGCGACATATGCACGAAATGCGTCCAGTCCGAGCGGATCAATTCGATGTCGTCGGCCATCTTCACGATGAAGCGGCGTGCCTGGTCCAAGTGCTCGGTGTTGGTGTCCTCGTCGAGGGTGTCCTCGCCGCCGCCGCCGAGATCAGCCAAGAGCGCCTCGTAGCCCTCTCCGGCCGGAAGGTTCAGCAGTTTCAGCGCGCCCTCGATGGCGTGTGCGTTGCCCCCGAGGTCGCCGATGATGACCTCGTAGGTCAACGCCGATTTGTCGTCGCTGCCATCGACTCCGAGGTAGTCGTCGGGGAGCTGTGAGCACACCAGTGCACGAACCTTGTACTTTCGGCTGTCACGCGCGATGCGCAGGTTCAGGGTCCGGCCGGCGCCGGTCTGCTCGAGATATTTGTTCTCGTCGAG
The DNA here is from genome assembly GCF_029269915.1 of Rhodococcus sp. C3V. Taxonomy (NCBI): domain Bacteria; kingdom Bacillati; phylum Actinomycetota; class Actinomycetes; order Mycobacteriales; family Nocardiaceae; genus Rhodococcus; species Rhodococcus sp. C3V. Next base: position 47,813 of record NZ_JARJBE010000021.1, read on the forward strand.
GAAGAGCACCTTGCGCTCGTAACGCGGCAGTTCGTAGACGAGACGGTTCGCAAGCCACGCGGCCATGTGCATCAACGGCCCAGCCATGCGCTGCTGTGGAGTCCACTGCGACGGGTCTGTGCCCTCCGGTGGCAGTTGCAGACCAGGCATCGTCAGGACCGTGAGGCGTATGCGGTCGTTGATGATGTCGTCGACGTCGCCAGTGGTGCCGCGCTCTGGGAAGAGCACTCGGGCTTCTGCCAGATCGGACATCATCGCCAGGTCCTGGTGCACGCTCTTCGCGCACGACCGCAGATCGACGTTGTCGTCTTCTTTTGCGATCCGTTCGATGGCGTCGAGAACCTCGCGGAGGTTGTGGTGCCGCTCGCCGCCGACCATGTTCGCTGCCGTCTGGAGCACCGTTTCGGTCCACTCGTGTTCGAGTCTGGCGGGGGTGAGCATCATCTTCAGGACCGACACCGCCACCGAAATTCGCTCGGCAGCCGCGGCCCGCACATCGGCGTCGTACTGCCCGTGTGCTGCGGCCACCGGATCAGGGTCGTCTTGGTAGTCGACGCTGTGAGGGTCGTACTCCGGATCATCGCGCCGCGGATCGAGGATCACCCGGTACGGGTTGAGCGAGCCAGGACGCGAGGTGCGGCCGGTGAGGGCCTGGACCTCCGCGATGCCTCGAAACTCGGGCAACTGGGCGAGCTTTTTGAGCGGGCCCGAAGGGTCGAGCACGACGCCGTAAGCACCGGCGCGCACCGCTTGGTACACGAGTACACCTGCGAGGAACGTCTTGCCCGATCCGGGCACTGCGACGATCGGGGTCAGGCCCGACTTGTGCTTCTTCTCGTGCGCGGCGAACAGATCCCACACCGCCGGCCGCGGTGCGATCGACGCAGTCTGACCGACCACGACACCAGTACGGTCGCCGATGCGGTCACCGACTGCGGCCATTCCGGCTGAGAGAGCTTCGACGCTCATCCGCCGGCAGTGGGCGATGTTGGCCAGCGGCTCACCCGGAATGAACTCGCGTAGGAGCTGGTACTGGCCGTGCTCTTGTTCGAGGCGGATACGCGGCGCGTACATCTCCTGCAACATCGAGACCTTTTCTTTGGCCTCTTGCGGTGTCGAACCGACCACGAGAACCCGGTACCAACCCTCGGTGCGCACCGACAAGCCCGAGTGGTCTTCCTCGATGTCGGAGATGACCTGCTGCGCGCGTGCGTGCTGCTCGGCCAGTTCCTGCGGCGGGACCTGATCGTGCTCGATTGTGTAGTGGTCGAACTGTGCTTCGATCTTCGACGTCAACCGCCGAAGTCCGCGCACCGTTTGGCTCTTGGTCTTGAGCTTGATCCGCTCCGACCACTCCAGCGGTTCACCCGACGGGTCGCCGAGCACCTGCCACGGCAGCATCTTTTCCGGGATAGGGAGCGGTGCCATACGCCCGACGGTGAGAACGATCGCGTATCCGGTGTAGTCCCGACCACCGACCTGACCGCGCACCGTCGTGTAACCGTCGCCGGGAGTGAGAGCGAGGTTGGTGAGGTCTTCGAGCGTCGCTACGTCGGATTCTTCCCAGTTGCCCGCACCGGCGATGATTCCGTCCGCGTCCAGCGGCAGGCCGAGCGATGCCGAGCGCAACAACAGGTAGTCCATCTCAGCCGGTGTCGCGGGCTTGGCGTTGACGCCTTGGCCCGACAGATGCCGTTCGATGGTCGCGAGGTGATCGGCGATCGCTTTCTGCTCGTTGAGGAACGCATCACGCGCCCACTTACCTACGAGCTGAGCGATCTTCCCCAGGAGGGGCACGTCGATCACCGGAACAAGCCAGTGGCCGAGCCAATCGAGCCCTTGCGCCATCGCAGAACGCGGAGGCAACTCGATGCCCCAGTAGCGGCCCTTCTGCGTGGGGTTTCCCCACAGCATCGCGTGCTGCTGCCCACGCAAGTAGTCCGCCCACGACAGCGCGCCGGGGACGTCCGGAATCGGTTCGGCCCACGCATCATGCTTCTGCGCCCACTGGCGCACCGGCCAGGGCGTGCGCACGAGGCGTCGATGCATCCCCGTCACGCCGGACTCGGCGAGGTTGGCCAACACCATGCCCTCGTTCTGGATGTAGCGCTTCTGCCTACCGACCGGACGCATGTTCCACGGGCCGGGCGGCTGGACGAACCATGCCGTCGATTGACGGCGCGTCCGGGAGACGTTGCCTTCCACCCCAACCAGCTCCAGGCGCACCGTTTTGCGGTCCTTGTCGGCGCGCTTCTTCGCCGCAGCGGTTTGCCGGTTGAATTCCCCGTCGGTCGCGGTGTTCTTGGTGCGTTTCTTCCCGCGTCGTTTGCCCTTTCCAGCGGGTGCCGGCTCTGCTGGGGGTGTAGGAGAAAAGACGGGCGCGGGCGCTGTGATTCCGATGTCGGGAGCTTGCGACCACGCCAACTCCCGAGGCGGTGCAATGGCCGAGGTGTCGGCGTTCGCGGCAGTCGCGTTGGGTGTGCGATTCGCCGCCATTGCTGCCGCCCACGAGGGAGGCAAAGCGCCCGGCGGGACGATGGCCGGTTCGGGCTCGTCGAAGTTCGGATCGAACAGTGCGGCGATTTCGTTGTCGGGCTGCAAAGTCATCGGGAGGACTCACCTTCGATTGGTGTAGCGGCGTGCTTGCGTCCGGAGGCGCTGGAGATGGTGGGGAGGCGAAGCGTGACGGTTTGGCCGGCCTTCGGTGGGCGCGGTGCGTTCAGGTCGTTCCACGCCGCTCGAACCACGGATCGGACCGGGCGATCCGCGTTGACGACCTTGGTCACTTTCGCGGTCAGCACGACGACGATTCCGATCACCACCACGAGGGATTTGAAGCCGAGCGGAATGTGCACGATGCCGCGCGCGATGACGAAGACGATCACCATGAGGGCAGCTCCGAGTCCGAGCGCTGCATAGCGAATTCGGAACGGCAGGGTGAGCCCGGTCGGCCCGAGGTAGTGCTGATCTACGCGGTGAAGCAAATCGTCGTTGTCGATCACGGTCGGCGTTCCTTCGCTCGTTGGGTGGGTGGATCAGACGTGGATGCCGAACAGGCCGAGGATCCAGTTGCCGATGCCGGTCGCGGCGTTCTCGCTTTGGGCGATACCGAGAAATGCCAGGCCCACGAGGGAGAGGCCACCGACGGTGAAAACCTTCGAGAGGTTGCCTCGCAGACCGCCCATCAGGACGACGCAGGCGATCAACGCGAGGATCGTGAAGACGATGTTGTCGCCGATCCACGAACGCACACCTGTTGTGTTGACATCGGTTTGTTGCGCGAGCACTTCGACGGTTCCGGGCGAATTGGTCGCCAGTTCGAGAACGGTGAACGTGAGGGACATGAGCACACTCCATTGTTGAGTTCGTTCTGTGCATCTGAATGTGGATGCGCGCGACCGTAAGTCGATTGCGGTTTTGATCTCAACGGGGTGTCTGCCACTGGAGGGGCGATTCGACGACGTTCTCCGGCGCTGCGGCGGTCAGAAACGGTCCTCTGTGGGGGTTGCACGCGTAGCGGTTGACCGGGGACTGTGCAGCATCTCACCAGGGATTCAGCAACCGCGCTGTGCGCGAAAGAGATTCAGGTCGGTGTTCAGGCACGCGAAAAAGCCCCGCACAGTCGTGCGGGGCTTGCGTTTGTTATCCGATGTTGGGAGACGTCGCACACAGGTCCGATGGAATCCGAAGCGAAGCGGTCGATATGACGCGCTTACAGCGCGCTCCGTGATCGCGTTGTCGGGGCAGTGGCCGAAGGCGGTGAGAAGAAGGTGGTCGACATCTGGGGGAGAGGGGTACGCCGGGAACGCGCTCAGATGCGCGGTGAAAACAGCGTCGGATTCGGAACCGATATTCGGCGGCAATTTCGAGCGCTCGGAAAAGCGCTCCTCGGACCCATCCCCTCCGGGGCCACTCCCCCCCGGCGTTCCTTGGGGGGGAGTGTACTTCAGAATTACGCTCAGCGCCAACGCATTTCGCAACGCCCATGTCGAACGCTATATGCACCGCTCGACCTCGCGTACCGAGGACCGTTCACCGTTCATCGGTCGATACGGGTTCGGTGACGCTCACCGTACCGCTGGGAGCGCCGAACATTTCAGGCGTTCGCGACGCTCATTGGAGCGCTGAAATGAGCGGTCGAAAGAGCGTGGGAAAACACCGCTCAACAAAGCGTTCGAGACGCTACGAGGTGAACGCTCTTCCGAGCGCTCGCGAACACGGCCCACCGCTCTCCGATGGAGCGCCGCGCGACCACCGTGATCAACCGCCGACGACAGCGCAGCACGTGCGCTCTGCCGAGCGCTCACCGTGGCGTGCCATCGAACGCGTTGGTAGCGGCGGGAACTGAGCGTGATCGGAAAGCGCGAAGGAAAGGGGGGACACCCCGTTGAGAAAAGTTGGGGGTTTCTGTCACTGTGCACGCAGACGCCACCCGGACGGCGTTGCGAGAACGTCGACACGAGCGAAAGGCGCAGGCGGTGAACGGAAATCAGGACCCACTCAAGGACTGGCTGGTATCGACATACCGTGACGTCTTTGGTGATCCGAACAACGGCAATCAAGTAGGTGAAGACGGCAAGCTGACGCGCATCGGCCGCTTCACTCCGTTCTCACCGTTCGTCGCCGTTGTCGCGGGCGTAGCTCTCTACGCCCCGCGCATCATGTCGGCAGTCGGCAACGAGACGGTCGTCGACGTGCTGGGCAAGGTTCACGGCTACCGTGTTCTGCTCGTCGTCGTCGCCGCTGTACTCATCGTCTGCGATGTTCTGAGATACCGCACACACAAGTGGACTCAGATGCTCGAATCGGTCGTGCGGCAGGGCACCGGCAACCTCCCGAAGAAGACCACCGTCAGCTTCCCTCCGGGGACACGAGTGATCCGCCGCGCAACGATCAAAATGCATCGCGGCACCGTGATTCGGCCGAAGCAATTCGAGGAGCTGTCCCGCGCGATCGAAGCGGCGTTCCCCGGCAGTGCGAAGTGGGAGGTCAAGGTTCGTCACGAGGCGCACCAGGACCGCATCGTCGTCCGGCGGGAAACGATCACTCCGGACACACGCTCGGACCGCCAGAAGGTTCTCCAGTCGGCGCTCGAAAGCGCCTCGATCTTCAAGGACCCGAAGGTGACTGTTTCGGCACGCGATCAGGAAGGCGTAGAGACCGGATACCGCATCTCCTACGAGAAGTCGATGAACGCTGGCGCCAAGGGCTTTCAGATCAAGGTCGAGGAAGCTCTCGCCTCTCTCGCGGGTCAGCACGAGTCGGGCCGCAACTGGACCACCGATTGGTACCCGGACAAGGGCTACCTGACCATGCGGCTCGTTGCACCGATGCCCTCACGCGTCGATCACCCGCTCGATCTGGTCGACGAGAACCTGCGGCACCTGCCCTACGCGACCGGCATCGCCGACCGGACCATGTACTGGGACGTATCCACCAGCTCCAACAAGCCGCACTGCTTGATCGTCGGCCCGACCGGTGGCGGTAAGACGTCGGTGATCCGCACCCTGCTCACCGAAGCGGCGCGGCGCGGCATCCCCTTCGTCGGTGTCGATCCGAAGATGATCGAACTCGACGGACTCGAGGGTTACCCGGGCTGCGGCGCGATCATCTACGACGCGCTGCGCGCAGCGATGTTCGTACGTGCCTTGCACACCGAGATGATGGCCCGCAACGCCTACATCCACCAGATGAAGATCGAGGGCTCACAACTGCCGCTGATGATCGCGGTCCTGGACGAGTTCTTCATCCTCTCCGGCAAGTGGCAGCGGCTGATGAAGACCGGCGACGACGAGACCAAAGAACAGCTCAAGACCCTCGACCCTCTCGGCGCATGGGCAGACCTCGCCGTCCTCGCCCGCTCCGCCGGTATCCGCCTACTGCTCGGCGTGCAGCGCCCCGACGCGTCATTGTTCGGCGGCGCGTCCGGTAACGCCCGCGACAACTTCGGCACCCGCATCAGCCTGGGCAACCTCTCCCAAGACGGTGCACTGATGATGTGGGGAGACTCCACAGTCGGACGCGAAGTGGACACCTCCGTCAAGGGCCGCGGCATCGCACTCGGCGACGACGGCAACCCCGTCGATGCCCAGATGTGGTGGACCCCGAACGTGGACCGTCACCCCAACAAATGGAACCAGCTCGCCGCGAGCGAGAAGGACATCATCGAGGGCCTCGCTCCCGCCGAAGCTCCACAGTTCACCTGTTACTCGTCGGAGTTGGCTGCGTTCATCGAATCCGAACGCGCGCTGGCCAAGCGCGCCCGCAAACACGGCAACGCACCCGAACCGATCGTGATCGGTACCGGCGACGACGAGAACAGCGCTGCGCCAGTTCCGGATTCGGCCGCAGAGTTCGTCGCAGCCGCCAAACCCGAACAGCCGATGGACGACGACTTCGCGGACGTCATTCCCGCATCTGCTGTCGAAGCCGGAATGACCGTGCTGATCGACGACGAAAACGGCGAACTCGTGCCCGTCACTGTCGATTCGGTCGATGTCTCCCGCAACCCGAAGGGCGACCTCACCACGACGGTCCTGACCGTCGGTAGCGGACGCGTGAAGACCCGCATCACCTTCGACCCGACAGGAGTCGTCGTCCTCCCCGAACCCGACGCCGCAACAGCGCCGGTATGACCCCCTAGTTGTCCGCTTCACCACCACCGAAAGGAACACCAATGACCCGCCGAATCTCCCAGTCGATCACCCCGACCTCCGAGGACGTCGCCGCATTGCGCGGACCGTTCGTCGCCAAGGGCGCAAACGACCCGATCATCAAGATGCTGAGGGACTACTTCAAGGATTCGGCCCCGGCATGGCTTCCCAAGCTCACCGAAGAGCAGGAGCTGACCAGCGAACGACTCGCAGAGATCCGCGAAGCCTCGACCAAGAAGCGCATCGTCATCGAAGCTCTGCCCGAAGGCAGCGCCCGCGACAAAGCGCTCGCCGAGCTGGACGCGACAGACGCCGTCGTTACGGACATGGACAACGCATTGGCCGGCGCCAGTGCCTTCGGAGTCAGCTAACGATGACGACGCTGACCGTAAATGTCGAGATCACCTCCAAGTCCACCGCCCGCGCAACTCTTCCGGACGTCAATGTCGACCCGATGGTGCTGGAAGCGACCGAGGCCAAGACGCTCTCTGCGGTGGTGCACGAGTTTCTGTCCAACATCGCGAAGGAACAGAACTCGGCCGTCGAGGTCGTCTACCAAACCGGTAAGGACACCAGGTTCCTGACGGTAGGCCCGGACGGCAAAGCGGTAGAGCGTGCGCCGAGCGCACCCTTGCCGATCGTTGAGAGCCCGATTGAACCGGCGGTGGAGACCCACTCTGCACCGCCGGTCGGTCCGGTCGTCGTAGCCGCTGAGCAGATCGCATACGAGACGGCCCCTCATCCCGTCTCAGCGCCCGCTCAGCCGAAACCGCGACCGATCCCTGCCCCTGCGCCTACGCGTTCGGCAGAACCGACTACAGGACCGCTGACCGGTCCTTTGCCGACGCTGTCGCAACTGTCCGCGCCGCGCACCAACGCGGCGGAAAGTGAACCCGCACGGCTCGGTGTCCGGGGTCGGCTCAATGCCGTTCTCGGGCTCAAGCTCGTACCGAAGTCGGACTCGCCCGAGATGCGGTTGCGCGGTGCCCAGTCGACGATCGCTCGCGCACTTCCCGAGGGCGCGATGATCACCTTCGCCAACCTCAAGGGAGGCGTCGGAAAGACCCCGATGTCGATCAGTTTGGCGGAGGCGTTGGCCGAGCACCGCGGGCCCGCAACTGTCACCTGCCTGGACCTGGGTGAGGTCGGTGGCAGCTTCGCTGATCGCGTGGCTGTCCCGCCGTCCGTGGACCAGGACGTGGTCAGCCTGCTGGGCGCTGTCGATGCCGCAGCATCCGATGTCCCGCCGTCCCGTGTGAAGCGGTTTCTGACTCGCCAGCCAGGTGGGTCGGACATCATCGCCGGGAGGGCGGGGGTCGACGCAGCGTTGACCTACGAGGAATCGGAAGCGCTCGGCTCGATTCTCGGTCGGCACCGCGATGTGCTCGTCGCCGACACCGGCAATTCCAGCCTCTCGGCGAGCTGGCAGTGGGCGATCCGGGCATCGCATGTGGTCGTCGTTCCCGTCCCGCTTCGGCGCGATGCGGCGGTGGCTGCGCAGCGCACGCTCTCGGCGATCGCGGCGGTTCGTCCGGACGTTCTTTCCCGCACGGTCGTCGTCATCACCGACGGTCCGGGCGACGCACCGATGGTCGAAACGGAAGCCGTCGACGCGTTCTCCGCGCTCGGTGTCGCGGTGTGCCGGATGCCGTTCGAGCCGTTGTTCGCATCCGGCGAGCGCATCGCGCTGAGTCAGTTGCGACGCGAGACGCGGGACGCGTTGACCGTGCTCGCGGCCAAGGCCGTCGACCTGATGGCGGGTGCCGTGGGCTGATGCGCTGGCACCGCCCACACCGGGCGTGCCCGTCCTACTTCGATCCGTTCGACGAAGATCCCCGGCCCTCTGAGGCCGAACCCAGATGAAAGGCGATGCTCGATGAGCAACGACATCACTACCGGTAACCGAGCTGCCCGCCGGAATTCGGGTGGTCGACACCGCAAAGTTCAGCGCCAGGCGACGAGCGCGTTGGTTGTCGCCGCAGCCCTGTCAGCCGGGATTGTGTTCGCACCGATGGCGAATGCAGCTCCGACGCAGGGCGGCACGACAGGCGGCGGCACTCAGGGCGGAACGTCGACCCAGGCTCCGCCTCCGGCCCCCGTTCAGACGGTCCCCGAGGCCCCGGCAGAACCGATCTACTGGACGGCCCCGCCGGTCCAGCAGCCCACGTACGTACCCAAGCCGGGTTACGACTACGGCAACGGTCAGTCCGTCCCGCAGCAGAACTACGTGCCCCCGATTGATCCTTCGACCTTGCACGCACCGGTGTGGGTCGAGCCGGCCCCGATGTACATCGCGCCTCCCAAGACCCTGATGATCGGTGACTTCCACTTCAACCAGCCGAACTGGCTCACCGACGAGGACCTCGAGCGCACCAACAACACCTCCGAGCTGATCCGCTCCGGTGTCTCGACGATCTACCGCTCCGTCGGTGTCGAGCCCTCCCGTGCTGACCGAGTCGCTGCGGGTCAGATCACCGGCACGGTGGCGGGAGCAGGTGCCGGCGCCCTTGCGCTCGGTGTGCCCGGCGCATTGCTCGGCGGAACTATCGGTGGCTTGCAGGGTGCCGCACTCGGCGGTGTGATTCCGCTCCCGATCCCGATCCTGCCGGAGGTCACCACAGGCGTCGCCGGAACCGCGATCGGCGCCGGAATCGGCGGGCTCGTGACGGCCGTGCCCGGCGCGATCGGCGGCGGCGTCATCGGATTCGCCGCAGGCACCGCCTTCGGTGCCGGTGACGACGAAGGCCAGCCGATCGAGGTTCACCTCCCCGACGTCGACCAGCCCGTGATCACCACCTCGACCGAAGACACGCTCTCCAGCTGGGAGCAGTCGGGCCCTGTCGGTCAGGGTGCTGCCGCCGCAGTTCGTGACGTCGTCGAGGTCGCTCCGTCCATCGACCAGCAGGCCCGTGACTGGGCTGCCGAGCAGCCGGGTGGCCAGCAGGTCGTCGAGGCGATCGACAACACCCTCGAAACGTTCTTCGACGGTTCGGCGGGCACCGCTGCACAGCTGATCTCGACCGCATTCGGCCAGGGCGCTGGAGCCCCGGCCGCTGTCTGACCCTGAAAGGTGGGTGTACACCATGAAGCTCAGTAAGAGACCCCAACGGCACCCCGCTGTCGTCGACCTTCTCGGTGGCACGCCCACCACCGCTCGGCCGGGCGGAGCTGCAAACGCAGCTTCGCCCGGCGGCTCGGTGGCCCCGAAGCCCCTGGCCGCGCCCCAGATTGCTCCAGGGGCGGAAAGCCCGCAGGACCCGCGACGGTGGAACAAGAAAGCCGTTATCGGTGGTGTGGCCGGACTCGCGGTCGTGGCAGTGATCGCCGGAACGATGTTGAACGGCGGCGGGGACCAACCCGAGAACACCGCAGCCGCGGCCACCACCACAGAGTCGGAATCGGACACCCTGCCGATCCTGGACCTGCCCGAGACGAGCACCACGCCCACGCCCGCATCTTCCGAGGTCGACGACGAATGCCGCGCTGACCGTGGGGATCAGAACAGCGGAGCGGGCGTGATCGCAGCGTGGAACCACGCCTACTACATCCAGCGCAACGCAGGCGCTGCCCGCGCACTGGCCACACCGAATTCCTCCGTCGTACCGGCCGACCAACTTCAGGGGTTCATCGACTCCGTACCCGTCGGCACCAACTACTGCATGCGCGCCAAGGCCCTGTCCGAAGACGTCTACCTCGTGGATCTGTCCGAACTACGACCAGAGGGCGCAGAGCGCATCACCCAAACCGTCACCACCAAAAAGATCGACGGCAAGTGGTTCGTCGACGTCTTCAAATGACCGGACTCGCTAAGGAACCCCGAATGTCTCTCTCACACAACACCTTCACCAAGACCGCTGCCGCCGCTGCCGCTCTCACCGCTGCCGTGGTCCTGGTCGCGTGTGGAAGTGACGATTCCCGCGAGGCCGCATCCGTGAGCACCTCGACCAGCGGCACCATCGTCACCGACACCAGCACCGACCTCGGCAGCATTGTGATCGGTTGGGGTGAGCAACATTCCGACACCGAGATCACCACACCCAAGCCCGAAGACGTCACCGCACGTTGCACCGGACGCGGCGACGACCTGGCCGTCGACATCACAGCGCCCCACGGATGGAAGATCCACGCAAAACACGGATCCCAGACCCTCACCATCGAGAACACCGACCAAAACCTCCCCAGCGCGGACATCGACACCACCAACAAGTTCCTCGACGTCCTCCAATCCGTCGACTGGACCGAGGCCGACCAGTTCGACATCGCCGCGACCACCGATGCACCTGCCGACTGGAAGGCCACCCACAGCGGACGCGTATATCTCTCAGTCCACGTCGACTGCCGCTGACCAGCAAAAACGACACGTCCCGCGCCTACTGACCTGACCAACTCAAGCCCTCGCAGGGATCGAACGAAAAACGCCCCCGCTCCGAACTGGCGGCTTCTAGTGGTCGTCGCAACACCCCACTGTGGGAGTTGCGACGACCGTGG
>NZ_JARJBE010000083.1:0-373 GCF_029269915.1 Rhodococcus sp. C3V
ATTGCGTTCTGGTCGGATGCGTTGGCTGATCTTCCGGAGCAGTTGGATCTGCCTGGTGATCGTCCGCGTCCCGAGATTGCTTCAGGGCGCGGCGCCAATCACAGTTTCACCATCGAACCGCAGCTGTGGTCTGAGCTGGACGAACTGGCCAAGGCAACGAACGCAACTCCGTTCATGGTTGTTCACTCGGCTCTGGCGGTGCTGTTGGCACGACTGTCCGCGACGACCGACATTGCGATCGGTGCCCCGATCGCGGGTCGTGGTGAAGCCGAGCTCGATGACGTGATCGGTATGTTCGTCAATACCTTGGTGCTGCGTACCGAGGTTGATCCGTCGATGTCGTTTGCCGAGTTGTTGGCGTCGGCGCGTGAGG
>NZ_JARJBE010000022.1:0-45657 GCF_029269915.1 Rhodococcus sp. C3V
CCCGTCATCATCATGCTCCCAATCATACACCCCCACCCACCAAACCGCAAAACAACCCGAAAACACAAAACACCGAAACACTCACCACCACAACAACATTCGACGTTCACGAAAACACCACCGTGCACAACCCACGAAACCCACCCAACACCAACCGAATACCGAAACCCCCTGACACACAACAACATTCAAAAACACCCAAAAACGAGCCCCACAACACCCCCGAACGACCCGACACCACTCCCCACACCACCCAACACAAACACCCCGCCGGCACCCAAAACGCCGGCACCCCACACACCCCCAGCAACCACCCCAGGGACATGTCATCACCGCAGGTCAAACCCCTAAAACACCAACACCGAACCCAACCGAAGAATGCAGCTCACCAACATCCACCACAGGTCTGGTATCCGCCCGATTCACAGACCTATAGGTGGGCGCGGGCGGTTGAAACTCCGGACGGACTGCATGGTGCCGATGATCTGCTCGAGTACCCGCTCGACCGCAGCCGCGCCCTTCAACGGACGCCCGGCGACGCAGCCGAGATCCTCGTACATGATGGCGCTCTTCGCCCGCACGACCAGCACATCACTTCCATCGACGTACAGCCCGTAACCCGAGGCGATCTGATACTCGCCGACAGGATCTCGGTGAGCGAAGGACCGCGCCAACCGACCCGGTGCTGGAAGCACAACGACGCCGTCGCGGACTGCCTTGACGATGAGAGACTCGATGAAATGCACCGGTTCGGCCGGAAGTGCCGGCAATTGACCGCGATGCTTCGCTGCCTCCACCTCCGCCAGTGTCGAATCGGCGAGTTCACGGGGGAGCCAGGTGCGGGCCCATTCTTGCAAGTCACCGGAGATGTCGAACAGCCACGACTGCGCAGCAAACTCCTCCCACGCACGTGCGACGTCGTCGAGGTAACGCTGCTGGGACGCAGTGAACTCGCCCGCCTGCTCCGCGCTCTCCTTGTTCTTGCTCCACAGATTCTTCCGCGCCACCCATCTCACCCAGCCAGTCAAACACGCTCCCACCCGCGTGGTAGTCCGAAAACAGCAGCGCAGGACAAGGGATCCATCTACTCCGGAACACGTCGCGGAGAAAGCGGCCCAGGGACATGTCATCAAAGCAGGTCAAAGGCAGAATTTGGCGATCGGTCCGGCGGCGAAAAACTAGCGACCAAAAAATTCTCTACTCGCTGTCACTCACGACTGAATCTCCGGATCTTCCTCCTCGTAGAAGACAAAACGACGGAGGGAAAGAACATGCCGCAGCCAGAACACGAACGTGACCAGCCACAACCACCGAGAAACACACGACAAAACTTCACCAGGACCCTCCGGACAATCACACTCCTACTTCGCACCGCGCAACTGGTCCACACCGCACTCGAGTGGTGGAACGAGCTGCACAACTAGAACAAACGTCGCTCAGCGCGGGCCTAGCTCGCCTTCGCCGCGCGCCGCCCTGAACGCAGGCCATCAGACCACCGCCAGCCCGTCCAAAAAATGACACTGCCTCCGCAGTTTCGTTTGCTGACTCTCATGTGCAGTGTTAGATTCGCTTTCACGCACAACAGTGTGTGCTCAATGTGGGACACAATGCCCACTCCTCGTAACATCCCGCCCTCGTGACATCCCCTGATGTTGCACTCGAAAGGACGTAAATGACGATCCCTCGGCAATCCTGGTGCAGGAATCCTGCACCTTCGTCACCACACCCATTTTTCATCCAACTCGCCGCAACGGCGTTCGATCCGGGCCGAACTTTGTCGCGGTCCGAGGTACGTCGTCGAGCCAAGGGCCGAGACATCGGCTCGGGTCGAGTCGACAAGCTCGTCGACGCCGGCCTACTGCCTACCGTCAAGGTAGCCAAGTACGCTGACCTGCGAATTCCTGAAGCAGCCATCGAGCAGATTCTCGCTCTCCCTGCTCTCACACGGGACGACGTGAGGGATCTCAACGCCGTTGTGATCGCAGCAGCGGGCGTCCAGTACCCGCAGGACGACAGTGACATCGACCGAGCATGTTACGGATGCCATGCCAATATGAGCAGACAAGCGCTGATCATGGGCTCCACCGCAGCGTGGCGGACCTCGAAAAAAAGTGCAGATTCTGTCGAGCGCATCATCTGCGGAATCGGCGGTCTCGCTTTCCTGCGCGACAGTGTCTGGGACACCGTCGATTTCGGCCCCGATGACGATGGCACTCACCGTTTCGGGTGGCGGCCCGAACTCGCTGATCCTGACGCAGCGATGACTCCGGTACTGCTCCCCCTGCCCACGTCCTGGGCAGGGTCGGTGACGTACTCCGACACCAACTACACAGACAGATAGCCCCGATCCTGTCTGTATTGCTGTGAGACACGAAGATCCCCTACCTCCGGGTGGGGGATCCTCTCGTGGCCCCGGATGCAGGGAACCCCAGCTTCCTAACCAAGCAAGCCGCAGCACTGCCCGCCAGCCAGAGCCGTCGAGCCTGATCGGCAGACCTATCTACCTCAAGCAACCAGATACACACGAATAAATAACTAGAAAACGTCTTTACTAAATAGGCCGAAGTCTCGACACACCCAAACGCGCAATCCAAACGCCTCAACGACGTCGCAACCGCCTTCGAGCTGTCGGCCCCCAGTGGAATCATCAGAAGGTTTACCAGTCTCGAAATCACGTTCCGAAGGTTCCACAACGTGTAGATAGAACGATTCCGAAGGTTCCAGAACGATCGCACAGAGGTTTTACAGCGTTCGAACGGGCGTCGAATCGTTCGGAATTACTCCGGTATGCCCTTCCGTACGTACTACGTACTCACTATTCGCCCCGGTTTCGAATCGCTCTGAAATGACCGACACGATCAAAATTGACGCAATGGACGTCGGAACCTTCGAAACGCGGAGTTGCGCTAACTCGGGACGTTCCAGGGCGGTGCAATATGGGACCCCTGACAGCAGCCGCCGTTAGATGCGGTACAGATGGTGCTACTGGTACTGTGAAGAGCGTCAGAAGAGTCACCAACAAAAGAACCCCGGAAATTCACGGGGAATCACCGGGGCCCTTGGAACAAGGCGTAGGAACCTGTAGCCAAGGGTATCACCGGTCTTCTCCCTCCGGGAACCCGTCTGCCCAAAAGCAGACACTAAGGAAGCAATGTGAATAGGGAGCGAAAAAGGCCCAACAAGCAGGAAGAACACTCTTCCTATAAGCCTTCTGGTCGATCGGAAATCGCTAAAGTTCTCGCGAGTTTGCCGGCGAATCAGCTCAAGGTTCTGGGGATCGAATACTGGGCTATCGGCGCCCTCGATGCAGGAGTCACGATCGCCACTGTGCTCGGCAGCGACATCGACACCCGGCCGTTGGCGGACCGCATCGAGTGGCTCGCCAACAATCTTGAGTTCCCTGACGGTGTCGAAGCCGAGGATGTGTTGCGGTCTATCGCCGCTGCCGCTGAGGACACGATCCCAAAGTTTTTGAAACGAGCCAGGACTGATGTGTGGAAGCGATTCCTGCGCAGACTGGTTGGTGCTGCCGCGTACGACCGTCTCGTCTCGGCGGTGTACGCCGACACTGCGGTCGTCGTTGCAGCGGTTCAGGTCGCCGTGCGGGTGATCCAGCCCCTCGCGCTGGCTATCGACAACTGTGCAGCGACCTTGAGTCCCGAACAGATCACCAAGTTGGGGCCCTTCGGGAACGGTGATCCGACAACCTCGGTATTGCGGACGTTCTTGTCACTCGACAGCGCGTTGACCCAGCTTGTCGATATGGAATTCGACCTGTCTGCCTTCGACGGTGACACCGATGAGGTTAAGGATGTCCGCGCCGACGACGCGATCCTCGACGAACTGGTCGAAACAGCTCGGCTGGCATTGTCTGGCGAGATCCGCGCCATGCTCAGCAGTGTCAACGACCTTCTGCGCAGAAAATTGTCAGGTGCGGTCACCGCCATCGAAAGCTCCGACGACGGTGTCTCTCAAGCCGCCAACTCCTTGATCGAGTTGATCGATCGACTGTTGAGGAAGGCGTTCACCGACGCCGAAGTTCTTGAGTGGTTGGAGGCCACGGGTCGGACATCGAAAGATCTTGTTTTCGAGGACGGCAACGGCAAGATCCGACCAACGAAACGGGCTCAGGCGTTGTGCTTCGTCTACGGCGCGAACGTCAGCGAACCATCGCCCTTCCACGAGGTAGTTGCGCACAGTTTGGTCGAGGTCCGGACCAAGTTGCAAAAACTCAAGCACGCAGAGTCGAATACCCCAGACGAAGTCAGCGCCCTGCGGACCATGATGGACACCGTCGAAGGCGCGTTGTCCTTCGCGATCCGGATCGGGTGGATGAGCCTGGGGCTGGGGACAGTCGACAAGCTCCGCGAACGACTCGAAGCCGCATAAATTCGAGTCGCAAAACAATAGTCCCACACCGATCCCGAACGACCTGATTCTGAACACCCAAACGGGGAGATATCTATGACGTTTCCAGCAATCGAGCACGATGTGCTCACCTTCACAAGTGGCCTCAGCGCAAGACTCGCCAGTCGATCTCGTCACGTCTCCGCGTTCCTTGGTGCAGGAACCTCAAAGGCCTGCGGGCTTCCTGACGTTGCACAACTACAGAAAACGATCTCGGCCAAACTGTCAGGCAGCGAAAAGTCACACTTCGACGCGCTGCTCAAAAGCCGTGACCTCGAACAGGTTCTGAGCAGACTCCGTAGAATCGCGGCCATTGTTGAAGGTTCAGATCTGATCGACGGTCTCGATGCCAAGTCGGCGACTGACCTCGACGCGCGCGTCTGTGAACTGATCGTCTCGGAAGTGTCCACGAGCGCATGCGATCTAACACCAGTGACAGCCTTTGCCGCTTGGGTTGCGCGCGCGGACTATACGCGACCGGTCGAGATCTTCACCGTCAACTACGATCTCCTCATCGAGCAGGCATTAGACGAACAAGCGGTGCCGTACTTCGACGGATTTGTCGGCACTACTCGCGCGCGGTTCCGCAGCGATTTGGTCGAAGCAACTTCGTCAGATGAACACCATATTCCGGGATTGTTCGCACGCTTGTGGAAGCTGCACGGTTCGTTGAACTGGGAGCAAGGGAAGTCACTCGTGGTGCGACTTGGAGTTCCAGTTCCCAGTGGATCTCCCGCCGCGATCTACCCATCGGATACCAAATACGAAGAGTCTCGTCGTGTTCCGTTCGTCGTTCTCCAAGATCGCCTCCGTCGAGCACTGAACGAACCCGAATCGCTGACCCTCGTCAGCGGGTACTCATGGTCGGACGAACATCTCAACGAGCCATTCTTTGAAGCAACCAAGCGGCGGCCACGATCCGAAGTCATTGCCTTCTGTTACGAATCAATTCCCGACACGCTCGCAGAGCAGGCAGTCATCACGCCGAACCTGCAAGTGGTCACGAAGACAGAAGCGATCCTCGGAGGCATCCGTGCGCCGTGGAGGGCCCCAGCGGAGTCGCTACCAACGGATATTTGGAAAAACAACACCGTAGCTCTTGGAGACTTCGGTGCGCTGTCGAAATTCTTGGCTCGAGCGACGACGGCGCCGCTCCTCCTTCCCGCTCACTCCGTTGCGGATACTGAAGACGACAAGGATGACAATGCCTGAACACGCACCAACCCACATCGGGCGAGTCCGCCGAGTTCTCGGAGCGCAAGTAACGGTCGAACTCGACCCCAACCTCGCCGGCGTCGCTCCGGTGTTCCGAGGACAGCTCCAAGCGATCGGGCAGATCGGCTCACTCGTTCGAATTCCGCAAGGGATGGTGGACCTGATCGCTACCGTCACCCTGGTAGGAATCGCTGAACTGGCCGGCGTGCAACCTCCCACGGAGATGCTTCATTCAGGCGAAAGATGGCTCCAGGTTCAGCTACTGGGCGAAATCGACAAAGGAACCGGCCGCTTTCAGCGCGGCGTCGGTTCCTACCCCGGTCTCGATGATTCCGTCCACTTCGCTCTTATGGAGGAACTCGAGGCGGTGTTCCCTTCGCAGGGCGCCCAGCATTTGAGGATCGGTCAACTCTCAGCCTCATCGCAGGTCCCCATCGCCCTCGACACTGAAAAATTTGTCGTGCGGCACTCCGCTGTGATCGGTTCCACCGGAGCAGGTAAGACAAGTGCAGTTGCATCGATCCTCCAAGGGTTCAGCAACGGAGGTTGGCCTTCTGCAAACATCATCGTCATCGACACACACGGCGAGTACGCACACGCGCTCGGCGATCAGGCTTCCGTACGTTCTGTCCTTGGAACAGGAAACAACCAACTTCAAGTTCCGTATTGGGCGCTCCCCGCCAACGATATTCTGACAGCGTTCACTAATGTCACCATCGGGTCCACGACGACAAAAACTTTCAATACCCTTGTTGCAGAGGCCAGAAGACGCTTCTTAGAGGAGTGTGTGTGGCTCAAGCTCGACGCTGCGACAGTCACCGCCGACACACCAATTCCGTTCGACATTTACGATGTGTGGCATCGGCTGGACAGCGAGAACCGCGAAACCCGAACAAACAAAGGCGACGCCTCCACCGCCTGCATCATCAATCCGGGCGATGCAGCGAAACTGATACCAGCCACATTTGAGCCCTACAACCCGGCCGGCCAATCCCCCCATCAAGCTCCCACGTACAACGTGCACGGACGCATCCCCGAACTGCTCCGACTCGGTCTACAAGATCCACGCCTTGCTTTCCTCCGTGGACCCGAAGGGACGGTTGGCGGCAACGACCCTCTTGAATCCTCGATGCAACAGTGGCTCGGACACACATCACCCATCTCCGTCCTCGACTTCAACGGCGTGCCGCCCTACAGCGCTGAGCTAGCGATCGGTGTCATCTTGCACCTGCTATTCGAGACAGCTATTCGCACAACTGCAGACGAGCCTGGAATCGGCAGAGCCAGACCAGTTCTCATCGTTCTGGAAGAAGCGCATCGCTACCTCGGTGACGCGGCTGCGTCTATGGTCAAGTTGGCAGTGAACCGAATCGCCAGGGAAGGACGCAAGTACGGAATCGGGCTCATGCTCGTAACACAGCGCCCCTCCGAACTGCCCGACACAGCGCTCTCACAATGCGGCACACTCATCGCCCTACGACTTACGAACAGCTCGGACCAGGCAAAAATCCGACACGCACTACCTGACAACGTCGCAGGCCTAGCCGAAGCACTTCCATCGCTACGAACCGGTGAAGCAATCATCGCCGGCGAAGCACTGGTACTGCCCGCTCGCACCATCATCGATCGCCCCAGCCCCCTTCCGCTCGCCGAGGATCCGACGCTTGACTCCTGGCGCCTTACTTCCACCACCCCACATATCTCTCCCGCGCTTGCGCGATGGCGAGGAACCCCCGAGAACACCGAAAATGAAGGAGCACCGAAATAATGCAACTGAACTGGCAGAGCGTCGAGTCGACGCGAATCGTCGCGGAAGCCTTCGACCCGGGCACCGAAACAATCTACGTCAGATTCCCCAGCGGAATCGAGTGGTACTACGAAGCATGCCCCCTCGACGTATGGGAAGCCTTCACCGCGCCGGGGCAGTCACGCGGCCAATTCATCCACCAGACCTTGGACTACAAACCCAACAATCGCCACCAGTAGTTCATACAAGACCGGGCGGGTACTGACTTCGGTTTCGCCCTGAGTCGGACGCCTCGCTTCACCGCGAAGGCTACCCGAGGCGCTCCCGACAATTCGGATTTCCCTGTGGGCAAACGCTTTCGACACGACAACGCTCCAGCACATATCGACTGTAAGCAATAAAGCGACTTAGAAACACTATCGGGAGGCACTAAATGTCGGGGTACAAAATCGTGCCAGCGTTCGTCGACGAGCTGTCCATCCGACACGTTTTAAATCAGACAAACACGGACCTGCTCCCTCCGCGAACTCACGAGCGGAAAACGGGGGCTCCTTCGCGCCTATCTTTACGACGACAGAACTATTCGAACCACCACTCATACCCCAGCCAATAACACAGTCCGTTCAGAGGCAGCCGGTTTTTTCGCGGACACGTAAAGTACTGCGGAACAACGGGATTCTCCTCGGAAGAGACATAAGAGATCCAGTGAACCAGAGGTATCCAATGGCAGTCTCCTTCGATCAATGGCAGTACTACATCCGTACGCACGTTCCTGAACCTGCTGCCGGATTGGCAATCGCACTCTGTCTCGCAGCAGTCGATGTGGGCGGCCGTATCGCAGACGGTGAAAGGTTCGGAATTCGACAGGGCGAGGAGGGTCTGACAGAGAGCGTTCTAATGGAGTTATGTCGACAGCTTCCTCTACTCGAAGTCCGCAAACTGACCCACAGCGAGGAGGTCACCGAAGGTGCCGACTGGGAGTGGTGGATCCAAGGACAGAAGAAGTGGTTCGGATTTCTCGTACAGGCCAAGCGCGTAAGCGCCCCTGAACGTGGTCGACGCAGTTACGACCTGGGATACCGCCCCTCATCGAAGGGCGGAGAGCGACGCCCGCGACAAATCGATGCGTTGCACGAGAGTTCACGGATACTCGGCATACCCGCCGTGTACGCACTCTACAACGAAGCCGGTACGGGACTTCGTTATTCACGGCCACAGTATGGCCGTGAATGCGTTACGCCGATCGGAGGCGACGGAATCACCGCATTGGGAGTCAACGCCGCCCGTTGGATTCTGGATCACGCGCGCGCTAGATCGGCGAAGGTCGAGATGGTTGCGCCGTATGCGTTCCCATGGTCATGTTTGACCCACTGCGTCACCAACGCGGCACACAGCTCCTTCCCAATACCTCCGAACGATTTGCCAGAAGCACTAGGGTTCGAACCTGACACCCCCGATTCCGATCCAGCCTATGCGTCGTGCCGTTTTCTGTTGGAGATCGAACGAGCAGCTCGACTCGGGCAGCTTGATACTGCGGCGACCAACAAGGAACTGGAGCTCTGGGGATACGGTCCAGACATCGGACGCATCGCTGGCGCAGTACGTGATGCTCCCCCTGCCTACGTGTCACAAGACAACGAGTTCGAAGAAATCCAGCCACATGACTTAGAACAAGCAGGTATAGCACCGCGGTATGTTATTTCTAGTCCTCAACCGTTCTCTCGCGCTAGACAATCCGACCGTCAATGAGGAATCCTCTGTTTTGGAATAGCTCACACCTCCTCCATCGTCGTACGAGAGGCACAGGAGGTGTGGGTTCGGCGCGGGTTTTCCGATTGGTGAACACCGAGATGGCGGAACCACGGGCCGGTATGCACACCGTTTCACCTGTAACGGCACGCGGGGTGGCTTCAAAATCAATGAGATAAAGAAACGGTCCTTCTGTTCTTTGCTGCACTACGGAACCTGCCATCGCCAACACCTCTTGGTTAGAGTTGCGACGACTATCGAAATCCAAGTCACCGCCGACAGGTGGCCCCGGCCCTGGTCCCCTCCCCGACGTCTGCCGCTCTCAGCCAGGCAGGACTCAACAATCAGCAGCGACCTGCTTCAACAACGCCGCTAGCTTGCGGTTAGGGGGCCACGAAAACGACGTCGTTACGAAATGCTTCGGCGTACGGGTTTCTCACCCTAGTTCACCTCTTTCAGTTTGCACCTTTCGGCACCGCAGATCGGATGTCACCTATGCGTGCAGCAGACCAAAACGCTGGGCGGCCCGCTAAGAGGCCAGTTTCGAGGGTTTGGTGCGTAATCCGGGCACACAGCAGCAGACGCACCCACCCAAAAGCGACAGTCGATCGATACGTTTTAACCGCGATCACCGATGATGAGCGGATGACAGACGAAAGCGAAGGCATGTGGGTGCAACGAGTACTCGACGCAGCACGGCGCGGGGTGATACTTGACCTGCAGGCGGGAGTTCCGACCGCACTGTATGACCCAGCAACGGCGAACAAGTGGACTCCCCGTCGCAGCATCCCCGCTAGTACGATCCGCGCGGTCATGCTTCACGCGATGCACGGTGGCTCTGATTTCGATCCCCGTGGTGTGCGCATCAGGGGAGCTCGGATCACAGGTCCCGCCGACTTCGCTCATATCGACTTCGATTACCCCCTGCACTTGCTGTCGTGCTGTGTGGATAAACCGATCGACTTCAGCAATGCCACGCTTCGGACTCTAGTGCTCGAAAACTCTCATACTAGTTCGCTAAAACTCGATGGCAGCACGGTTTCTGGTGATGTCAACGCCCGAAGTGTCACCAATAAGGGTGAATTCAGCGCTCTCTTCGCGCGAATCGAGGGGCAACTCGTCTTGGAGGGGTCCAACCTGAACAATCCAGAGAAGGAAGTACTCGATCTCAGAGGCGCGACAATCAACGGCCCCATACTCGCTGACACCATGATCACGCACGGTCGTATCAGTGCCATCGGCAGTACAATCAATGGAGCACTTCGCCTTTCGCACGCAGAGTTAAGCAATCCGGGCAAAGAAGTGCTCAATCTGGACAGCGCAACCATCAACAGCAACGTCCACGCCGACCCCATCACTACAAACGGCCACATCAGCACCATTGGTGCCGCGATTAACGGCGTGCTCGATTTGACCGGAGCAAACCTGCACAACCCCAAAGGGGATGTACTCGATCTCAGCGGCGCGGCCATCAGCAGCGATGTATTTGTCAAAACCGCTACCGTGCACGGCCACATCACCGCTGTTAACACCGCCATCAACGGCGTGCTCGATTTGACCGGAGCAAACCTGCACAACCCCAAAGGGGATGTACTCGATCTCAACGGCGCGGCAATCAGCAGCGACGTCCACGCAATCGATCTGCAAACAAACGGCCACATCAGCGCGAGAAATGCACGTATCGAAGGACACTTCGACCTCAGGGGGGTCACCAAGCCCAGTTCCAAAATGCACGAAAAGCTGGAGGTTGACCTCGCGGGCGCGGCAGTAGACTGCCTCCAACTCCCACTCGATTCTCTCGGATCTGTGAATCTTTCCTGGACGAAGATCAACCGCCTCGTCACTCCACTCGGTTCGGAACCCCAGTATCCGGTGAACGCGACAGGTTGGGCGCTGGGCGACGTCGAAGGACGTATCCGTACCAATCGCAAAGCCGCCACTCGTTGGCTCTCTCCTGAGCCGGATGCGGGACCGCAACCGTGGCATGCGCTTGCCTCGGTGTACGAACGTAACGGTCACCCAACAGAAGCCAGACGACTACGGTTCACCGCGGCGAACAGAGTAACGAAGACCGCGCCTCCTACAACGAAACTCGTGCGGTGGGGGTATTTGCTTGTCGCCGGCCACGGCTACTATCCGCTCATAGCAATCGTATGGCTTTTTCTAGCACTGATCGGCGGTGTCGCTCTCGTGGACATGAACAAAGCGCACTTCGTGCCAACCACCATCAGCGCCGTAACCGCGATCACCACCAGCGCAGCGGACGGCCCACAAGAAGCGACTGCAATCACCGGGGCGGTCGATTGCTCTACTCGCCAGCAATATCCGTGTCTCGATTCGTTCAGCTATGCGCTCGCTGGTGTCGTCCCCGCAGCCACAGGCATCACTCGCCCTGATTGGGCGGTAAGTTCCACCGCGCCGATCGTAGTGAAGTTCGGTCTGCCGCTGTTGAGGATTCTGGCTTGGATCTTCACGGCAATTTTACTCGCTGGTGTGACCGGGTTGCTCAGGAAAAGTTCCTGACTCGTACCTCACCGGCCATATCTCCCATTTGGACGCTAAGCGTCGGAATAGTGGTGTGTCGCGACGGCGAGATCAGTAACGGCAAGACCAACTCATCGTTACTGTTAGGAGCCCGCTTTACTCCAAAGCTCCGTAGATGCCGACCATCCAGTTAGCGATGTCACGTGAGGATGTCGAGCGACATAGTGTGAAGGGACTAATTTTACACGGTCGGCAGGCTGTCAATCTCTGACATCGATTACAGGTTCCCTTTCGCACGGTTGTGGTGGATGCACAGCATCTCGCAGTTGGCGGCGGTGGTCGCCCCGCCGCGATGCCACGCGGTGACGTGGTCGGCCTCCATCTGCTTCTGCGTGTAGATTCGGTCGGCGTTCGACGCGTGACCAGTAGCGCACGTTGGGCAATTGGAGACGCCTGCGGCCTCGGCCTTAGCGGTCTGGGCGGCGTACACCTGTTTCTTGATGCTGTTGTCGAACAGGCGGATGTCGAGCAGGCGGTCGTCGACCTCGCCCCCCAGGACGTACTCGTAAATCCCGCGATAGTTCCTGACCGCCTCGTCACCGCGCAACACGTCTACGCGTGCGTCGAGCTTGTCCGGGTTGTAGTGGTTGGAATGGTAGTCCTCGTACAGACGGGCCCAGTCCAACCCACGCATCTCCGTGTCCGGCGAGCGGGTGAAGGTCGTAGTAATCCACTCGATGACCTGGCTGAAGTACGCCTTGAGCTCGATGCAGCCCGCGGCATGGCGGTGGGCCGCCAAGTATGCGTCGATGGAGGTCCCGCGTGCGTCGGCGATCCAGTCGAGAGCCACTTCGAGGATGTCCTGTCGCTTGGGATCTCCCTTGACATAGGACCGCCACTTCTGCATGTTGGCGTTGCCGGAGTTCGAGAAGACGACCTTGGCGGCGGTTACGAATGAGCCGCTGTAGATCGCGTTAAGCATCTCCTGCTTGTTCAGCGGTACTCCGGCGATGTTGATGGTCTGAAACCACTCCTTGATTTCAGGCTCGGTCCCGTCGCAGTGGTAGACGAGCAGAGTCGACTCGTCCAGGATTTTATCCTGCAGCGCCTTGGGCAGCGAGCTGAAGACCTGTTCGCGGCCATTGACCTTAATGGCGAACTTGCCGGTGACGAACCGGCCGATGCTGGTGATACGCTGCTGGCCGTCGAGCACCTCGTAGTCGCCGACGTCGGTGACGCTGAAGTAGATGAGGCCGAGTGGATAGCCCTTGAGAATCGACTCGATCACGGCGACGTCCTTCTTTCCATCGCCATAAATGTAGTTGCGCTGGTACTCGGGCTGGATCGTGAGCTTACCGTCCAGGCCGTAGAGACCCTTGCCCTCTAGGTCGTTGTATACGAAGCCTTCGACGACGTCACGGACGAGATACTCGTGCAGCTTGGCTTCCATCAAGCTTCCGCCTTCCGGCGGATCATGATGCGCTTGAATGCGGTGTGGTATTTGGGTCTGGTCAAGCCCAGGCGCCGGTGGCCCTGGCTGTTGCTGCCTGTGCCGCCCTGAGCGTAGTAGGTCTTGACGAACTCCTCGCCCAAGGTGCCGACACCGAGCTGGCGCAGCTCGTCCATGTTGTCGCCGTGGGTGAGGATCTCAAACTGATCGGGGTTGTACTTGTCCAGGAAGGTGATCGGCACACCCATGATCCCGTCGAAGTCACTGGGAATCGCCTCTACAAAGGGCACTTCGATTGCCTCGGGAAAGTTGAAGTACGTCTCGTACCCGATACCCCGGACCTCCTTGCGCTTGGAGAACTTGATGTTGTCGGCCATCGTCATTAGCTGGAGCGGCTCGTGTCGTCGACCATGGTCAATGTTGGTGAACCAGCAGGAGTTGCCCAGACGCGTATAGTCATAGTCGTCATCGGACGGATAGCCAAGCTTTGCGGCCTTAGCCTTGTCGGCCTCCTTAATTGGCGCACCCTTGGGCACTCCGAAGACCATGTCGGTGTTGTTGGCCGTGGCGCCCTTCCACATTTCGTTCGCGCGGATGAGTGGGAAAACCTCGACGTAGGTGGTGGCATTGCTGCTGCCGATAATCGAGAAGTTTTTGCCGGCCTCCACGATCCAGAAGACAAACTCGCGGAACAGCGAGAACGGTGGGTTGGTGATGACGATGTCGGCGTCGTCGCGCAGTGCGGTCACCTCGACGCTGCGGAAGTCACCGTCGCCTTCAAGGTACTCCCATTGCAAGTCGTCAATATTGACCACACCGTCGCCGTTGATGTCCTCGCGGGTAAGAACGAACATCTTGCCGTTCACACGGGACTTGGTCGCGTCAAACTGCGGCGAGACAGCCTCGAACAGCGATGGCTGATAGCCCTCCAAGTCCTTGTTGGCGTCGGGCGCGTACGAGGTGGAGATCAGCTTCTTCAGACCGTAGGCAGTGAAATGCAGGGCAAAGTACTTCGCGAAGTTGCTCCACTCGGGGTCATCGCACGGCAACAGGACGACCTTGTCACGAAAGACATCGGGGTCGTAATCCAAATACGCGTTCATCTCGCGCTCTATGTCCGCCCACTGGGTGTAGTACTCGTTCCAGCGGGCCTTCTTTGCCGCGTTAAGGTTGCTCGTCTTGGCAGCCGCGATGGTCGTCGTCATGCACTGATCCTAGGCAGTGAATGCAACATCGTAGGACAGGTGGGCGACGAAGGGCCCCCGGTCAGTCACCTGTCTAGCCGAGCATGTTCTAGACCACGCGATGCTCGGGCGGTAGCTCGTCAACGATGGCGGCGGTCAGCTCGGTCTACACGGAGGGCATTGATCGCGTTGCTGGGGTGGCTGGATACGGTTGAACTGGGAGTGAATTTCGTTCGACGTGAGTTCCGGGACGCGGTGGAAACCGAAGGTGCGGACCCCACCCTCGAGACCCAGAATCCGCTGGACTTTCGCCTGACGCCGCTCGAAGCTGCGGCGACTGGCCAAGTCGTCGCGCGGTTTGTACGTCACCGGCGGCAACTTCTCACCAATACCGTTTGTTGTGAGGAACGAGCTGTAGTGAGGAGCGATAACCATATCCCGATTAACCGCGCCGAAACCCGCCTGTTTGAGTCCGCGGTCGAGACCGTCGAGCCAACGCGATTTCGGATCGCCGTCACCTATTCCGTGCAGAAAAAACAAACCTCACAACCAAGTCCCTCTCGGGGGTCGAACCCTGACATAGATCACCACAATTACTGCTATTCGCTACGAAAAAATTCAACAAAGCTGAGCGCCACCGAAAATCTTGAAGGGCTTCTCTGCAGTTAGCTTCGCAGTACCGTACCGAGCAACAGCGACAACCTTCGCGACCAGAGTAGCTTTCACATGCAGTTCAATTCGGACGTGGTCCGCTGACGATAGGGCGAGAATGGGTCGTTTCACCGAGCACGCGGCGCGGGAACGTATCGACGAGACCGTCGATCTGTGGCGAAAGTGTTGCCTCATGGCCGACGGGTCTTTGACTCAGTCGCAACCGGCGGAAACCTGGTGTTTGGCGAACGCCAAAGATCTAGAGACACGGTTCACGAACAGTCCGCTTGCAGGGTCTGCCGGCGGCGGGACTTTCGCAAGCAAATTCGAGATTCAGCTCGAAGGTGCCTCCCCTGAACTAAGACTTTTTGCAGCAGAGCTGCTGTTGGTCCATTTCCTGTTCACCAGTTCGGTGACAGGGCGCGGCAAGATCGAGGTGATCGACAAGACTTTGGCCGGTTCCGGATACGAACTAGACACAAGCTCGGTGCCGTACAAAACGATGTGGTCGAGGATCGGCCACCCCGGTGTCGGATTCAACACGCGCCGAGATCTCCAACTCGGGTTCCTCATCGACTTCACAGTCAGGTTGAAAACCTTGTCTTTGGAAGATCGAGAAGCGGTGCTCGCAGACCCCTGGGCTCTCGAGGATTTCGTGAGGCAGGCCCCCAGTCAGAACCGCCGCGAGATGATGCACATATTGCTGCACCTGTTGCATCCTGATTCGTTCGAGCGAATCGCCTCGGGCGCGCACAAACGTGAGATCGCCAGCGCATT
The DNA here is from genome assembly GCF_029269915.1 of Rhodococcus sp. C3V. Lineage (NCBI taxonomy): Bacteria > Bacillati > Actinomycetota > Actinomycetes > Mycobacteriales > Nocardiaceae > Rhodococcus > Rhodococcus sp. C3V. The sequence goes on from NZ_JARJBE010000022.1 coordinate 15,665, forward strand.
CGCTCAGCTTCTCGATGAGGAGGTGCCGGAGGATTGGTCGGTGGACCGCAAGCTACTCGCGATCCGGACAAAGTTGGAAAACGACTTCTTGGCGACGGCCGACTACGTCGATTTTTATCATGCGCCGTTACAGGGGGTGTGGCAGTCCCGCCCGAATAGGGACAGCGAGGGTACGACCGATATCGAGTCGCTGGAATGGAAGAAGCAACTCATCTTGTACGGTCCCCCCGGCACCAGCAAGACTTTCACAGCAAAAGAATTGGCCGAAAGTCTGATCCGGCGCGAAGCTCTCCGAAGCTGGGGGCCGCGCAAGTTCTTCGACAACAAGGATCTACTCGAAGGCCGGGTGAACGAGAACGTTGAGTGGGTGCAACTTCATCCAGGGTATGGCTATGCCGAGTTCATTCGAGGACTTCGGATCGAAGAGGACGAGACTCGGTATCAACCCGGGCTGCTTCCGAATTTGATCGAGCGTGCAACGACACAGGCACTGCCGAACGGATTGCACCCGCTGCCGTTCGTTCTGGTCCTGGACGAGATCAACCGCACGGACCTCTCAGCGATGCTCGGTGAGGCATTCTCGCTGCTCGAGCGCGACAAGCGTGGTTTCTCCGTGGCGTTGCCAGGCATCAACAGAGGGGAACCCCCGACAAGGCTGGCGATGCCGGAAAACCTGTACGTCATCGGCACGATGAACGAGATCGACCAATCGGTGGAGACACTCGACTTCGCGTTGCGACGACGATTCCTCTGGAGCGAGTGCCCATTCGAACGGGACACCCTGCTGGAAATCGTGCGTGCACGGTGGGAAGGCGATGTCGGGGCACGGTTCTCGTTCGAGGACGCGGCGGCACAGTTGGAGATTTTCGCGGATCGTGCAGTCTCGCTCAACGACGCGATCCTCAAGATGGAAGACCTCGGCCGCGCATATCAAATCGGGCACACGTACTTCGCGGATATCACGTTCTTCGTCGGTCGATCACTGAGCAGTGCTCGTCAGAAACCTCAAAAGGGAACATATTTATGGACCGAAGGCGGCAAACCGAAGGACCCGCTCATCGACCTGTGGGCTCGATCGTTGAAACCTCTACTCGAACAGTATCTTTCCGGGACTGATGCCCTGGAGAGCTCCCTCAGCGCCCTCTGGATGACATTCAAGTCGCAATGAGAATGAGAGAGCGAATCGTTTTTCAGGATCTCGGTGGACTGGTTCCCGGTACCAAAAATCTGAACAACGCCGAAAACAAATGGCTCGAGGAGTTGGCGCCGCGACTCGACCCCACCTCGATGTTGGTCCCGATCAAGTACTCCCTCACCAAACATCAAGAGAGTGCCGAACCCGTACTCACCAGGCAGCTGGACGGCACATGGCGAGCCGGCCGCTACATCGGGGAAATCCGGAGCGGTAAAACGATATTGGAGATCAGACCACGCCTCGGCTTCCCCGTCATCGCAGCGTGGGCAAGCGCGGCGTTGAACCTGAAGATCGTCCCGCGCGCTGCCGGCAAGAACGGGATGTCCTTCCTGATCGCCGAACTGCAGGCCGCGGCCTGGCGCCGCGCGCTGGTCGCCGCGGCACGTCACGGCATGCCCGCCATCCGAGCGACCGAGCATCATGTAGGACCCAGTGTGCGAGGGCGACTCGATGTTCCCGGCACGGTGCCGTATCGCGCGAGGCGGAGCCCGAACCTGGTGTCGGTGACCCAGCCCAAGGTGGTCGACAACCCGGTCACCCGTGCCATCGTGTTGGCCGATCGGGTCTTGAACACTCGAATTCAACGGGCAGGTTGGCGCGGGCCGCGCATCGACGAATTCATCCCGCACCTTCGCGCCGCGACAGGACCCCGACCTGTCCTCCCGTCGAGGCGGGAACTGCGCTCGGTGCGGTACTCGCCGATCACGCACCCCTACAAAGCCGTGGCGGATTTGTCGTGGCTGATCGCCAATAATAAAGGCCCACAGGGTGATAGTTCCACCGATACACACGATGGTGTTCTGCTGGACGTTGCGGAACTGTGGGAGTTGTTTCTGCTGCATTGTCTGCGCGCCGCCGCAGATAATCGTACTGTTACTCACGGAACGACCGCGGATCTATCAACTCATCTTCTGCACTCCGCAACCGGAGGCCAGAAATTGGGCCGACTGCTACCGGACTTCATCGTCGGAGGCCACGCCGAGCCCACCGCGATCATCGACGCCAAATATAAGCGCCTCACCGATCTGTTCCCTGTGCAGCGCGAAGACCTCTACCAACTCACCAGTTACCTGGCTGCTCATTCCGGCGGGGGCATCAGGCCCCGTGGCATCCTCGCCTATCCGCTACTTCCTGACTCGGCGATGTCGAGCTTTGAAGCGAACGGGCCGTGGAGCCTGCAGTGGGGAGGCGGTGGAACAGCAGAATTTCTCCGACTGCCCATTGAAGTCGCAGCCTGTATCGATCGGTTCACTGAAATTTTGTCATCCGACCGCGACACATCAGGAAGATAGATCACCATAACGCCTCCTCGTCGCATATTCCCTACGTGTAATCACTGTCCGGGGCCGTGCCCCGCTGCGGTGAATAAAGGTTGAACATCAAAGGCATTCAGTACATCCACGAATCGAAGCTCGCCTTCGCTGGATCGAGTTCGGATACCCACTGTCTACTCGACTGGCTACCTGGACTCACGCGGTAAGAGAAGAGCACGCGACCCGTGTATGTGCTGTATGGGCAGAGTGTCGTCTGTGTCCAGCATCAGAAGTTGGATCGCCGCAGTCCCTTAGTGGCCATTTCGGAGTCCTGTAGTCGTCCCTCTCTCGTCGTCACGGATGGCCATTTCTGGAAGCCACGAGTGAGGTATAGCGAGACCAGAATCATCCCCAAGGTCACTAACCCAACGATGGACGCGCCGAAGATATTTTTCATTGCGAACAGATCTCTGACAACGATAGTGGTCAAACCTCCGGCGAGAAACGGTAGGAGCACCCTCAGGAGAGCCGCGGTGTGAGACTGGGCGATCGAATCTCGCTGCTTGTAAAGCAACTCCATCTCGCCAAGCCCGCCACTCCGCGTCAACTTCCGCTCGATGTCATGGTAAGTCGCGCGCGGCCACCTCCACCGCCGACCCGCTGATCGAACGTCCCAGAACATCGCAAGCAGGTCGTACTCCCGAAGACCAGATGGCAAAGAAAGAAGCAAAGCAGCAATCAGTACCGGCACCGTTGCCAACAGAATCGGCATCCACGCGTTGCCCGTCGCGAATGGCACAATAAGCCACGCAGCGGCCAAGACCGGAGCGATCGCCGCGCGGGACAACTCCGTCCACCACTCGCGACGCTTGTCTGCCGCAATCTGCTCCCGATCCAATACGATCTCGACCGCGGCGGATGCGTTTCCGCCGTTTTCCCAACGTAGTCGACTCTCCTTGATCATCTCGCTGATTTCCGTCATCGTCCGGGCCATTACTCCTCCATCGTCATTTCGCCCGGTGCGGGCACACACCATGTTGACATCGTGTGCACGATCCAGCAGCCTGACGAATTCCTAAGACACACCCAATTGGCTGGGCGGGCCCATCGGCATTCACGGTCGATAACAAGCGACGACAAATCTTGGTCGGCAGTGCTTTCTACTGCACGTATCCGAAGTCTTCGGCGATTTCGGCTGTCACCGACGTATTAGGGCGCGGACTGCATTGATACCGTCGTCGTACGAGTCCACATGGTGTCCCGAACCCGGCACGTATCGTGAGTCCAAGGCGGCGGGATTGTGGGCCATGAACACAACGTCGGGACGTCCCCCGTTGTATCGGCTGTAGATGGCGTAATTCCAGTCGTCGGGTGCGTAATCGTCGTTCCACTTCAGGCGGGCCACAGGGACGAATCCAGCCTCGGAGTAGATCCTCGGTAGTGCCGTGTCGAAACAGTCCAGTCGTCGTCCACCTTGCTGGACGGCAACGGCGAGCATGGATTTCGCGGCGCTTGGATATTTGCTGTCTCGATGAGAGAAAGCAGAGACGATTTCGTCGTCGTTGAGTGCGATGCCGGAACGGCCGTCGTCCGTCACGAACAGCCGCATATTTGCGTATTCGTCATCGCTGTAGATGTGTACGGATGAGGCGAAGCGGTTACTGACTTTGAGCTGTTCCATTTGCTGCCGGTAGAGGTCGGCGTCGGAGGACGCCAACTCGTACAGGTCCGGAGTGCTGTCTCCTCTGCGTCGGAGCTGACTGGCCCGAACGGTATCGAGCGTGTGGACCTGTGTGGGAACGACCTCGCGGTCACCGATCAGAAGCCGTGGGCTTCGGCTTCCTCGATCGCCAGATCGTCCCATTCCTGTTCGATCGTCGCCCGTGCGTTGTCCGGCAGTTCCGGCGTCCATCCTCTGCGACGCCAGAACGCTTCGCGTTGCTCCTGTGTCAGGGTCGGTGTCTCGTTCGTGGCCATGGCCATTGTCCTTCGAATCGTCGTGGGTGAATCCTGAGACTGACCTGATCTGCTGTTGACGTCGCGCTTTGCCTGTTTCGAGGCGATGCTGCAGCTTTTCTCGCTTACCTGGATCGTCCTCCGCGCCGAGCTGAGTGCGCAACTCGGTTTGACCGCCGGGGGTCGCGTCGTATTCGGCGGATCTGGCGTCGAGGTTGGTTTTCGCAGCGGCCAATCGTTGCCGGTTACGGGTGATCGCCGGGTTCGCGTCGAACACTGCCTGAGCGGAATAGTGCCGTCGGCGGGCGCTGTCGAGTCGTGCTCGCACGTGCGGGGTGCAGCGGGGGCCGGGGTACTTCTGGCACATCTATCGGCTCCCCCGCTCGGCCGCGGCGACGAGGCGGCCGAGCATGGCTCCGAGGTTTTCGGCGGCGATGTCGACGAGTTCGCCTTTCTCGGTGAGGTATTGGTCGCGGCGCAGTTCGATCATCACCGAGTACAGGTGGGGATCGGTGTTGTAGCGGTCGAGTGGTACGTACGTGCCGGAAAATGGGGTATTCGTGCCGATGTCGTCGAGCGGGGAGAACGCGGCGTAGGCGGCCTCTATAAGCCAGGGCGGCGTGTGGTGTGGGTCGGTGCCGATACATAGCGCGGGACGCTGGCCATCTGGGTGCAGCTCGTACGCCGACGGCAATGTCGGGTAGGAGTGGACGTCGATGATCACGGCGCGGCCGGTGGCGGCGACGCGGTCCGTCACCAGGTCGGACATCGCGGCGGCGTAGGGATGGAAGTAGTTATCGAGCAGTGCGTCTCGTGTGGCGCTGTCGACATTGCGCAGGACGTCTCCGTTGCAGGTTCGGGTGTAGACCGCGCCGCGGCCGACGGCGTTGAGTTCTTCGCGCTCGTCGGGGAATCGTTCGGGATCGATCACCAGGCGCGAGAGGTCGTTACGCAGTGTCCACGGCTGCGGTGTCACTGATTGCGCGGCGTGCTGTGCGATCACGTCGGTGTGTGCGTCGGTGATCTCGTCGAGTTCGGCGGCGAGTTGATAGTCGGTGACGGTCAGTGACGAGCGGATCTCGGGTGGTATGACGCGTGAGGCGTGCGGGACGTGCAAGATGACGGGCGAGGATGTATCGCCCGCGATCAGTGTTCTCGTGTTCACGTAATCTCCTTGGCGAGTGTGGAACTGGTGCCGGTTTCAGTTGATGACGTCGACGAACCAGCGACCGTCGAGTTCTTTGGCTGTGATGGTCTGTGGGAACTGTGCGGGCGGTTGGCCGGGTCGCATTTCGGTGAGGGCTACGGAGTAGATACCGGCCGAGATCGGTGTGATGCGCACGCAGTGGGTGGTTCCTGTTGGGACGGTGTCGATTCCGGCTTGGATCTTCTCCTTCGCCGGCAGGGAGGTGTGGGGGGTGGTGAGTGCACGGGCGGCTGTTCCGGAGCGGGTGACGTAGTAGGCGTGTTCGAATGCTGCGATGACTCCGGGGCCGCTTTTCTGGTCGCCGGGGTCGGTGCGGCATGCGGTGGGATCGGTTTCAGTCGTGGGTGCAGTGGCGAGAGCGGGTGGGGTGACGTCGAGGGTGGGTGCCGTTTCCGAGGTGTCTGTCTCGTCGGCGATTCTTGCCTGTGCGCGCTCGTCGTTGCCGGAGAGGAGACGCAGGGATAGCCAACCGAGCAGTACGACCACGACAATCAGGGCAGCGACGTAGTGTAGGAGGGGCGATCGGGAATCCTTCTTGCGCGGCCGCTTCGGCGCTGGCGGAGGCGTGGGCGCGGTGACTGTTGTAGTCGTGTCCGCGGCTGCGCCGTGGGGCGTGCCGCCGAGTAGGTCGATCACTGCGGGGTGCCTTGTCGTGTTCGTCATCGCTGTCGTCCTTTCGGTGCTCGCGCCTGGTTCTGCAGTGACACGTCAACAAGCTCAGGGTGGGCGGCGCGTTGCCGGCCGCCCTGAACGGTTCTGATCGTGCGAGCTTTACGCCGGAATACCCGCGCCGACTGCGTCGCTGATCAGCGAGGACGCCAGGCCGGGGGTGGCGTTGGTGAGGAAGTCGGTGAGTGCGGTGTCGACGTGTTCGATGAACTGCTCGCCTCCGGGCTGGGCTGCGACGAAGTCGCGGGCCTGCTGGTCGATTGCAGGGGCAGCGGCGACGGTGTCGCGGACAGTGGTGGCTACGGCCTCACCGATGGGGCCGGCGTTCTCCCAGTCGGCGAGTGTGTCCTGGGTCTGGCTGGTGACGACGGGTTGGTCGACGTCGGGGACCTCGATTTCGACGGGTTCGCCGAGTTCACCTGCGCCGTACGCGACGGCGGCGGTGAATCCTGCTATTCCTCCGCCCAGTCCGCCGAGAACGAATGCGGGGGTGCCGGCGAGGAGTGCGCCTGTACCGGCGCCGACGGCGGTTCCGGCGAGACCGCCTGCTACCCAGCCGATTCCGGGGACGAAGACGTTGCCCAGTCCGAGGCCGATGTTTCCGCCGACGGTGCCGCCGATCAGTGCTCCTCCGATGGCGAACGGGGTCGCGAGGCCGATTCCTCCGGCGAGTGCTCCGGCGGCGGTACCGCCGACTTGGGTGGCGGCGTCGCGGCTGGCTTTGTCGACAGGGACACCGAGGGAGTTCCAGCCGGTGGCGACTCCGGATTCGATGATGGCGGTGGTGTTGTTGGTCCGTTCGAGGTCGACGTCGGAGACCCAGTTCGGTTGTGCGATGTGGAATGTTCCGATGCGGAGGGTGTCGCGGGGGGCGATGATCGGTGCGACGACGTCGACGGGGCCGGGGAGATGGAGTTGGGTGTAGTCGGTCGGGGTGGTGTCGGTGTAGGTGGGTGGTGTGTAGGTGTTGGTGTCGTAGTCCCAGTTCGGTAGCGGCTGGTAGTCGATGTGCTGGTATTGCGCGGGTGGGTCGATCCAGTAGATGGGCTCGGTCGGGGCTGGAGGTTCTGTGGCCGGCGGTGGGGTGGGTTCGGTGGTCACTCCGGACTGTCCTCCGCCGTCGTTGATGCCTGCTTGTCCTCCTCCGTCGGTGATGCCGGCTTGCCCGGGCGCTGCGAGTGCCGGTGGTGCGAGGGTGATTCCGGCGGCAACTGCTGCGGCAGCGACGACTGCGATGGCGCTTTGGCGGGCGAGGGGGCGGCGGCGGTGTCGGCCGTGTTGGTGTGCGCGGCGGGTTGCTCGGTTTCCTTCGGTGGTGTCGGTGCTCATGTGGTGCCTTTCGTTGAGGAGGGTGCGGATGGGTGCCGGCGGGGTCTGGTGTGCGGCGCCAGCTGATACGGGGTCAGTCAGCGGCGTGGGCGATGAGATCGATGACCGTCGAGGCAACGACGGTCAGGGATTCGGTGGTGCTGCGCCGCAGTTTCGAGGGCGAGATGCGCTCGCCGGAAGCGAAGAGCGGCTCGAACGGCATCCGGGCGACCGAATGGACTCCGGCATCGAGAAAGGCGTCGACAGCGTCGATTTCGACCATCGGTGCGTCCCCGGGTCCGTCGGTGATGACGACGATGGTGCGAGCCATCATCGCCGGACCGGCGGTCGCGGCGAGGTCGAGGAGCATGCGGTGCGCGGCTGCGGCAGCGTCACGTCGGAGCGGTACCGGTACGAGGAGGACGTCCGCGTGGCTGGTTGCCCAGTGCCAGCTGCCGGCGAGGCGGTTGTTGCCGGTGTCGGCGATGAGGATCTCGCGGTGCTGGGACAAGATCTGTGCCGCCGCGTGGGCGTCCTCGTAGCCGAGACTGGATCCGTGGGCGCCGTTGTTGCCGGCGACGATGTCGTCCCCGCATGGTTGGCGGGTGAGGTACTGCGAGAGCGCCGAGGGGCGGATGCTGCCGGGCTCGGCTGCCTCGGCGGCGATCAGTGCGAGCACGTCATGTCCGTCGCGGGGCGGGATGCTGACGCGGTCGGCGAGGCTACCGCCGACATCGGCGACGTCGACGCAGACCGTGGTTGCGGCACCGCGGTGTTCGGCGATGATCGCATTCAGCCCTACCGCGAGTGGGGTTTTGCCGACGCCGCCTTTCGGGTTGGCGATGGTCACGATCGAGAACCCCGGGAGGGGGACGGTGATGGCTGCGATGGCGGCGCGGTGGCGCATTTCGGCGGACTCGGGTTTCGGGGCGATCCGGAGGTTGAGGACGGTGTTGAGCCGCCCTCGTAGTCCGGTGCGGGCGGGTTCGTGCGAGCCTGGCGCGATCTCGGGTGCTGCGAGCACTGATGTCGAGGTCGCTGTGCGCGCCGCGGTCACCTGTCGAGCGTGAGTGTCCGCTCCCCCGGGTAGCGGTGAGTCACCGAGGGGTGTCACCGCCATCGTGACCGGTTCCTCCACGCGGTGATCCGGCCGCGTCTGTGGTGTGTCGGCGGGTGCGGGGATGGGTCCGGTGGGCAGCGATTGCGCCACCTTCCCGTCCGGGGCGACGGTCAGTTGGCGGGAGCGGCCCGCTTCCTGCACGGTGACCTCGACGGGTGAGCCTGCGTCGGCGGAGTGCTGTCGGCTGAACTGTGCGATCACCGCGTGGATCGACTGCCCGTTCGCGGCGGACAGTTCCACCTTCTCGTCCCCTGCCCCGCTCACGAGTGCGGTTCGCTCGGAGGTGATTTCAATGGCAAGGGTCGACATCACGCGGTGGTTCCGGTGAAGGCTCCGACGCCGGAGAGTTCGGTGTCCATTTCGAGGACGATGGTGTCGGCCTTGTCGAGGGCGGCCAGGGCGTCGTCGCGGGCTTTGCCGTCGGGGAGTACTTCGATGATCTGGCGACGGGTCGCGACGGCTCTTTTGATTTCGTCGAGCCGCGGAGCGGTCAGTTCCTGGTCTTCGCTGAGTTTCGGCAACCAGCTGGGGATGGCGTTTTTGAGGACGCGGCGTAGTTCGGTGATGACGGGGTCACCGCCCCCTTTGGGGGCTGCGAAGGGGTTGCGCAGCACGGTGATGTCGTCGGCGGTGGGCGTGATCGATTGGGAGATGCGGCGGCTCATGGGTGGACCTTTCGAGTGAGGGTTGTGCAGGTGTGTCAGCGAAGTCGGGTCGCGGGGTCAGGGCGCGGCTGCAGTGGTGTCAGGTTCAGGGAGCAGGACGACTTCGTGGGGTCCGTAGGTGATGTGGTTCTTGACCCGTCCGGCGCCGTGGAAGGTCAGGGTGGTTTCGGTGACGGCGCCGCTGTCTTTGTCTCGGATGACGGTGACCGCGGCGACGGTCACAGGGTGTTCCTTGCCGTGTCCGTCGTCGACGAGGACGGTCATTCCTTGCGTGACCGCGGAGGCAGGTATCGCGTCGGCAAAGTCGTCCCCTGCGTCGGCAGCAGGTGTGTCGTCGTGGTGGCCGAGGACGGTGGGCTCGGGAGCTCGGCCGTAGGCGCGGGCCGCTGTGGCGACGGAGCGTTCGGATTCGATGAAGTGGCGCAGTTCGGTCGAGTAGAACGCGATGCGCGGTTCCTGCTGGGGCCGTAGCCCGTCGATGATCTTCTTCTCCGAGGTCGAGAGCTGGTTCCATTTGTTGGGGTGCGGGTCGACGTTCGGTGTCCACCACATCTGCGCATCGACGGGCACGCCGTCGTTGCCGAGGGCGACGCCGCGGCCGGGGACGGAGGTGTCGATCTCGCGGCCGATCTGCGAGTCGCCCCACAGCATCATCGCGCCGTCCTGAGAGAGGTTGCCGAGGGAGATGCGGGTGCCGAAGTTGTCGCGCGCGTTGCCCGAGGCGCCGCCGAAGAGGGACGCGTCGGGTCGTTGCACACCGAGTAGGAGCCGGATGCCGGCCGAGCGTGCGAGGACGGCGAGATCGGCCCACGCCCCGAGTGGGTCGAGTTCTTTGAGGAGTTCGCGGGTTTCGTCGTCGCCGGTTTTGGAGAGGCGCTGCCATTTGCCGGAGAGGATGAAGAACTCGTCGAGGACGGCGATCAGGAGCGGAAGTTGGGACGGCTCGATCTTCTTCACGTGGACGTAGTGGTTGCGGGCCATCATTTCGCTGTGCAGGGCACGCACGAGCATCGCGGAGCGGACGGCGTCGTAGACGATGGCGGCGCACCCGGGGTAGCCCTCGAGTCCGTCGAGTTCGATCATTTTCGGGTCGACGCCCAGGAACGGGATTCCTCGTCGTGCCGCTTCGGTGAGCAGGGTGCGGATCACCGATGTCTTGCCGCCGCCGGTGGGTCCGACGATCAGGCAGTGAGGTTTGTTCGACTTGGTGGAGATGTCCCAGAACATGTTCACCTCCGATGCGGCCGTCGCGTAGGGCAGGTGGCGCAGGTTCTCGTCGACGAGTTCGAGAGGGTGATCGACGCGGGTGGGTAGTGGGGCGCGCAGGCTCATCAGGAGATAGCCCTCGGAGGGAAACCAGTCGGTGGCCCAGGTGCGGCCGGATTCGTGCTCGCCGGCGAGGGCGGCGAGGGCTTCGTCGACCTTCTTCTGGAATCCGCGTGCTCCGCTGGAGAGGGTGGGTGTGAAGGTGATCTTGAAGGCGGTTTCGACGCCGTCGTCGAGCGAGGCGACGCTCACGGCCGACTCTTTCAGCGGTCCGTCTTTGAGGGAGTTCGCCAGTGCCTTGTGCCGCGGTGATCGGAGGTCGGGTTGAGTCAGCGTGCGGGTGATGCGGATGCGGTCGCGGTGGGCGTCGTGGACGACGGTGTAGGTCCACTTGCTGGTGTGCCGGCTCGCGGAAGCTCGTACTGCGGTGGTGAATTCGTCGAGTTCTTTCGGTCGGATGATGGCGCCGCGGGCAAGGGTGATGGTGGCGTTGCGCGGGGTGGTGATGCCGGGCGGGTATCCGATGGTGATTTTGATCGGGGTGTGGCGGGTGCTTTGCCGGATTTGGGCGTCGAGTCCGGCGCGGTGACGGTGGGTGAGGAACCGTGCGATATCGCAGGCGAGCAGGCCGAGAGTGAGGGCGACGAGTGGCCACCGGTATTGGTGGACTGCGGAGACTGCGCTGTCGAGCTGTGGGTTCGAGAGTTGTTCGGTGAGTTCGAGGAGTCGCGGCGCGAGAAACGCGAGTGTTGTTGCGATGACGGCGAAAGGCGCCCACGCCCTGTACGGGCGGATGGCGGACTCCCCCGCACCGCTTGTTCGCGCGTGGGGTTTGTCGGAGCCGAAGAGGTCGACGAGAAAGTCTTTGAGCGGGTCCTGCTGGCTTCTGCTCACCGTCTACTCCTCTCACTCGAATCCAGTCCGCGACGGTCGGCGCCGGGGTGTGTGGGGTGCACTGTCACAGAGCGCGGGATCCAACCTCAACCCGCCTGTGGATAACTTGTTTCGCGGGTGCGTGGCTGGAGCGTGCGTCACATGCCCGATCGGTGATTCCGGGGCGCGATAGACACCCATCGCCTCTACCCGCGGCTGGTTCTGTTTGTGACGCTGCGCATTACCGATCGCAGGACCCGCGACGGCATCGCCGCTACACCGTTTGGGGACTTGTTCAACCACCTACACCACAGGCCCGATGACGATGTACATCTCGAGTGGTTTTTGTCTTCCTGCGTCGCTGTTCGCGGACCCCTGCAGGGCTCTCGAACGCCTCGCTTCGCGGGGTACCGAACCCGGCGCTCGAACAGCCGATAGCGGTGTGGACGACACCGCGGCAGGCGTCGCGCCAGGATGATCCGGGGATACTCCGTACAGGACCCTGACCAGCAGTTGATTGAAATATCTTGGCGCGAAGCAATTTTGATACGTACACTCCCCCTAGGCCCGAAGGGCCGGGGGAGTGACCCCGAAGGGGAAGGGTGAATCGGACCCCTGAATTCCACCTCTGTCCGCGACCTCTGCAGGCACCCTCGATGCGGGACTGTTCGAGCACGGGTGCGCAGCCTGCTGCGTGTGCGTGCTGAACACGCCATGCATGCAGCGCATGCACACCACGCAGGTGGTGGCGGGGACCCGTTCTTCGAACTTCAGATCATGGCCACGGCGCGGGTGCCTCGAGCAAGCTCGAGCAAGGGCGACTCGCACAGCGGGCGGACACGTTCCGAAAAAGGTTCTGCGCCAGGTTCTTCAGGCGGACGAAGACCACGAAGCACAACGAGGGAGACACGTGTCGATCGCCACGGTCTGCGACGGGTCCGTCGACCATGCCCATTCACAGCTCTCTGCCGCTCCACTGAAGGAACCCTCCCGTCGAGGTCTGGGAAGTCTCCCGCGGACACCCGCACCGAAGACCGTTCCGTGGCCGCACTCCCCCTGCATTCGAGGTCGTTCCCGCGATCGCCGAAAGATCCCCGACGGCTAAATCGCGACACCTGAACACACACCCCACGCGACGACACGCACCAGCGCTGATCGACAGACGCGCCAACTGCGGAGGCCGAAAAGTTATCCACAGGTCGCATTGAAATTCCTACCACCACTCTTCTACGTTTCCGCGCAACCACATTCGTGGGGTCTGGTTTCACCACTGTGTTGGAGAGTGCTCATGTTTTCTCTTGCTTCCACCGTGATCGACGTGTCGATCCCGGCGACGCATCCACCGCTCGCCGCAGACGCGGTGACCTTCGCGCAGTCGACGGACGTCAATACCGGTGGTCTGCGCGCCTGGATCAAGGACAACATCGTCTTCACCATCCTCATCGCCCTCGCGTGTGTGGTTCTCGTCGGCGGGCTCAAGGGCAATTTGTCGCGGGTCTTCACCGTCGGCGGACTCGGGTTGTTCGGGCTTGCCTACCTCGGTATCGCGACATCGGAATCGGCGGCCACGGGGATCGGCAATTGGATTCTCGGGCTCGTCGGTATCTCGACCTAACGCTGATGCCTGCGCAGAGAACATTCGAAGGGGATGCACGGTGATCGACAACGACGACCTGATGTACCGCGTGGACCGGCACTACCTCGGCCCGACCGGTTATCCACTGCCCGTCCGGATCCGCTACACGGCCGGCATCGTCGGCGTGGTTGCTTTCGTGGTGGTTTTCGTGATCGGTCGCGGAATTCTGCACGTCCCACTCGGGTTCAAATCGCTGATGGTGATGGCCGTGATCACGGTGTGGCTTACGACCCGGATCGCGAAGTTCGTCACCCCGGACCGCCCACTGCGGTCGGTTCTCACGGCCGCCCTCAACGACCTCGTTGCACCGCGCCCACCGAAGCGCGGTGCACCCGTGTTCATCTCACTACCCGAGCGGTTGACTACAGGAGAACGCGCCGTCGTACCTGTTCGCATCGACGGTAAGGATCACCGATGACCGTTCCCGAGAACGACATTGCGGCTCTGTTCGATCCGAAGCTCGACGACCCGGTTCCGGTCATTCCTCCCGGTGCCCTCCCTCCGTCGTGGGCAGCAGTGCAGTCGCGCGCTCCGCAACCTGCGCGTGCGTGGTCCGAAGCCGAACCCGCACACGCTCCGGATGGTTCTGAATACGACAACGGCGAGGACGACACCGACGGCCACACTCTCCCTGCAACCGATCCGGACCACGTCGCGGACAAGGTGCTCGGCCGGCAGCGTCGCCGCACAGGCAAGAAACGTGCAAAGTCGGCAACAGATCGGGACAAGGCAGCAGCGAAGAAACGTGCAGACCGCGAACGGAAAGCGGTACGCCTGAAACTGACCGGCACCTCAGCGAACATCACCCGCACCGCGACCACCTCCACCGCATGGTTCGTCCAACGCCAGGGGCCGTGGAATTTCCGCACCACCGGAAAGCAGCGCCGCTTCATCCAGGACGAAGCGATCATCCTGACCAACCTGCAGAAGGCCGGCGTCAACAAGGTGCATCGCCGCCTCGTGCGCACCCCGTTCCCCGTCGCACAGTGGGCGATCGATCACGACACCTGGGCCACCCCGATTCCCGATGTTCCCGGCGCACTGTCATGGGCGGACTACCTGCGCGGGCAGCAGCATGCGATGTTGTGGTCCAACGCGACGATCAAAGGCCGCTACTGGGGTATCGAACTGCCGCAACGCTCCTCACTCGGCCAGGGGTTGGACTGGACCGCCCGAATGCTGCGCCACCTCGCCCACTGGCCACTGCTGGGCAGAGTGTGCACGGGGGTGAACAGCTGGGCCGACGACGCCTTCGAACGCGAGCAGAAGGCCCTTGCCGATCACCTCGCCACACTCGAACGAATCATGTCCGGCCGCGGAGTGAAAGCAACACCGGCCACACCCGCCGCGATCGACTACTTGCTGCGCCGATCAGCGACCATCGGTCTACCGCTGGAAACTGGCGGTGCGATCGCCGGCGCCGGAGACTGGGAAGAAACCGACGTCGCCGCCCTGGAAGATCTCACCGACCTCTCCCTCACCCCAGGAGACGGGTACACCACCGTCTCCGGCGTCGTCGACGGCCGCAAGTACACCGGCGTGGTGATCGTGCTGACGATCGGCCGCATGGCTCCCCTACCAATTCCGGAACGGATGCTGCCGTGGCAGATCATCGGGGATCCGTCCGGTGAACCCCTCGAATGGTCCGATCGCATCGAGCTGCACGACAAAGCGAAAACGATCCGCACCATGCGCTCGCTGACCGGCAAGATCGAATCGCAGTTCGACCACTACACCGTCGAACACGATCAGGTCCCGCCGAAAGAGTTGGCGGAGCAGCACGCCCGCGCACAGGACGTGATCTCCGACGTCGAAGAAGACCATTCCGGACTCTCGACTCGAACCACCGGGTGGTACCGCCTCGCAGTGGTCGGCACCGACCCCGACGATGCGCGGCAGAAAGTCTCCGATCTGCAGGAGATGTACTCCCCTCACATCGCGCTCGAACAAGAGCACGGCCAATACCAGTTGCTGCGAGAGTTCATACCCGGTGAGCCGCAAGCCAACATCGCCAACAAACGACACATGGACGTCGAAGCAGTCGCCGCCGGGATGGCAACCGTCAGTGACCGGATCGGTGACCGCCGCGGTGTCGTCCTGGGCGAGACCGGATCCATCTCGCCGCGCCCGGTGATCTGGGACCTGTTCGCCGCGCACGAGATCAAGCACAAGTCCGGTCTGACACCGATCGTCGCCGTACCCGGTTCAGGTAAGACATTCCTGGCCGGCATGATCGTCTACCAAGCCGTCAGAGCCGGCGCATACGGCGTCGTCCTCGACCCCTCCGGTCCGCTCGCAGCGTTGGCCGGACTACCGGAGTTTCGCGACATCGCCCGCGTCTACGCCCTCACCGGTCGCGATTCACGCGCTGGCGCCTTGAACCCGTACCGCGTGATCACCGATCCACGTCGCGACGATCCCGAGTACGACGCCCGCAACGTCGAGTACGCCCGGGATGCAGATCCGTTCGCGGCGGCGCAGTCGAAGTTCGATGCGGATATGCGTGCAGCCGCCGCCGAGCGTGTCGAGGTCGCCGTCTCGGTGCTCAAGATGATGCTCACCGAACGGCATCTGCATCTCGAACACACCGAACCCGTGCTGCACATGGCCGCGAACATGGTCGGCGGCGACAGCAACCACAACCTCCGAGAAGTGTTGGCCGCGATCCAATCGATCGGAGTGAGCGATCCGGACCAAGCCGTCAAAACGTGTGCGAACGGGCTGTACCAGCAGCTCAGTTTGATGTCGGAACTGACCGAAGCGCGTGTGCTATTCCCGGAAGAGGGCACGATCGGCAGCGGAGCGGATGCATTCGACGCCGACATCCGCCTGACGATCCTGACAATGCCGGGCCTGCAGCTACCGCCCGAAGGCACGCCGTCCTCGCAGTGGACACCGCAGCAACGGATGACGGCGCCATTGATGCACATGGCCGCGTGGCTGGCGAACAGACTCGTCTACGAAAAGCCTCGCCACGTGCGCAAGGTGCTCTTCCTCGACGAAAACAAATACCTCGAATCCACTGGCGCAGGCCGCACCCTCAACCTCCGAATCGCGCGCGACTCACGCAAATTCAAGGTCCGCGCCCTGGTCTGCTCGCAACTTCCGGATGATTTCCTCGGATTGGACGGCAGCGACGACAAGACCGCCCTGACCTACGAGGTGTTCGTCGGTGACGTCGGCGGTGATCCGCATGCAATCGAAGGTGCCCTGAAACTGCTCAAACTTCCCGCCGGGCAAGGGTTCGAGCAGTTCCTCGCTGAACTGGGCAGCGGCGGCGAGGACACTCTCGACGAGGACACCGACACCTCCTATCAGGACGAAGCGCGGCGCTGGATGATCCGGATGGCCGACGACGTCGAGCTGGTGCGTTCGAGCTGGATTCACTACGTGCATCTCGCGCATGTGTTCGCGGCGCTGAATTCCTCGTCGGCGAAGAACGCGCTCGGCGGCGCCGCATGAATACCCGCGGAGGGCTCAGAGCGCCCTCGGCAGAGCTGAATGGCGCAATCCCCCATCGATCGCGCGTTCGGGCGCTGACCGTCAATCTGGCGCGGGTTCTCGCCGTTCTAGCGCTGGTGCTGGTGCCCCTCGTCGCCCCGGGTGGGCCAATCGCCTCTGCCGGCGGATTCGACTGCAAAGACGTCCCCTCCCCCGAGTTCCCGAACTCGGTCATGGCAGCCGAGTTCGATTCCTCGAGCAAAGACCGCGAACCGAAACCGAGCGGCACCGGCTACGAAACCTACGGGTGGGCCGGATTACGCTGGTACACCTACGACCTCGGCTGCGGCAACGACCTGGTCCGCGCACCCGACGCAGTCGCGGACACCACCCTGGGCAACACATTCCTCGCAATCGGCAAGGGATTCGCAGCTGCCGCGTTCTGGCTCGACGACCAGACGAAGACCGGAGCAGCTGCCGAAGAGGCCGGGATCGCCCCGGCCATGGTGCAGTTCGACCAGATCGTCGCCTCGATCTCCAACGGAATGCTCAGCGTCTACGGAACGTGGCTGGGTGTGGCATTGATCGTGGTCGCCACGATCATCATCTGGAACGCCCTCAAATCGAATGCCGCGGCCGTGACTCGCACCGTCGCGATCGCCGGCGCTGCAATGGCCATCGGAGCACTGTTCGTCGGCGCACCGCAAAAAGCCATCCAGGTCGCCGACGACACCTTCGGATCGGTCATCACCGACACACAAGGTCAGATGCTGTCCGTGTCCGGAAACACCGGAGACCCCCGCAATGTGCTGATCGACAAGATCTTCCTCGACGACTGGCGTAAAGGATGGTTCGGCGCGAATTTCAACGACCAGGAACTGCAACTTGGACCGAAGCTCCGCGACACCCTGGCATTTTCGTACGCGGAGCAGCAGAACGTGGCCGGCGACAACGAGGCTGCAAGTGAGCTTGCGAGCAAAAAAGGAGAGGATTTCGAAAATAATCTGGTTGAGAAACTGAAAGATTTGAACCTTTCCTACAATCAGTTCCAGGGCAAAGACTCCGGACGCACCGGCACAGGGTTCATGGCGATGATCAAACTCGCCATGCCCTCCATCCTCTGGATCGGCGCATCCATCCTCAAACTCACTGCGCTACTAGCCATTCGACTCGCAATTCTCTTCGCACCGATCTGGGTTCCGATCGCCGCCGCACACGGCGGCACCCTCTCGCGCGTGTGCCGCATGATCGCCACCGCCTACATGTGGGGCGTGGCCGGCGCAGTCATCATCGCGCTGTACCTGATGGCGCTGGTCAAGCTGTACGACACCGACAACGGTCTGGTCGACGGCACGTGGCGGCTGTGGTTCATGGTCATCTTGACGGCGGTGTGCTGGTTCATCATGCGCCCGTTCAAACGGATGACTCAGACCTTCACCCAGAACCAAGCCGGCGCACTCAATCGCAAAGCTCGTCACGCTCAGACGTCGATGAAACAGAAGTTCTTCAAGGCCGGCAGCGCCGTCGTGGGCGGTCCCGCAGCGTCGATGGTCGAGGAAGGTGTCGGCGCGCTTCGGAAGGCGACCAAACGCGGTGGTGACCTCGACAAGGATTCGGTGACACCAGTGCGTCCGGAAGGACGCGAGTTGAATCAGCGACGCCGGCACGAGGTCGACAAATCGCGTGTCGATGCGCGTAAGACGATGGATCGTCAACAGCGTCTGACGGATTCACGCAAGAACGATGTGCGCCGCCAAAGCCTCGCCGGTACCGCGAAGAGTTCTACGGGCCTCAAGAGGCCCGTCGCCGATCGGCCGCAAACCGCCGGTACCGCCGCCAATCGAGGCCAGACACTCGCTCGCCAGTTGGTCGGAACCGAAGCCGGTTCGCCGCGCAGCTCTTCGTCGGTGAGTGAGACATGGGACGGAGGCCCGCGGTCGAGTATCGCGCCGATGAAGGTGTTCACACCGCCCTCGCGGGATGTCTCCACGGGGTCGACGACACCCAGTTCGGGTGCGACGCGCTCGAACGCGTCGACGCCTCCGCGGTCCACCGCCCGACTGTGGACGCCGTCGTTGACCTCCGCAGGTACTTCGTCCGATTCGACCGACAGGGTCAGCTGATGTCCTCCAGCGCAGCCAATCCCGTCCTAGCACCGATCCGGCGGTGGGTGCTGTACTCGCGCACCAATCTGACGATCACGATCGTCTCTGCGTTCGGTGTGCTGTTCGTGGCGGGAGCGGTGTTCGGCCAATCCCCGACCCCGTCGAACACTGCCTCGAAGATCCAGGCCTCCGCCGCGACGACTGCGACGGACGCAGAATCTGCGGCGCCGGATCTGAGCTACGAGTTGACCGAGGTGACCGAATCCTCGATTGCCGGCAAGTCGATCGCGTCGGTGGCCGAGAGTGCACCGGCGACAGCGATGGCCTACGCGCACGTCTACGTCGATCAGTCACTCTCGAACAGCGAATGGAAGACCAAGCTGGGCGTGCACACCGCTGAAGCGCCCGGCGTGACTGTGGTCAATGCCCGCCCGCTCGTACCGGTCGCGATCACCGGCCCGACGCGCAGTGAGATCGTGGCCGGCACCGGCGGTGAGAGCGCCGTGCAGGTCATCGTCCCGACGCAGGCGGGGAATCTGCGGGTCACCTTGAAAGCCTCGGACACTGCCAAGGGTTCGACATGGCAGGTCCAGATGCCGCTGCCCACCCTGGACCGCAGCGAGATCGACAAGCTCGGCACACCTTCCCTCGCGAACCCACCGACCTCGGAAGCTGCCACAACCACCACGACTCCTACATCGCCCACCTCACCGAGCATTACCTTGACCACGTCGCCGACATCGACCGCCTCGGTCGCTGTTCCCTCGGTAGACCTCGGACCGGCGCCTCTTCCTGTTCCTGGCCCCATCCCGATTCCCGACCTCGACACACCGCTCCCGGGAACACTGTGAGTCGCCGCCGTGCAGCGATAGCCCTGATCGTCACCGCGGCCACCGCCGCGATCCTGGGGCTGTCCGGATGCACCCAGCAGCCGGTGATCCCCCACAACCGTTGCGGCGGAACCGCGTCGAACGAACGAGACGACAAGGGATCGTCTACGGGAAACACCGAACTGAAAGCATCGGGGCCGATCACCCGCCCGACCAAGGACGGAACGACGACGTTCACGTCCCCGTTCGGGCCTCGCTGGGGAACCGAACATAAAGGCGTCGACTTCGCCGGCCCCGTCGGGACACCGATCTACGCGGCGCTCGACGGCGTCGCGGTGAAGGCCGGACCCGCATCCGGGTTCGGGAACTGGATCGTGCTCGACTCGCTCGTCGGCGGAAAACCCGTGAGCACCGTCTACGGCCACATGTTCGACGACGGTGTCCTTGTCACGGAAGGCCAGCAGATCAAGGCCGGCGACCATATCGCGAACATCGGAAACAACGGCCAATCCACTGGCGCACACCTGCATTTCGAATACTGGGACGGGGGACGGTTGCAGGGTGGAACCGCTGTCGATCCGATGACCAAGCTCGGCGGAGCCCCCTTCCCCGCCGGCGAAGCGGGTAGTGATTCTCCTGCCATCGAGCTGGCCGCGTCATCATCGTCGATCGACTGCGCCGGCTTCGGCGTGGCGGGTGGCGGCGATCTCAAAGCCGGTTCCGTTCCTCCGGAGATGGAACCGTGGTTCCGCAAGGCCGGATCGCTGTGCCCCCAGATCAAGCCCTCCCTGTTGGCCGCAGATGCAAAGGCCGAATCCGGCTTGACCCGTGGCCTGACCTCCGGCAGTGGAGCGCAAGGTATCACGCAGTTCATGCCGCGAACATTTGCTTCTTATGGCCAGGACGACGACAGAAACGGCAAGGTCTCGATCTGGGACGATGGGGACGCGATCATGGCTCAGGGCCGATACTTCTGCTCCATCGCGGCGCAGGTCGACGGATGGAATGCCGACGGATCGGTCAAGGGCGATCCGAAATCGCTCTACATCGCTTCCTACAACGCGGGCGAAGGCGCGGTGAAGAATGCCGGCGGAATGCCCAGCGGCGGTGACTACACCACCCAGACACAGCCCTACGTCGCGAAAGTCCTTGCATACGAAGCAGAGTTCGCGTCCCCCGGAGGTAGCGGGGAACTGATCGTCTCGCCCGGTTCGGCGTCCGGATCGCAGGTCGTCGACGCTGCCCGCCAATTCCTCGGCACCCCGTACGTCTGGGGCGGCGGCAACATCAACGGCACCACCGGCGGTGGATTCGACTGCTCCGGACTGACCAGCTACGCCATCTACCAGGGAAGTGGAAACAAGATCACCCTGCCCAGGACATCCGAACAGCAGTGGAACGTCGGAGTCGAGATCCCTATTGACCGAGCACAAGCCGGGGATCTGGTGTTCGGTTCGTGGACCGGAACAGGTCCGGGGCACGTCGGCGTCGCGATCGGCGGAGGCCAGATGATCCATGCTCCCACTACGGGGGACGTCGTCAAACAAGCTCCACTGCAGAGCGATATGAAAGCCAGGAGGGTTCTGTGAGCAACGCACGCAAGCTGGTTCTGCTTGCCGTCGCTGTCCTCCTCGTCGGTGGACTGGTGTACTTCCTCTTCGGTTGGGGCAACGAGACGGAAACCGAGACAGCTGAACAGATCGCCCCAGCACCGGCGCCGCTGACCATTTCGACTTCGCCGGCTCCGACAACAATCGACGTCACCGACGATCCGGATACGGAGCGAGCCGAAAACATCGCTCGCCAGGCACTTTCCGTGGCGTTTACCTGGTACCCGGCAACGGACCGTAGCCCCACCAATGGATACGCACGCGCCCGGGAATGGTTCACCGACACCCTGGCACAGACCCTGCTCGTCGACACGCACACCGAACGAGGACCAGGAGCACAGTGGAACCAATGGGCCTCCGACAACGCCAAAGTGGTCGCCGATGTGACTGTGGGTTGCTCCGGCTGCCCACCAGATACCGATGCACTCGTCCGCCGAGTCGCCACCATCCGCCAGACCGTAATTACCGGAGATGCGACCAATCTTGTTGTACCGGAAACGACCGTGTGGGTCACGCTCTCCAAGGAGGTTGATCAGTGGCGCATCGACACCATTCAGTACTGAATAGGCCATCCACCGACACAAAGAAGTGGAGGATCGTCCTTCGAAATCCAGTCGATAGACGACTTCAAGAATAAAATCGAATATTACTTGTACACAATACTTTTCACGTCCTGCGCTACACCCATCACGTCAGACCTGTATCGACGAGGAGACTCATGAAAAGACGTATTACCGTAGTCACGGCACTCCTTACGTTACTGCCGCTCCTGCCTGCATGCTCGACACCAGCGACACAGAGGGTCGCCACCCCCAACCAATCCGCCAGCACAGACGGCAACCGAATCGGGGTCGTCACGCCGGCCGAATCCTCCCTCTGGCCAGGAAACTTAGCGATCGGCGTGGGAGACATCCAAAGCAATCAATTCATCACCACACCGGCCCCCGACCAGGTCCAAGCTAGGTGCATCGGAGCAGGAGACAATCTCACAATCGGCATCACCGCACCTAACGGCTGGAACGCCCTACTTACGCATGGATCCCAAACCATCGCCATCGAAAACAAGGAACTCGACTACCCCTTGCAGGAATTCACCACTCCGCAAAGCGCACTCGACAGCGAGAGCGAATCGAACAACAAGTTCGGAACGACCGACCTCTTCCCGCCTGGCGTGACGTGGGATCTCCCGCAGCTCGGCGACGTCGAGATTCAGTTAAGCCAGAAGACACCGCCCCACTGGCAAATCCGAGCAAGGGAGAGAGTCACCATCGACATGCACGTACGATGCGAAGGGACGTAGCCGCACGCTTAAGCCAGGAAGGATACCGCCAAGGTCATATAACCGGCAATAGCCGATTCACACTGATACGCCAGCATCTGTGTCCCGTTTCGTTGCCGGATAGTGTGTGTAGGTGAGCTATTTTGATGGTCGGGTTGTCGCAGTGACAGGTGCAGGTGCGGGGGTGGGCCGCCAGCTGGCCATTCAGTTGGCAAGACAAGGCGCGTCACTTTCTCTGATCGACCGCGACCAACATGCACTTAATCAAACGATCAGCTTGATAGGCACGCAATCAGGTGTAATCCGCATGTCGGTTGTAGATGTTTCCGACCGTGACGCTATGCATGCCTGCGCCGCTGAGACATTCGACGCTCTTGGGAGCATCGACGCAGTATTCAACAACGCTGGCGTCCTCTACACCGGGGACGTGCTCGATGCTGAGTTCGATGACTTCGCACATGTAATGCGGGTGAACTTCTGGGGTGTAGTCAACGGATCAAAAGCGTTTTTGCCCTTCATATTTCGATCGAATGAGGGAAACATCGTCAATGTTTCCTCTGCATTCGGTTTGATGTCGGCGCCCGGATACTCGGCATACAACGCAGCCAAATTTGCCGTCCGAGGTTTCACCGAATCGCTACGGCAGGAGATGTTGATTCTGCATCCGCAAGTCAAGGTGTCTTGCGTCTTCCCTGGAGGAATCAAGACCTCGATTGCACGGACTGCCCGTATGGCTGCGCCGATAGACAGACAAGCAGTCATCGAGTCCTTCGAACACAGCATCGCAAGAACCGAACCGGAGAAGGCCGCGCAGGTTATCTTACGTGGCGCAAAACAAGGACGTCCCCGGATACTTGTCGGCACAGACGCTCGTATCATCGACGCACTGACCAGAATCTCCGGATCTGGATACCAACGCCTGATACCGGCCACGAATAGGGCAAATCGCTCCTAGCCTGACCCAACGAAGTCCGTATGAGGACATTGCGCCCACCAGCCTGGGACCTTTTTCTGTTATCGGCGGTTACATGTACAGAAGAATTTGCGTAGTGTTCGTCTGTTCACAATCCGCGGGGAGAGGAACGACCACTGTGACAACAAAATGGTTGATGATCGAAACATTCGGCGACGCTGCACCATCCATTGTTGGGTTGGGTAGCGCACCAAGGCGATTCGTGCCAATCGAGAGAGTACTGAAAAGTAGGGACTCACTCGAACTTGTGAAGCGGATCATTGATGAAGTCAGTGCTTCACCTGGACAAATTGATCGGAGATCGGCAGACGGGCAACGTCGCCTCATCGTTGAGCCCCTGATCACGTTCAGCGGTCGCTTGCATGGAATACATCTGTGGTTCGGAAGATCGAACGAGACAGTACCCGAACATGATCCGGCTGGCGCATGGCTATTCAATCTTACTGCAGGCAAGGCAAGTGGAAGCGTCGCCCTACTGGATTTGTACGGCGTCCCCGAGGACGAACGCCACACAGAGAAGGCAATGGCGGGCGCTTTCACACGATTACGGACAAATCATGACGAGAGCGACGCACTGTCAAAGATCGTCCAGTCGCAACCCGGAACGGTTCACCAAGCCGTCTGGACGGTGGAGAGGGATGATGGAGAACTGCGCGCAGCTCACTTCTCCTGCCGAATGCTCAAAGAGAACGATCCGGAAACAGGTCAACCCCAAGTGATCCTGCGCGGGATTACTCAAGATATCGGACCAGCAGTAGAAGTAACCTCCGCACCTCCTCCGGTGGTTCTCGAATACAGGGTGCTAGAGGCGGCAACCAATGACGGAGAGTATCGAGCCATCGTCAATCTCAAGACCCTGCAGTTGATTCGATGGGTTGGCGACGCCATGCCGGGACTTGCATGGGAATCAGTTGACGATCAGGTCGAACCCAGCATTCATCCGGACGACTTCCACATTGCACTTGCGATGTCAGAAGGTCTCGCACGGGGTAAGACCCGCGGAGTCATTCGTTTCCGCCAATTGAGCGGAGCCTGGAAAACCTATGCTGTGGACGCAACTCTGATGATGCTGGACCAACATACGACGGCAGGTCTGGTCATGATTCGCGAAGCAAGTTCTCCGGAGTAGGAGAGGCCCATGCATCTGACATAGCGCCTTCACCTTCACTGACCTAAAGATCATTTACGATTTCAACTCTGCCGCAATTGATTCGAAGACTTGGACCAGTCCCGGCCACCAGCGCGTGATGTCGATGAACATCGACTTCGGCGGCGTCGCGCGCAATGATCACCGAATGTTCAAGCGTTTTGGGACCTAGTACCCAAGATGCTTGCGGCCTATTGCGGTAGAACACTAGGCATCAGTAACGTGCAACTGCGCGCCCTTCAAGGGCTCCGGCAGTGAGTGGTTACAGGTGACTCCGCCAGGTAGCGCGGACGGTACTAGTTGCCGCTCGATCCCGCACCTGAGACTCAACCGGAGGCCCGTTTGTGCCGCACACACGTCGACTACCTCAGTTGCCATGTCGATGCCCTTGCGTACCTATGCAGGTACACCAGCAGGTCGAGTCCTGGCACGCTCGTAGCTTGCATGCAATTCAATTGCACTGATTCCCAAAGCATCCGCCAACTTTTGAGCATTCGCAGGCGTCAGGAGCACTTCGCCTCGCTCTATTCGCGCGATCATCGAGGTGCTGATGCCCGTGAGCTTTCCGAGCTGAGGTTGCGTAAGCCCGAGGAGGATGCGCCAATCACCGGGGAACCGTTCATCCTCCGGAACTATTACCAGTTCACTCATAGGGACATCAAGCGTGCGGGCAACCAAGGCCAACGTATCAACCTGAGGACTCCGGTTGCCGGACTCCCATTGCTGCACTGTCGCGCCGCCCACCCCAGCGCGACGAGCAAGATCTGCTCGACTGAAGCCTTTGCTCTCACGCGCACGACTAAGTCGCGCGGGTTCGAACCCGCGCATAACACGGCGACTCATGTGGGCATTCCGTTCGTCATTGCTAGACACCATGCCGCACCTCCTCTAGGGTCTAAACGTGCATGACTTTAATCGATGCAATTGTTGTAATAGGCACACGGCAGCAAGTCCGCATCTCACAGGCAAAGGGGTGATGTGACACATCGAAAGAAGTTCCCCCGGTCGCTACCAACGACCAGGGGAACGATGTCCAAACGGGTTGGCGCCCGTCCAGAGTTTTCTTCAGTTGCAGAAAGGATTCTGCGATGTCTATCTTAGTGGACCCATCAGGTCCGGATGACGTGTTCCGCAATCGGTATGCAGCTCTCTCCACACTTGCCCTTCGTCGGCTTGTTGCGCGGCATTCGTCGATCGGCGGGCGTTGCGATGGTTGCGGTTTCAGTGTTTCGGAGCTTGTTCCGTTGTGCCCGGAGGCTGCGGCCGCGTTGCGTGAGTTGACGCACCGTGAGGGCAGGGGAACATCTGCGGTCATGTTGCCGCAGCTCAGCACTGACGATCTTCTTCGGGTTGCTGCTTCGCATCATCCTGATCGGGTTGGTCGGTGCACGCGGTGCGGGTTCGTTTTCTCGTCGGAGTGCGATGTGTGCCCGACTGTGCGAGCTGTCCGTGTGGAGTTGGAGGTTCGAGGCGTGGTGCCGATTCGCGGTGCCGAGCCGGGCAAGGGTTTGTGCGCGGGGAAGTCACGGTCGTGGGAGATGGATGGCCGCACGGTGGTGGAGTGGCGCCGCGCAATCTCCTCGTGTGAGGCGTGCCCGTTGTTGGCGCAGTGCCGCATCGATGCGGCCGCGGCGGTGGAACGTGGGGATGGTCCACAGCGAATGATCATGGCGGGCAATGCGTATGACAGCCACGGCAATATCGTCGACGGTGAACGCCTGGGCCTGTACGAGTCGTTGACGACAGCAACGCGCCGTCGCCGGGATTCGGAGGTGGCCGCGTGAGGGCCGCGGTGCCGCCGCCGACTGTACTGGCGTGCGCGGTCGATCCTCAATCATGGGATCTGGATGAGGGCTCGTATCGCGCGGTTGTGGATGCGCAAGCGGAGTGTTTCCGGTGCCCGCGTTTGGCGGATTGCCGGAAGGAGTTGTCGTCGATGGTGGCGGCGGATACTCCGCCTCAGTCGATGATTTGGGCGGGTGTGCCGTTCAGTCATCGTGGCCGGCCGATTACCTCGGATGCGGTGTGGCGTTCGTACTACCGGCGGGTCGACGGGCATCGCGGTACTTCTCGTGGGACCGCTGCGTGACCCCGATAGTGGGGTCGTTCGATCCGGTCTTCACACGGCCACTCGACACAGTGGCATCGGATGAGTCTGCGGCGCTTACCTTGAGGACATTCGAGTCAGCGTGGTCTGTGTACGGAATCCTCGCCGACACCCACGGCCATCTGCCGGTACGGGACCGCTACGACCGGTTGTGGATCCTCGTCGAAGTCGCCGGCCGCCTGCGTAGTCGCCGCACTTTCATACACGATCATCCGCACATCGGCGACTCACCTGATGTGTACGGGTTGATCGACGTGGACTCCCGCGCAGTTCTTCATGCCCGCGATCTGATCGACGCCCACGGCCCGTTGAGGGTCGACCCCTCCCCTGCCGCGGTCCTCGCACCTCTCTGTACCGGTGCGACGGATTCCGCGGACCTTCCCACCTGCACGTCACAAGCCTCGTTCGACGTCACCCGATTGGACTGCCCCACATGACAACACACCGCTTGCTCGACGAACTGACCAACCCCCACCGCCCCCTCCCCGACATCATCTACGGGATCAGTACCGGGGCCCTCCCCTCCCCCGCCTCGACCGGCCTTCCCTCCGAACGATGGCAATGGCTCGCGGACCTCCTCACCCACCCGCGCTGGGGAATGACCGCGATCATCGACGGACTCGACCACGTCTGCGCCCCCGTCGCCCGACTCTGCCAACTCACCGCCCACCCCATCCACCCCCTCAACGTGCGAGAACTGTGGGCCGCAGAACAACTCCCCACCACCGAACTCATCGCAGCGCATTCCCCACACGAGGACGGTCACTGGGAAGTCCTCAACACTGCACTGGAGCTGATCACCGACGGACTCGACCACTGCAACGGACTCGAGACCTCCGGGATCGCAGCAGTCACCTCAGCATTCACCGCCATCTTCACCACACAGGACCCTCCCACCGCCCGCGCAAGTATCACCGCGGCCGTCGAACACTGGATTCATCCCACACACACCACCACATCATCTGTTTCCACACAGTTGGGGGCAGCATCATGACAACAACACCGCATCGATCGCCGCTGATCGAATCCATGATCAGCACCGCCTCCACAGCGCTCCTGAAAGAAGTAGGCATCGTCTTCCCCACCGACGCCGAGATGGCCGAGGTACGCCAACTCGCCGAAACGATCGTCCGGGACACCATCGACGCCCTCGCCGGCCCTCGCGATTTGTCGGTCGGGTTGCGCGACAACCTCATCGACGTGGCAGATCTCGTTGCCTCCGATCCGGAAACTGCGTCGGTCGATCAGATTCACGAGGTCGCGGTTGCGCTGCGCGGCCTTCTGGATCTGCACACCCCGTTCGAATGAATCATTCGTGATAGCGCTTGTTCTCGCTGTCGCGTTGGGGTGTGCAGGTGTTGTGGGAGCGGTGTTTTCGCTTCGCTCCACACGTTCCTGACATTCGAAACAAGATAATCCGCACATCGGGGGCCGGCGTCCGTCACAGACCGCCAGCGGCAACTGACCTCAATGAACACCCGGCCTGACCCGAGCACCGCCGAAAAAGGGAGCCCCGCCACCACGCAGCGTGACATTCGAAAAACCTTGACGCACAACTTCATAGACGCAGTCCAGAAACGACGAAACCCCCTTGCGGGGGTTCGCCACACTCTGAGCCAAATCAACAGCAAGCCAGGCCCGGCTCGCTGTCACTGATGAAGCCGAAGTAACCGCTCCGCCTTCTGTACTGCACTTCTTCACTCACATGAAGGGATTTACCTGTGACAGGTACTTCTCAGGGTAACGCACACCCTGAACCAGCTTCAACACTTCCACACAGCAAAACCCTCGACGGCTCACCATCAACGCGCTACGCTCCAGTCTCCGACAACGAATGGGCACACGCCGTACAACAAGCCACCGAAAACGTCGCCCTCATCGAAACACTCAACCGCGCAAGCAACCAACGCGGAAACTCATGGTCCCTCCCCATCCCCGACGGCACCTACAGCCGTACCCCCACCTGGACCAGCCGCACACACTGGCAACACCAAGTCCGCACCCTCCTCAACTCCCCCACCGGCACGACACTCTGCACAAAACACACCATCAGCACCGAAGCCGTTTTCGCCGTCGCTGTCATCCACGCCTCCCTCGCCGAAAGCGCTACCGGACGATCAGTGACCGCCTCACGCGAGACCATCGCCCGCCGCGCAGGAGTGAGCACCTCCACCGTCAAACGCGCCCGACGAGTCCTCACCACACTCGGAGTCGCGGTAGAACTCGTCCGCGGTCGCTACCTCAGTCGCCTGGAAGCTATGGCCGCAGAATCGCACCATGGCCGCCGCCAATTTCGTGCAGCCTCCACCTGGACGCTCACCACACCCCGCCCGGTAGCCACGACCGTCACCCCTCCGTCCAAGAGGCCCAGAAAACTCTCCCGAGCCACACCGCGCACCGCCGCCTACAGATCCAGAACCACCACACGGAACCATCCACAATCCGGCACCCGTGACCCCCTATCCCCCTCCGGGGGGTTTGCACTTAAAGCTCTTGCTTTCAAGATCTCACCAACGCGCGCGCAAGCACACGCGGGCAAGACAACACACCAACCAACAACCGCACCCCGACCCATCCACCTCCAACGCGCAGCCGCCGAACTCATCGCCCACGCACCAGCACTGAACCCAACCGGCCACATCGGAAAAATCTGCGACACCATCCAACAAACCGGAATCGACACCACCCGATGGACCGGACGGGACATCGCACGCCAACTCACCACAGACACCCAACAACGCAGCTGGACCTGGCCCAACCACATCCCACGACCAAGCGCATTCCTACGCTGGCGACTGACCCACATCGACTGGGCCGCACCCACCCCTACCGAGCGAAACGACGAACACAATCGCACTCGACGCGCTGACCAGCTCGCCCGACTCGCGGAAGTACGCGCACGCGACGAACGCGCCGCCTCGGAAGCAACCCGAACAGAAGCACTCCGGGCATTTCGGAGCGCTTCTACCCCTACGGCCGATCTGCTGCCGGCATGACGCCGCGCCACCATCGAA
Organism: Rhodococcus sp. C3V; assembly: GCF_029269915.1. NCBI lineage: Bacteria > Bacillati > Actinomycetota > Actinomycetes > Mycobacteriales > Nocardiaceae > Rhodococcus > Rhodococcus sp. C3V. The sequence goes on from NZ_JARJBE010000022.1 coordinate 45,319, forward strand.
GCCACGTAACGCCTCCCAAACGGAAGGTCGCCGTCACCCATCAGTGACAACGCACCGATGGTCTCACTCTTCCGTACAACGCTCGGCTCGGCGTGTCGAACCAAGCCCGAATCAACCGTCTATCTGGAAGTCCCGGACAACCATCTGGCCCGCCGATTCCGTTGGAACGGAAACGGGACTGTCCCTAGATCGGTGTTTCGGCCCGAGACGCTGAGTGAATGCTCGGCGAGGAGGTGCCAAGATGACGACACTGGAAGATGTGACGAAGAAGAGGGCCGAGCCCTCCGCGGAAGCTGCGGCGGCCGCGGAGTTGGTGCGCCTGGCCAAGGAGCAGGGCCA
>NZ_JARJBE010000023.1:0-44164 GCF_029269915.1 Rhodococcus sp. C3V
TTCGTATTTCCTTGGGTGTCAGAGCATATGCCCTACTCCGACGTCACCGTATAGACGGACATGCGGACCGGGCAGTCCGTACGACACATGGCAAGCCCGGGAAGCAAGCCCCGTTGCGCAGGCCTCACGGAGCTGTCCGTTCAGTCTCTCGTAGAGAAGCGACTACAACGGAGTGGTCGACAAAGTGGAAATAGCGAACTTAAGTGATCGACACGCGGGATTCGCGGACTGTATGCCTCGAGATACCTCCTCGAGCATCGGAGATGCAGCGCTACAACTGGAAATCCCGGAAGCGATCGCTGTGACTACGATCGAGGCTTGATCATTCGCGAATGATATTGTCGGCGAATCTATTTCAGATTCCGATACAGGGTTGTTCCACTAATCCCGCTGATTTCGACGATGTCGGTCAAATGTGGTACCGGACTATCCCAATCATTGAGATGAGTTCGCATTTGAGCCGGTAGACGAACTGCACTCACAGTGCACACGGCGGGCCACCCGCCCGGCTGAAAGTGCTCGTCTCTATTTGAAGTGTCGGTACAGAGTGGATCGTCCGACGCCGATGATCTCCGCGATGTCAGTGAGATGCATGCCGTTCTCCCTCATCCTTTGTGCCTATGCGCTTTGTGCATATGCAAGTTTCGTCGACGCCATCTTCGGCGGACGGCCGCCGGTACGGACACGCGCCCCGGGCCGCGGCGAGACGGACCTGAGTCCGTTCCCGGATGAGATTGCGTTCGAATTCTGCGAGTGTGCCGACGAGAGAAGATGAGTTTCCCACCGGAGGCGGTGGTGTCGATCGCTTCGGTCACGATTTGAAGCTGACATCCCGGGCGGCGAGATCTTCGATGGTCTGCAAAAGGTGGGGGAGTTAGCGCTGCTGGACCAGGTACTTGCTCAACGACAGACCATGCGGACAAAACCGATGCGGGACGACGATGCATTCGAATTGTTTGCTTGCGAGCGAGCCGTAGTGTCCACCTTGCGTCGTAGAAGTTTGACCGAGGAAGCCGCCACCGCAGCGGTCGATCAAGCCTGCCGCCGGGTGCGGCTTCCCACCATGCGTGCTGTCGTAGTCGACGCTGCCACCGCAGCCCGCAAAGACCAACTCTCCTACTACGGATTCCTCGCGAAACTTCTGCTCTCCGAATGCGGCGACCGTGACCGGATCGGTGGTGCGGCGAATAAGAGGAGCTGGATTCCCTCGCGAAAAGTGTTTAGCAGAAATAGATTTCGATGCCAACACCAATATCAACCCCGCGGCCATCGGCACCTCGCCATCGGCGACTGGATCCGCAAAGGGCAACCTCTGTGCTTGATCGGAGACTCAGGAACCGGGAAATCGCATCTCCTCATCGGACTCGGAGCTGCGGCAGCCGAGCACGGCTTCCGCGTCAAATACGTCCTCGCTACCCGCCGACGTCGCGGCGCGAGGAAGTGAACCTAGAGCGCTGAACATGACGTAAGCCACTTTGCACAAAGTGCTGCAGGGAATCGGAGCGACTAACCAAGCTTATGTATCGTGCGGGTCGGCTCACCGTATTGCCGACCGAGTGGCGTACCTGCGCGAGTCGAGTGCAAGGGTGGGGGATGACTACGCAGGCGACTCACCGCAATTCCGTAGTGGGCGAACCCACGATCTTGACGTTTCCAACGCTGGGCATGTAAGTTCCGTCACTATCAGATCGGATAATTGATATTGTTAAGATATGAATCGATCTGATCATTTAGTTTCGACAGTAAGTATCTTCGGATTGACCGTCGGCAGGTGACTGCCGCCGGTGGATCTGACCACGAGCGAGCCCGTACAGGGCATTCGCTCATCCATACCCCACCGTTGGACCTGCCGGGCCTACGTCCCCGAGCCCGGTAAGACGTGAAATGCCACGTCCTTCGGGATAGGTGTTGCCGGACGCCCGGCCATGGCGCATTCAACCGGTCGGTGCTCCTCCACGCACTCGACCAGGACCTGAGAACGAAAGGCACCCTTCGCATGGATACACAAAGTCAAGCGCTGGTCGGGCAGGCGAGCCCTGGCGCGCGACTCGACCGACTTCCAGTCACCCGCCGACACGTCTTTTGGGTCGTCGTTCTCGGCCTCGGATATCTGGTCGAGATGTTCGACAACGTGGTCTTCTCGTTCTTGGCACCTACGATTCGTGCCGAGTGGGGACTGAGCATTGGACAGGTTGGTCTCGTCACCTCTGCAGTGTTTATCGGCATGACCTTCGGGGCGATCGGCGGAGGCAGGCTCTCTGATCGGTTCGGGCGAAAGCCGGTGCTCCTCGGGGCATCGGTCTTCTATTCGCTGACCTCGTTGATGTCCGCGCTGGCTCCCAACTTCGAAGTGCTGTTTCTCAGTCGTGTCCTGACCGGCATTGGAGTGCAGGCCGCGGCCGGCGTCATCTTTGTCTACATCAGTGAGATGTTCCCGACTCGGACCCGGGGCCGGTTCCTTGCGGTGACGATTTTCATCGGCGGTATCTCCAATCCGCTGACCTCGTTTGCGGCCCTGGCGATTGCACCCTCGGGTGAGGGTGCGTGGCGATGGGTTTTCGCATTCGGTGTCGTCGGCTTCGTTATCGCAGGAATCGCTGCGGTCGGTTTGCCCGAGTCGGTCCGCTGGCTCACCGCAAACGGCAAAACGGAGGAGGCGCAGCAAATCGCCGTCAAGATGGAGACAATCGCCCGTAGCCAAGGCGAGCTCGGCTCCGTCGCTACGGAACCGGAGGGTACGCACAGTGGCACCTACCGGGATCTCCTCTCGCCTCCTTACCGCCGGAGGATGGTGCTGCTGGGCAGTGCATTCGCAGTATTCATCTTCGGTCTCTACGGGTTCTCGTCCTGGGTGCCGACAGTACTCGTGGACCGCGGCATGGATCAGTCGGAAGCATTGAAGGTCGCCAGTATCGCGAGTTTCGGCGTTGTTCTGGCACCGCTTCTGCTCTTTGCCGTGTCCGACAAGATCGAACGCAAGACGGCGGTCCTCGCGGCAGTTCTGGTGGCTGGCGTCGGTATGATCGTTTTCGGCCAGACATCGACTACGTTGGTGCTGACAGTTGTAGCAGTCATCGTGCAGTGCGCTCTCGTTGCAGCAACGACCAGCTTCTACACGTACATTCCCGAGGTTTTCCCCACTCACATTCGTGGTGCCGGAGCCGGAGTTGTCGGTGGAGTCGCACGACTGGGCGGAATTGCATCCGGTGTGGTGGTCGCAGCGATGTACAGCGGTTTGGGCAGTGCTGCGCTCTATCTTATCCTCGGTCTCCTGATGTTCGCGGTAGGCGTGGTGGTCGCGGTCTTCGGTCCACGCACAACCGGTCGCTCCCTCGAGGAAATTTCGCGAGACTAGCTCGGATTCGTAGGGCGAGCGTAAGCCGGGTTGGTATTGAAGGCGGCCGTGTCTCCCGTGACGGACACCCCTATCGAGACGTGGCAGGGGTGCTCGATCCGAAGTTCGCCGGTTACTTTTGTGTGTACCGGAATTCGGTCTCGACATGGTCGGAGCGTGGTTCTGGCCCCCGATGCACGTCTCGTAGATCTGCGGCGTATATCCACTTCTGAGCGTGGAGTCGTAGCAAGGCTGCCGACTGGGCATGATTCTGGCGCCGCTTTCAGACAGTGACAACCGCGCTCCGATATGAGGGGCAGCGCGGGAGGATCGGGTTTCTGTCGGCGTGCCAGGGGTCCTGCGGATATTGCGAACGCAGTAGTCTGCGGGTAAGTCCGCGAACTCGTAGACAGGGCAAACGGGACCGCCGAGCAGGGAGTGGCTCGTCAAATGGCCACGTCCAACTCGGCGGATCTCGGGTTCGCCGGTGTGTGGTTCCTGGGAAGGCGGTAGTGGCTGTGAGGCCAGGTCGGGGTTTGGGTGACTGCTCTAGTCTGGGGCTGCGTCCCGCCCTCAGCGCGTGCACTTCGGCGCGTAATCGGCAATCGCCGAGGTACTGTGGTGCCCGCATTGGTGGAGACCCAGGACCGCCGCTACCTCCATCGAGGATCGCTCGTGGAGTCGACTTCGAGCAGGTCGACCCTCGCTTTCGGAAATTTCCGATTGGTTCGTCCTGGCGACTTGTGACTTCGATCATCCCGCTTCCGCCAGATATCCGAATCGGCGTGCCCGCATCGGGGCCAATCGGTGGGTGCACGAAGCCCGCCGAGCGAAGCCGAGCGGTACGGCCGGACGACAGGGATGGGCTGAGAGCGAAGCCTGCAGGAAGGGATAAACCTGTACATGTCGCAGCTTCGAGTTTCTTCATATTTGGGTGACGGTGTCGAGCCGAACCGGCCCGTCGTCGAGTTGGGGGCCGTCTGCCTGAAGCATATCGACGAACGCTCGTCCTGCCCTACTTAAGGAAGTGGGGTCATAGATGACCCCGAAGCTCCGAATGGAGGGGGGTGCGCTCAGACGCGCCACCACGATCTCCTTGACGAATTCCGCGAGAGCCCGCTCGACCACCGAACCCCCGACTCCTGCCAGCACCATTGGACGTCGGGCTTCCCGTTGGTCGTTGAGAACAGCCAGAGGGGGATGGAGACCTGCCTGCTGCATCGCGGTCTCGATCTGCAGACTGACTGAACCGCCCATTCGTGGAACGAACACCATCGGGATATTGGGCAGATCGGACCACGCGAGGGGCCCCGGAGGGTAGCTCCGTTCCCGGAGGGTAGACCAGCCAGTACTCCTGGATGCCAAGCTCGATGACTTCGAGTCCGTCACCACGTTCGACTGGCAGGTGTGCCACCACGAATTCGCAGTGCCCGTCTCGGATGACAGCGGTGGCGTTCTGCTCCCGGCGTAGGTCCGCGAATCGTACGGTGGCCCGAGGATGCGCCTCACAGAACCGGGCGACGAGTTCGACGATCGGGCCCGTCGCCAGCGCTGGGAACACCATGAGATCGAGGCTGCCGGCAACGCCGTCATGTGGCAGGGTCAGCATATCCTGAACTGCGTGGACGTCACGCAGAAATTGTCGGCTCGGCCCGATGAGCGAACGACCCGCACCAGTGAGGACGAGACCACTCCCCACTCGGTGGAACAGTCGTACGCCAAGCTCTTGCTCGAGGCTGCGCAGTGCGTGCGAGACCGTCGGCTGTGCCACTCCGAGTGCGGCCCCAGCTCCGTTGAGGCCGCCGTTCTCGACGATGGTCAGAAACAACGCAACCTGACGGAATTCCATGTCGCTACGCCTTTTTCGTACAATATGGGGCCGACGAGATAAACGCATCGGCTGCAGGAGTGAGTTCGTCGGCGCGTGTGATGAGGCCGACGCTGCGAGCGACGGGCGGATCCAAAGCAATCACGATCGCATCGGACATTTGCTGTTCGGCAACCGATCGTGGTGCGAGGGTTCCGCCGGTCCCACGTCGCACGAATTCCCAGACGGCAGTCGGATGAGCGCAGTCGACCACAACATTGCAGGTGCCGAACATCTCGCGTGCGTTGACCAGAGCTCCGGGGGAACCTAGATCGACAACCATAGGGATGTCCCGGACACGAGCACGGGGCAGTGGATCGGGGAGGCCGGTGGCCAGATGGGGCGGGATGGCGAGTACCAACTCTTGCTCACTTAGCGGAATACTGGCCATTCCGGGGTGATCCGTCGCCAGGTCCGTGATGCCGACTTCTGCCTTCCCACGGCGGAGCGCCGAGAGCACTCCGGCCGGGTCTCTCGTCTCGGAGATTCTCAGTGTGATGTGAGGGTGGCTCGCCCGGAAGCGGCGTACAAGCTCGACGGTGGGATCGATGGAGAAGGCGGAGAATGTTGCTATATCGACAGTCCCCGACTCCAGGTTTCGAATGGTTGACATCTTTTGCTCGGCGCGCTCGACGTCTGCGACGATACGGCGCGCTGCGAATTCGAAGGTCCTCCCTTCGTCGGTCAACGTCAGGCGTCGGCCTACGCGGTCGAACAAGGTGACGCCGAGGCGTCGTTCGAGCGTGCGGATGGACTGGGAGAGTGACGGTTGCGAAATGTAGAGCGCGCGGGCAGCTTTCGTGACTCCGCCACGGTCCACTACAGCCAAGAAGTAGGTAACGAGGTGCAGATTCACTTCTTCCCCTTCACCCAATCGAACACCGGGCAGCCCGGCCCGCCACACCAGATGGCCGGGGTCGAGTGAGAGGCCTTCAATTCTTGACCGGCAAGGGCCTTTCCGCCGTACAATCAGTCACTAACACTAATAGTTGGGTAGCAATGTGCCAACTACCGATTAGTTGTAAGGATTGATACCAGATGGACATCAAGCACGTTGAGGCCTTCTTGGTTCTTGCGGACGAACTGCACTTCGGTCGTGCCGCGAAGCAGCTGCGTATTGCGCAGCCGGTGTTGAGTCAGCTAATCAAGGCCTTCGAAGCGGAGCTCAACGTCGATCTGTTCGTCCGCACCACCAGGTCGGTGTCTCTGACGCCCGCGGGTGAGGCCATGCTTGCCCCTGCTCTGGTCGTGAAGGACAAGCTAGCCGAGCTTCGACGAGTCGCGGCTGCTGCGCAAGACGGGCGGATCGGACGGGTACATGTCGGTATCGCAGGGGGAACGGGCTACGCCCTGGTTTTCCAGTTGGCGAAGATCACCGCTAAAGATGCACACGAAGTCGTCATAGACATACATCCACAGACCTTCTTCAACCAGGCCGTGGAACAGCTGCGATCCGGAGACCTCGACCTGGCGATCGTGACCGCACAAGACATTCCACAGGATCTCGAGTGGGCACTGGTGAAGAAGGACAAACTCCTTGTGGCCGTGTCGGATCTGCACCCTTTCGCCAGCAAGGATTCCGTTCGAGTCGACGACTTGCGCAAAGAACGGATCGTCGCGTTCCCGGAGAAGATCGGTTCTCAACTGCGTGCGCTCCTGACGAAACTCTGCGGAGAGGCCGGTTTCACGCCCAACATCGTGCAGAACGTGAGCGACCCCTACAGCCTCCTGGCGCTCGTTGGGGCGAACGTGGGCGTCGCATTGGCGGGAGAGTCTGCCGAATGCCTCCAATTCCCGGGAGTCAAGTACGTCCCGCTGGATGGGGTGGACGACGTGATGCCCGTGTACCTGTTGTGGCGATCCGAAAGGGTCTCGCCCTCGCTCAAGCTGGTGCTCACCCTCGCCTCCGCGCACTTCGGGTTGGACATTGCACTGAGCAGTGCAGCTGCGCTACATGAGGATGCGCTCCCCATGTCGTCTGTTGTGTGACAGCGATACGCAGGGTCGCTGGCCAACCCTGTGTAGCTCGACGCGAAGGGGCTCGCCTTGAGTAGGCGTGCCCCTTCGCAGTAGATCTTCGTCAGCGTCCCGAACGTCGTCTCAGACCAGTGTGGAACCCGCCGGAACGAAACCGGGGTCACTTCGGCGGCCTTTGACGTCACACGTGTAGGCCGCGTCGGGAGTGACCACGACCGGATTGAGCTCGACCGAGTCGAGTGAGTCGGTCTCGAGAACGCTGGACAGCTGCACCGCGAGATCGGCGATCAACTGGGCGCCCGCGGCGGCATCACCGGTTGTCGAGCCGAGGTAGGTGTACAACGGCGTCGCACGTATCGCGGCGGCGATCTCCGGGGCGGTGCTTCGTCGGCTGAGCACGACCTGGTTGCCGAGCGCGTCGGCATGCTTTCCTCCGAATCCGACGACCAGCATGCCGCCGAAAGGACCTGCCTTGGCGGTGACCAGTACCTCGGCGCCGCTGGGTGCGTGCTCTTCGATGACGAGCTCGGGGAACAGCGCGCTCATGTCGCCGATGACCTCGAGCAGTTGGTCCCGATCGCGGACTCCGGTCCGCACGCCTCCGTAGAGCGCCTTGTGGCCCCGCAAATTGCCGCCCTTGACCACAACGGGGTAGGTCAAGGCCGGAGAATCTGCCAGTTCGTTCCCCCGGGAGAGCCAGGCGGTGCCGGGCCGAGAGACGCCGGCACGGGCCAGCAGCGCGGTGCCCTCGGTGTAGGTGAGCCACTCCTCGCCAGTGGTGTCGTCGTGCTGCTCGTCGGAGCCGGCGACGTCCGCCGTGGGAATCTGCGTCGTCGAGCCCGAAGCCGCCGACAGCCACCGGACGGCGTCCCCGATATCGTCGACGACCAGAACGGCCCTGTCGTTGAGTTGCTTGTGCAGCAGGGGTTCGACCTGCGTCGAGACAAAAACGATCGGCTTGCTCAGGATCCCGGACGTCAGCTGCTCGCAGATGAACTGACCGTAGATGTTCCCCGAGGTCAGGAACAGCAACGAATCGACCGACGGGTCGGCGTCGATCGACCGGAGGTACTGCTCGAGGATCTTCGGTGTACCGCCGCCAGTGGCGGAGTCGAACGGGTTCAGCGTGGAGTTGCGGGTGTTGAGCTCCTGCAGCGCACGCGCGGATTCCGACAGCGGGCTCAGCTGCAGCGCGGACTGGTCGATCAGGTCCGCGGCCAACGCACCCGACCCACCCGAGGTCGTGAACACCACGGTGTTCGGGCCGGGTCGCCGGCCCTCGTTGTTGACGAGCAGGGCGGCGACGTTTGCCGCGTCGCGGAACGACTCGGCGACCACGCCCCCGCTGTGGCGGACGGCTGCAGCGAACTCGTCCCAGTCGCCCGCAAGCGCTCCGGTGTGATCCTGGGCAGCCTGCTGGGCGACCGCGCTTTTTCCGACCTTCACCACGACCACGGGAAGCCCCTTCGCGGTGCACCGGGTGACTGCCCGCAGGAAGGCATCCGGCCGACGTGCTTCCTCGACGAAGACCACAGCGCCATCGGTGACGCCCGACTCCGCGAAGTAGTCCAAGACGTCCTCGATACCCAGATCGGCTTCCTCTCCGACGCTGAGCAGGTGCGAGACGTTGAGTCCGGTCTGCTGAACGAGAGGGGCCATGGTGCCGAGTGCGCCACCACTTTGTGACAGCAGCGCCAGGCTCGACCGGTTGCCGTCGATCAGGTACTTCTCGTCGGTCGCCATGAACGTCAGCTCGGAACAGACGGCGGTGTAGCCGACACAGTTGGGTCCCCACACTCGAACCGAGTCGGGGATCAACGCAGCGAGCTCGGCTCGTTCCTGTTCACCGAGTTCGCTGATGATCAGGAAGTGATCCCACCCGACACCCTGTGCATCGCGGATCGTCGCGACGACCTCGGCAGCACGCACCACGAGTACACACAGATCGCCGGGCTGGCCGCTGGTTTCGAGGACACTGCCCACGACCGGGATGCCCTCGATCTCTCCACCGGCGCGACCGACCAGCTGGAGCTTGTCGAGCTTGGCGTTGATCGCCGCGCGCGTCATTCGGGCGTTGAACGACCACGAGTTGTTCTTGCCGTCCGACGCACCGACCAGGCAGGCACTGCGGACTTCGAGGAACTCTCGGACGAGATCGATCCGATCAGAATCGGACTGGACTTCCGGAAGGGTCTGGATCTTCACTACTTCACTCTCCGTACAACGATGAAAGTCGGTTCAGGAGGGGGTGGTCCCCCGGTGCCGGACGGTGCGCCATCGTCATGCACCGACCGGCTCGACGTCCCGCAACTCCTCGATGGCGCCGCGAGCCGCGGTGCGGCGATGCTGAGCAACGGAACCGTCGATTGCCCGCCAGGCCATCGATCGCTGGAGGAACAGATGCAGGTCATGTTCGCGTGTGAACCCGATTCCGCCATGGCACTGCAGCGCGGCGTTCGCGGCAGCGAGGTTCGCCCGGGTCGCCATCGACTTGGCCATCGCCGCTGCCGTCGCCCAGCCATCGGACGAGGAGTCCAGCTCGTACATCGCGAACCAGCCGACCGAGCGCGCTGCTTCGAGGGCGATCATGACGTCGGCGAGCTTGTGCTTGATCGCCTGGAAGCTTCCGACCACCTGGCCGAACTGCTGACGTTGCTTGACGTACTCGGTCGACATGTCCAGTAAGGTCGTCGACAGCCCGTTGAGCAGCGTCGCCGTCACAGCGGTGTTTGCAGCCTGGGCCCATCGCAGTGCGTTCGCGTCCGCGGTCACGATTTCGGAGCGCGCGTCGTCGAATACGCAGCGAGCGAGTCGACGGCTCGGGTCCTGGGAGTCGACCTGTGTGGCGTCGAACTCGCCGGAGCGAGCCAACCGGAGGGCGCCCTTGCTTTCGTAGAGGACGATGTCGGCGCGGCTGCCGTCCGCGACGAGGTCGGCGCCGCCGAGCGCCGTGGTGCCCATCAGGGTGCCCTCGGCGATCCGCTCCGCGTACTTCTGACGCAGATCCGGTGCGCCGAATCGCAGGAGAGTGGGAAGGACGACGGCGCCCGTCGCCGCGACCGGCTCGTCGAGTGCGGCCGCGCCGACCCTCTCGAGAGACAGTGTCAGGTCGGGAAAGCGTCCGCCGAGGCCGCCGAGCTCTTCCGGCGCCAGGATCGTGGTGAGTCCGAGTTCGGCCAGCTTATCCCAGTTGCTCCGGGAGCGCGCATGGCCGTCCTGCCAGGCCTGGCGCAGAGTGTCGGTGCCGAATTCGCGCGCGACCCAGGCATCGACGGACCTGGCGAATTCTCTTTGCTCGTCGGTGAAATCAAACAGCACGGGATGTACCCTCCTTCGGCAGACCGAGGGCACGCTCGGAAATGACGTTTCGTTGAATTTCATTGGTGCCGGCGAAGATCAGCGAGGCGCGGGTGAGCCAGTATCGCTGGCGGAGGTCGTCGTCGACGTCGGTGAGCTGCTGATTCTCGCCCAGCAGCTCCATTGCGAATTCGAGCATCCTGGCCTGCATTTCCGACCACCAGACCTTGCCGATGTAGGACTGCCTACCGGGGGTCTTCCCTTGTGACAGCTCGGAGGTGGTGCGCAGCGAGAGGTAGCGGTATGCCTCGATCTCCTCGGCGAAACCGCCGATGCGATCGAGTAGATCGGGGTCGCCGAGCCTGTCCGCGGGGACCAGGTTGACGATCTTGCCCAGCACGCGCTTGAAGTGAGCGGCGGTGTTCAGACCGCTGCCACGTTCGAATCCGAGAGTGGACATGGCGATCTGCCAACCCTGGTTGATCTCGCCGATCACGTTCGCCCGGGGGACGACCACGTCGTCGAAGAAGACCTCGCAGAATCCGGCGTCGTCGACCATCTGCTCGATCGATCGCAGGGTGATTCCCTCGGATCGCATGTCGATCATCAGGAAGGTGATTCCCTTGTGCTTGGGCACGCTGGAATCGGTGCGGACGAGCGTGAAGATCCAGTCCGCGAACCGGGCACCCGACGTCCAGATCTTCTGGCCGTTGACGATGATGTTGTCGCCGTCGACGGTTCCACGGGTGCGCAGGGAGGCCAGGTCGCTTCCCGCCTCGGGTTCACTGAAACCCTGGCACCAGAACTCGCGGCAGGACAGGATGTTCGTCAGCCAGCGGTCCTTCTGTACCTGGGTGCCGTGTGTGATCAGGGTTGGGCCGGCCAGCCCGAGCCCGAGGCGGTTGAGCCGATCCGGGGCATGTGCTCGTACGTACTCGTCGTAGAAGATGGCGGTGCTCAGCGGATCCATACCGCGTCCGCCGTACTCCGACGGCCACTGCACGGCGGCGAACCCGGCTTCATACAGGCGCTGTTCCCACTTCTGGTGGGCCTCGTACCCGTCCTGCGTCCACTTGTCCGGCAACGGTTCGGTGGGCACGTTCTCACCGAGCCAGTTCCGGATCTCGTCCCGGAACGCTCGTTGCTCCGCAGTCAGCTCCAAGTGCATTGCTGGACTCCCTCGATAGCTCTGGCGGCACGCCAGCAGTCAAACTCAACGTCAGACTAATAATGGTCGGTGATTAATGTCAATATGTAATGTATTGAAGAGATTGATATGAGCGACGACGTGGCTAAGCCGTCCAGGCCCTGCGGCCGGGCCGACGCCGCGTCGGTGAGTGGGCCCGCCTCGTGAGCGGACCCACTCACAGGTGGCCTACCGCAGCTGCCACTCGGGCTGGCGTCGCTCCACGAAGGCGGTCATCGCCTCCGCGGAATCCTCGAACAGCCTGAGCCGGAGGGTGTAGTCCTGTTCGCAGCGGTAGCCATCTTCGACCGGCAAGCCGTCGATCCGCACCGCCGACTCCTTGGCCAAGCGCATCGCGATGGGGCTCTTCGTCGCGATCTTGTCGGCGAGTTCGACTGCGTACCGCTCGGGCTCGCCATCGGGGACGATTTCTTCGACGGCGCCGAGTCGGTAGAACTCGCGCGCCGACACCGGATCGCCGGTGAAGAACATCTTCCGTGCCTTGAAGGGGCCGACCATCCGCGTGACGACACTGCTTCCGCCGAGGAGGCCGACATTGATCTCGGGTAGGCCGAACGCGGCCCGCTCCGATGCGTAGATGATGTCGCACTGGGCGACCATCAGGCCCGCGCCCACGGCGAGTCCGTCGACCGCGGCGATCACCGGGACCGCGCAGTGGGCGATCGCTTCGGTTGCTCGGCGCCATGCCACACCGAAGTCGACCACGATTCCCGGGACGGGATGATCCAGCTCGCCGGAGTTGAGCTGACGCCGCTCCTTGAGATCGATTCCTGCGCAGAAGATGCCATCGCCATTGGCGCTGAGCACGATCGCACGTGCCTCTTTCGAGTACTCGGCCTGGGAGAAGACGGCGGTCAGGTCTGCCACCATCTGCTTGTTGACGGCATTGACCGGCGCGCGGTCCAGCCGAACGATCACCACTCCGTTGTCTTTGCGGACCACTTCGAGGGTTTCGTATTCACGTTCCATGGTTCATTCCCATCCTTTGCCAAGGGGAGACCGGGTTGCTCGGTTCCCAGAAATCGTGGCGTTCTGTTCTGGATCTGTCGTCACCCGGCGATGTGTTCGAACGCACCGGCGGGGGTCAGCGGTCGTGTCGAACCGCGATGACCCGCTGTTCCTCGGCGGCAGGCTGCGTGATCTCCGTGTAGACCCGCCGGCTCGACTGTGTGAGGTGCGGCGCGATCTTTTTCTGCCAGTCGCTGGGGGTCTTCATCGCCCGATAGTCGTCGGTGTCGAGGACGCCCAGATTCTCGGCTTCGTAGATCGCCAGGTACTTCGGTGCACCGTCGACTGCTTGGAATCGGCGAGCGGACAGGAATCCCGGGCAGTTCGCCCGCTCCGGAAGGTGCTCGGTGTCGAACCAGCGATTAAACTCCTCCTCGTTCGCTGGATCGATGTCGCCCTGAGTCACGATCAGCGCCTTCCGCGTCACCTCGATCGTGGGCGTTCCTACCGTCTCGGGCGAATCGCCCGAGCGGTAGATCGGGTTGCCCGCACCGGCGACGGCAGCCGGGTTCTCTACGTAGCCTTCCTGCGCCGGCTCACGGAACGCTGCCTCGACCTTGCGGTGCCGGAGTTCGACCTCCTGTTTGAAGGCGGGGTGGGTGATGACGTAGAGCTCGTTGTTCTTCACCGCGTCGACTGTTCGGCGCCCGACGGAGAGGGCGTCCATTTTCCCCGAACGCGCTTCCTGGAGTGTCTCGAGGTAGTCGCCGATTCCGCTCGATGAGTTTGCGGCACTGCGCCGGGCGGCTGTCGCTTTGAGCTTCGATTTCACACTTCCGGGGCAGAGAATCGATACGCCGATGTCGTGAGGAATCAACTCGCCCGCCATAGCTTCCGAGAACCCGACGATCGCGAATTTCGAGGTGTCGTAGAGGCTTGTTCCCGGTACCGCGACGAGTCCTGCCATCGACGCGGTGCTGATCAGGTGACCGCCCTGGCCTCGCTCGATCATTCGGGGCACAACATGTTGGACGCCTCGAATGACTCCAGCGATGTTCACGTCCAGCACGAGGTCACGAGCAGAGGCCGGGAGTTCCCATGCCCGCGCCTGCTTCCCTGAGGGAAGTACACCCTGTCCGACACCGGCATTGTTGACCAGGACGTCGATGCCCCCGTAGGTCTCCCACATATAGTCGACGACCTTGATCCAGCTCTCGTCATAGGAAACGTCGAGTTCGACGAACTCGACCCGGGACAAGTCATCCGCAAGGACCTGGCGGGCATCGGAGAAGTTCGCAGCATTGATGTCGGCAATAACGACCTTGCTGTTCTCTTCCAGGAACGCTTGCGCCATTCCTAGTCCGATTCCGCTGGCGCCGCCCGTGATCAGGACTGTCTTGTCGGCGAGCTCGTGCATTGTGCTCCCTTACTTGATGAGGATGGCATTGGCGGGGGATCCGATTCCGCCCGGAGCACCGATCGGTGTGCTGACGAGCATTCCCTCGTAGACGCGCGTTTTCCGACAGTCGTCGACCAGGTCGGACAGCTTCCACAGCTCGCCGAGAGCGATGCCCAGACTTCCGATCAGGATCTGGTGGAGGAAGCCGAACGGCACGGCTTCTGCGCTGAAGTCGCCGGGTGATGCCTCGACGGCGAGGTTGTCGGATGCAACCGCCGCGACACGGGTGTTCCACAGATGGCGGGCCGTTTCCTCCGACCTGGCGAGCCCGGCGATCGTCCGTCGTTGCGTGATCTCGGTTCGGCCGGCGTGATCTCGGGATCCGTACCAGCGATCGAAGCCGGTGTAGACGAGCAGGATGTCGCCGGGCTTGCGAGTCACACCCTGCAGAGTGGCCGCGCCCTCGAGGTGCGCGCTGGTGATCTCGAAGGTTTCGTCGGGCCTGTACGCGCCGCCAGTCGATTCGAAGTACGCCGGCATATCGAGAATCACTCCGCGCCCGACGATTCCGGTGGCGGTCCAGCTATGGATGGTGTTCATGTTCTGCAAACGAATTTCGTCCACCGACACGCCGTTATAGAACTGGTCGCGGTCGTATCCGAAATGTGCCAGCGAATCCCACTGACTTCCGGCCTGTGGAAAGTAAGCGTCGTAGTAATCGTCCATCGCCAGACCACCGGCCATCTCGATCACATGATGCTGAGTCTCTAGTCTGCCTGCGACTATCGGTGGACTGTAGTGTCCGATCGGATGATCAAGCGGGAACGTGACCCCTCGTTTCACCAGGCTTGCAGCAGATTTCACGACCTCTGGAGTCAGGTGATTGATCGTTCCCCGTTGGTCCTTCTCGCCGAAGACTCCCCACCCGAGCCGTCCACCGAGGTCCCCGACGGGGAGATCGTCGTACAGCGGAAGCGAGGCGGTCATACGGGCGCGCCTGCCTTCAGCGTCTGAGACGGCGCTGAGATGCTGAACTCCGTGACGTCGACCGTGTCCTGCGGACGCACTCGGCCTAACGGTTCGGTGGAATCGGCTGTGTCCGGCACCAGTCCGGCGAGGCGACCCTTGATCTGCAGGGCAAGGAACTTCGAGTTCACGCGGCACTGAGCAAAGCCGCCACCGGCGATCCACAGGCCCTTCTGTCCGGTGCGGCGCCACATGTTGTTCATCTCGCCCTGGGGATCGAAGCCCCAGATCTTGCCCAGCGAACGCTGGACATCCTCGCCGAAGATCTCGCCGGCCACAGAATCTTGTCCTTGGAATCCGGTCGCGAACACGACGTGATCGAACTCGAGGGTTTCGCCGGTGGTGACCTGTACACCGTTCGCCACGAAGCGGTCGAAGTCGGCGAACTGGAGCACCTTGATCGCACCGTCGACAATAAGTCCGGAGCATCCGACGTCGAGGTAGTAGTGGCCGAAGCTCTCGAAGAACTTTCCGGCGAAGCCCAGATCGTCGTCGCCGAACGTCACCCTAAATCCCGCGGCCTCCAGCCCTTCGTGGAGTTCGCGCTCGGCTTCCCGCAGTTCCCTGGTCAGCAGCTGCATGCTGTGACGGTTCAGCGGGTACGGCGTCGAGGCGGACTTCAGGTCGGTTTCCTCGGTCGGGCGCCCACGCATGTAGGGGGCGTACAGCTTGCCTGCGCGTTCAACGCCCACCGTCGCGACCGCGGTGGCGGAGCGTTGCATCATCGTGACCTCGGCGCCGGCGCCGTGCAGTTCCTGGGCGGTGTCGTGACCGCTCGTTCCGGTGCCGATCACGAGTACTCGCTTGCCTTTGTACGTATCGCCTGCGACGAACGCGCTCGTGTGGATCTTCGTCCCGGTGAAGTCGGCGCTACCAGGGAGGTTCGGAATGATCGGCTTCCCGCTCACCCCGGTGGCGAGAATGATGTGCTTCGGGCGCACCACTCGTTCGGTGCCGTCGTGGTTGTGGACCGTCGCGGTCCACGTCTGGGAGGTCTCGTCGTAGTCGGCGCTGGCAAGGCTTGTGCTTCCCCAGAAGTTCAATTCCATTGCCGTGGCGTAGTTCTCGATCCAGCCGGCGAGCATGTCCTTGGGGATGTAGGTGGGCCAGGTAGCAGGGAAGGGCATGTACGGGAGGTGGCAAACGTCCGCCTCGTTGTGCAGAGTCAGCGAGTGATAGCGGTTGCGCCAGTTGTCGCCGGCGCGCTCCATCGGGTCGACGATGACCGCGTCGACGCCCAGCTGACGCAACCGGGCGGCGACGGTCAGTCCGGCCTGGCCGCCGCCGGCGATCAGGACCTCGGGCTCCCGTCCGTCGAACCGCTGCTCCTCGTTGCGCTTGTCGAGCCAGTTGGGTCCGCTGAAGGTCCGAGAGAACTCCAAGCCGCTCGGCCTGTTCGCTCCGGTCTGCTCCTCGTGGCCGATGAGTTCGTCGAGGATCGTGCCGAACGTCCAGCCCCAGAGCTGCCCATCGAGCTCGACCAGGCGGGCGTACCCGCGTCCGCGTCCGATCGACGTCGTGAAGGAGTAGGGGACCTCGATGTGCTCGACGCCGTTGCGTACGGTGCGCCGCATTTCGAGGGTCGGGTCCAACGTCAGGGTTTGCACCGACAGCGGTGCAGACTGCAGGGCCTCCGCGATCTGCTCGAGTCCGTACAGGGTGGTCAGCTGCCAGGATACTGCCAGGCCATCGCGCCACATCGCGTCGGGGAGCAGCACGTTGTCGAGGGACCGCCCATGCCCTCGGGCGCGAAGTGTCTCGGCGAACTGGCTCAGCCATGCATCCACGGCTGCAACGTCGATCGAATCGGTAGTAGGAGTCGTCATCTTCATCCTTTTCCACGTTGTGAGGGATCGCTCAACAGCAGATCTGACTAGATCAATCCCACTCAGTGATTACTGTCGCAGGCCTAATCGCTTTTGTCTATAGTCATTTGGTGGGGTTTCGGTGAGCATGGAAGGGGTCGGACGGGGGTGTTCGAGCGGAATGCCTTCGGGCGCAGGGAATCTGCTGCATCTCATACCGATGTGGATGCAGGGAGACTTGCCGCGAGCTCTCCGACGAAAGCTGTGGTCCGTGCGCTGCGCTCGCTGGGCAGTGCGAGATCCTTCTGGTTGACGGGAGGGGCACGCTGTGGTTATAGGAGCGCACGGGGTTATCATCCGATTCGGCGGTAGCAACTCGGTCGAAGGGGTGCCATCCCCGACCCGTGTCGCCATTCCGGGCTCGACCCCTGAGCGGGCCTTCTGGAGGCGCTGCCTCCCGCTTGTCGTTCACGTGAGTGAGGGAACGCGCTGCGTAAGAGCGACCCGTCGCGTGACCCTTGACACTCTAGTGGGCAAAATATATGTTCCTTCAAAATTAATGACATAGATTAATCTGCATAGGCCATGAGTCTGGAGTCGGTGGCAGCCGCGGGATCTGCGCTCCGTGTGCATGGGGAGCGTCCCATGCACGTCGACCCGCGCACGAAGTGGCCGAAGACTGGCCGGCCAGGGCGCGGCTGTCCGCCAGCGCAGCTTCTGCTGGACAACAGCCACGTGATGCATCGCTGAGAGTGCGGCCTGCTGGCCGCGAGATTCGAAGGTGGAAAGTATGTTGACCGGAATTCGTTCCACGATGGGTGACGGCTACCCGCTGAATGTGACCTCGTTGCTCAAGAGAGCCGCCCGAGTGTTCCCGAGCACGGAGATCGTGCACCGCAGGCTCGATGGGTCGTGGCAGCGGACGGACTACGCCGGAACCATGGGTAGGGTCAGCCAGCTCGCACACGCCCTGGACGAGCTGGGCATCGGGCCTGGGACGATGGTTGGCGTGCTCGACTGGAATCATCTCCGGCACCTGGAGCTGTACTTCGGGGTGCCAGGGGTGGGCGCGACCATGTTGCAGATGAACCTGCGGCTGGCTCCTGCGGACCTCGCGTACGTGGTCGAGCATTCTGAGGCGCAGTGGATCTTCGTTGACGAGTCGCTACTGCCGATCGCCGAGCAACTTGCCGACAAGATCCAGGTCCGTGGCTGGGTGGTGATGACAGACAAGCCCTCGACGGAGATCACGACATCCCTGTCGAACATGTACTTCTACGAAGACCTGCTTGCAGGTAAGCCGGAGCGCTACGACTGGCAGCTCGTCGACGAGAGCACCGCGTGCTATGTCGGATACACGACAGGAACGACGGGCCAGCCCAAGGGAGTGTACTACTCGCACCGCGCCATCTATCTACACACGCTGGGCGTGATCAGCGCACTCAAGATCGACTATCTGGACTGCGTCATGCCGGTGACGCCGATGTTCCACGTGCTGTCCTGGGGCTTTCCCCAGGCGGCCGTCGGCGCCGGCGCGAAGGTTGTCCTTCCGGGCAAGTTCGCTGCCGAGGACATCGAGTCCGTCGCCGATGCGCTGATCGGCGAGGGAGTCACGGTGGCCAACGGCGCCCCGTCCATCTTCACGCCGATCCTTGAGCACATTCGGTCCTTGCCCTCCGCCCCGGATCTGTCTCGTGCCCGCTTTGTGTCTGGTTCAACGGAGCCGCCGCAGTCGTTGATGATGGGGCTGTCGGAGCTCACCGGGGCCCAGGTCATCCATGCATACGGTGCATCCGAGACCAGCCCGGTCGCAGTCTTGAATTGGCAGCTGAAGCCGGATCTGAACAGCTTGTCCGACGAGCAGAAGTGGGACCTGAAGCGCTATCAGGGCTTGCCGCTTCTCGGGGTGGAGATCGAGATCGTCGATGACTCGGACGGTCGCGAGCTGCCCTGGGATGGTACGTCGGTAGGGGAGGTGCAGCTGCGTGGACCGTGGATCACCACCAGCTACCACAATATCTCCGACAACGCGGAGCGATTCTCCGACGGCAGGTGGCGATCTGGTGACGTCGGTGTCATCACTTCGGAAGGCTACCTCAAGCTCACAGATCGATTGAAGGACGTCATCAAGTCCGGCGGCGAGTGGATCTCGTCGATCGACATGGAAAACGCGATTCTCGATCACCCGCAAGTGCGTGAAGCTGCAGTCATCGGGGTGCCGGATCCGAAGTTCCAGGAGCGCCCCGTCGCTTATGTCGTGCCTCGCGACGGTATCGAACTGAAGCGGGCAGACATCATCGAAGTCCTCAAGGATCGGTTCGCGAAGTGGCAGCTCCCCGACAAGGTCGTGCTCATCGACGAGATGCCGCGAACATCGGTGGGCAAGCTCGACAAGAAAATCCTTCGATCCCAGTGGAGCTCATAGCCGCCGCAGGTGTAGATGCTGGCGGTCCCCGCTGCCACTGTCGGGCGTGCGGATACCCGCTCTTGCTGTTCACCACGAAGGGGCGGATCCGGAGGACAGCTCGCCTAGCCCGATTCGTGCTCCGAGTCGGAGGCGGGGGACAGCCGAACTTCTTGGCACGTGGACGCCAGCGGAAGAACTACGAGGAGAAGAGCATGACTGAAGAACACAGGATCGCGATCGTCACAGGCGGGGCACGCGGGATTGGCGCCGCCGTCGCGAAGAAGCTCGCCGCCGATGGGTACGCGGTGGCGGTCGTCGACCTCGACGGGTCGGCCTGAGGGGGCACGGCCGACGCCATCGAGGCTGCGGGCGGCATGGCCTTGGCCGTCGTCGCGAACGTTGCCGACGAGGCGTCGGTCGCCGCCGCGGTCGAGCGGGTCGCCACCGAACTCGGTGCACCGACCGTGCTGATCAACAACGCGGGCATCACCCGGGACAATTTGCTGTTCAAGATGACAGTCGAGGGCTGGGACTCGGTGCTCGGCGTTCACCTGCGCGGCTCGTTCCTGATGACCCGCGCGGTCCAGAAGTACATGGTGGCCGCCAAGTTCGGGCGCATCGTCAACTTGTCCAGCACGTCGGCGCTCGGCAATCGCGGACGAGCCAACTATGCGGCCGCCAAGGCGGGTACGCAGGGATTCACCAAGACCCTCGCGATCGAGCTGGGCCGCTACGGCGTCACCGCCAACGCCATCGCTCCCGGCTCCATCGAAACCGAGATGGCCGCCGCTGCCGCGGAGCGGGTCGGCGTCGGGTTCGAGGAGTTCAAGGCCGCCGCGGCCGCGCAGATCCCAGTCAATCGGGTCGGCCAGCCCGAGGACATCGCGAACACGGCATCTTTCCTCGCCAGCGAGGGAGCCGGCTTCGTGTCCGGTCAGGTCATCTACGTCGCCAGCGGCCCGCGGGACTGACTCGGGTGTGCTCGTCGAGGTGTTCGGATCGCACGGCCAGGGAGCAATGTCTAACGGCCGCGTCGGGCGATGAACACTTCGCCGCACGCTCGTGTCCGACAAACTCACAGAACCGAGAGAGGAGTCCTCAATGCTTGATTTCCAAGGTCGCGTAGCCCTGGTCACAGGAGCCGGGCGTGGATTGGGCAGAGACTATGCGCGGCTCTTGGCGGCGCGCGGCGCTCGAGTTGTCGTCAATGACGTCAATGCAGACCGAGCGGGCTCGGGCGTCGCCGAGATCCTCGAGCAGGGGGCCAGGCCGTACCGGACAGTCACAGCGTTGTGGGGGACGCAGCCAGCGTGGTCAGTGCAGCGATCGATGCCTCTGGACAGCTCGACGCTGTAATCAACAATGCGGCCGTCAAAGGGAAGGGGTCCTTCGCGGATCGTGACGCAGATGCCTGGTGGAACCAGTTCGACGTCAGCTTTCGAGGCACTGTCGAGGTCACCCGGGCAGCGTGGCCATACCTGGCCGAATCCGGCGCGGGCCGACTGATCAACACCGCATCGGCCGGCATGCTCGGAAACCCGGGGAGCTCAGCCCACGGTGCGGCCAAGGCCGCTGTCTGGGGACTGAGCAACACGCTCGCTCACGAGGGCGACACCCTCGGAATCCGGGTGCACACGATCATCCCGGGTGCCTGGACACCGCTTTACGAGGAGAACGATCGCTGGCGCCCGGAGGTCGAGACCGCTATGCGTGAGTATTTCACCACGGAACGCGTGGCATCCTTCGTGGTCTGGCTCGCCCACCCCGACACACTTGTAAATATAGTCGGTCCCAATACGCTTCGGATTGGTGGTGGCCACGCCCGCCGTGGAGTGTTCGCCGTGGCGCCCACAGTTCGTCCCACGCTCGACACCCCTGACGGGTGGTCTGAAGCGAGCGCGACCCTCGCCGAGGGCCACGACAACCTTTCCTCTGCAATGGATTTGGCCGAGTTTGTCACTCACGAGCTCATCGCGGTGAGTCCGTCACTCGAACCGCTCCTCCGAGGAAACTCACTGATCCAGTGAGCAAATCGAATGCCCAGCGCAGCGGCCTGTCTGCCAGACTTCCCCGCGTCACCGTATCCAGTTCAGCGACGCTGTCGGTGTTAGCCTGTCCCCACCTCACGTCCCTGGTTTGACCGCAGCAGGCACACGCAGATCGGTAGAATTCGAGAGGCGGGCAGCAGTGGCACATCTCGATGTGATCCTCCATCTCGAGGAACATGTGCCCGACACGTACTGTTCTCGTCCGATTCCGAGTGAGCGCCCCTCCAGTTCGGCGGTCAGGTCGCAGGTCAGGCGTTGATGGCGGCCGCGCGCACAGTTGATCCTGCGTACCGAGTGCACTCAGCGCACGCCTACTTTCTCAAGTCCGGCACCATCGCCGATCCCACCGACTTCGCCGTCGACCGGATCCGTGACGGCCGTAGCTTCCGCACACGGCGAGTAACCGGACTACGGGGCGGCGAAGCCATTTTCACGATGATGGCCTCAGTCCACCGCGGCGACGACGGGTTTCTCTCACCAGGACACCATGCCCACCGTCCCGCCCCCTGAGGAACTCGAAGGCGACGAGGACCGCGTGGGGCTCGCAGAGTGGGAAGCATGGGACCGACGCTGTGTCCCCGGCAGGTCCAAGACGTCGACGAGGCAGTAACTGTGGATCCGGCACCGCGACCCGCTGCCCGACGACCCGGCCGTACATGCGTGCGCACTGACCTACCTCAGTCACATGGACCTGTTGGCCGCCAGCATTTTGCCCCACCCTGCGTGGCAGAGTGAGTTGAGTCCAGCGGTTCACAGCACCCCGCCTGCAGGGCGAGATACGGATCAACCTGACGATGACAATTTTCAGCATGGTTCCGGTCAAGGACAATGTCCGGATGGATCCTTCGCATCCTCGCGCCGACGGCCCCGGTCGACGACGCGCCTTCAGCGCCGCCGACAAGCTCGCCGACCTGACCGCGTGCGAGCAGTCCTGCCAGAGCAACGGAGGCGGTGCGTACCTGCGCCGTGAAGGCCTGTGCTCCTCGCTGATCAGCGAATGGCGCAAACAACGCGACGCCGGCGTCCTCGAAGGTAAGAAACCCGGCGAGGAGACCGGCAAACTCACCGCTGAACAGGCCGAGATCGCCCGACTCACAAGCGAACTCGAACGAGCGAACAAGAAGCTCGCTACCCCCCAAACCGCACTGGGAATCACGGTAAAAGCACACGAACTCTTGGAGTAACTCTCCGAGAGCACGAACACGGACGAGCAGCACAAGAAGCGTTGATGCACGCCCATCACGAACTCGCCGAATCCGATCTAACCACAAGGGATGCAAGCACACTGACAGGAATTGCGCGTTGCACCGCGGCGCGGGACAAAGCCCGTCCTACTGCAGTAGTCCGGCTGTCGCCACTGCCGGGCGGGTCCCGGAGAGCAAACTCACCGAGGCGGAACGTCGCGGCGTCCTCGACGTGTTGTGCAGCCCGGTTCGTAGATCGGCCACCGCTTGAGGTCTACGCGCAACTCCTCGACGAAGAAATCTATCTGTGTTCGGTGTCGACGATGTATCGAATCCTGAGGGAGAACGCGCAGGTCAAGGAACGACGACGCCAGGCTCGTCCCCCGCCCGAGCTTGTCCGGAATTGGTGGCGACCGCACCACGTCAGGTGTATTCGTGGGACATCACGAAGTTGCCCGGCCCGGTCAAAGGCACCTATTTCGACGCGTACGTGATGATCGACATCTGCTCTCGCTACATCGTGGGCGCGCACGTGCAGACGCACGAATCGGGATTGCTCGCTGCGGAAACGATGACCGAAATCTTTGCTGTACTCGGCATCCCTAACGTGGTGCACGCGGATCGGGGTACATCGATGACGAGTAGGAGCGTGCCGACGCTGCTCGCAGATCTCGAGGTCACCCGCTGACAATCACGACCGCGAGTATCGAACGACAATCCATACTCGGAATCACTGTTCAAGACCCTCAAGTACGGGCCGAGGTGGCCGGAGCGCTTCACCTCGATTCATCATGCACGAAATGTCTTGGACGCGTTCACCTCGTGGTACAACCACGAACATCGCCATACCGGAATCGGGCTACACACACCGGCGGATGTGCACTTCGATCTGGCCGGACAGAAGGCCACCGAACGCGCCGTCGTGCTCGCTCAGGCACGTGCGCAGCACCCCGAGCGCTTCGGGACGGCTGGCATCCCAAAGATCCTGGACCTACCCACCGACGCCTGGATCAACAAGCCCTCAGTCGAACTCGATGCCGATCAGGCCGCCGCGTAACTCCCGCTGGACTCAATCGCCTTGACACATACCGCATCACGGAGGGTATGAAGCTCGCCGCCGCCGAGGCGATCTTCTCGGTCGTCGCAGAGGATCTGGCTGTGGACAGGATCGTTCCCAGCCCGCTCGATCCTCGCGTCGCCTCTGCAGTCGCGCAGGCGATGGCCGCCGCCGCGCGCACAGAGGGTGTCCTTGCCTAGTGCGGTTTCGACTACTATCTCCGGACTGACATCGATCGCTCTCGCTCGTCTTCCGTCTGTCCTCGACGCGACTAGGAATGTCGGCTTTCGGCCCGAGAAGTGAACTGTGTGACTGTCATCAGAAAGGATGAACCGCAGTCATCGGGAGTACTGGAGTCGATACCATCAGTTGATGGTGCGGACACGATGTGAGGCACCCATCGCAGTTCATGCTGTGAACAACATCGCCCCAGCCTGGTCGTGACGAACGTCGAAAAACATGGTTGTTCCTCAGCTCGTACTCCAAGGGAAGTGGTGTCAGTTGGTGGTGAACTGTTCACGCAGGATGTTCTTGCGGATCTTGCCGCTGACAGTTTGGGGCATTTCATCGATGAAGATGACCCTGCGAGGCTGTTTGAAACCGGCGAGTTGCGACTTGCAATTGTTCACGACGTCGTCGGCGGTCAACAGGGTGCCGGGTTTGCGCACGATCACGGCAGTGACGAGCTCGCCCCACTTTTCGTCGGGCGTTCCGATGACAGCCGCTCCGAGGACGTCGGGGTTGGTGTAAATCGCGTTCTCGACTTCGCTGGAGTACACGTTCTCCCCGCCGGAAATGATCATGTCCTTGGCACGATCGACGATGTAGAGGAAACCTTCCTCATCCTGGCGGGCCAGATCGCCAGTGTGGAACCAGCCGCCCTCGAACGTCTGAGCGTTCGCCTCGGGATTGCCGAGGTAGCCCGCGGTCACCTGGTCGCCCTGGACGACGATCTGGCCGACATTGCCGATCGCACAGTCGTTGCCGAGCGGATCGACGACACGGACATCGACCAGTGACATAGGTTTGCCGACTGCATCGAGCAGGTGCTCTTCGCCCTGTGCCGCCCGCACATGCGCTGCCTTGTCGAGTGTGAGCATATTGCCGCCGAGCTCCGTCATGCCCATTCCGGCGTAGACAACCGGACCGAATCGATCGATGGTGTGGCGTAAGACATCTACAGGAATCTTCGATGCGCCGTAACCCATCCACTCCAGGCTGCTGAGGTCGTAGTCGTTGATCTTCGGGTGTGCGAGCAGCATCTGCATCATGGTCGGTGCGAATCCGCCGCTGGTCACGTGGTTCTCCTGCACCAACTGCATCCATCGCTCGGGTTCCCAGCCCGACATCATCAGCACAGTGCCGCCGTGGAACTGGTGGAGCGGGGTGAGGTAGCCGGCGATGTGGCAGAGAGGCATGGCGTTGAGGAAACGGGTGTCCGGCTTCGGCTCGTACTCGATCGCCGACTGGATCAGCGCTGTGTTGAGGTTACGATGGGTCAGTCGAGCGCCCTTGGGTTTGCCCGTCGTTCCGCTGGTGTAGAGAAGCCACGCGTCGTCGTCGTCGCTGATGTTCAGCTGGGGAGCAATTGCCGACGCGGACTGTTGGACGTCTTCATAGGCCGTGAAGCCGGTGGCTTCCTCGCCGATCACGATGATGTGCTCGACGCTCGTGAGTTCGGAGCGATGGTCGGCGATTGCCTCAAGGTATTTAGACTCCACCATCAGCACCCGGGCTGCCGAGTCGTTGAGGATCCAGACCCACTCTTTGGGGTGCAGTCGATAGTTCAGCAGGGTCAGAATCATTCCGGCGGAGGGGACGCCGTAGTAGGCCTCCACGTACTCGAGGTTGTTCTCGGATAGCAACGCAACTCGGTCACCAGGCGCTGCGAGACCACTCAGACCATTGGCCAGGCGGAGAGCGCGCTGGTAGAGCTCGGCGTAGGTGCGAGCGTCGGAACCATCGTCCATCTTGAGAGCGGTCCGGTGGGGAAATCGAGCGGCATTCCGCCGCAGAAGGTCACTGAAAAGCATGTGGGACTCCAGTCGAAACGAGGCCGAGCGAGCGCATATTGCACACAATCTAGCTCGGAGATACTAGCGTCCGCAAGTGAGTGCACAACTGCTCGAATTGTTCGGGCCGACAGCCGAGAGCATTAAGGGGAGCTCGGAAGGGGAGTTCGGACGCGTGACGGGTTGTGGAAGCGCAATGGGTTGCGCTTTGCGCCGGGCTGCCGGAGATGGGTGCATAGTGCCGGTCGAGGGGGCGAGCGGCTTCCTCGGGATGTCTCCACCCAGTTCAGCGTTCGTTTCCAATGATGCTGCATTGCAAACCGTATGGGAATCTGACGAACTCTCGTCGCAACCTGATTACCGCAGAAGGTTCGCCACTCGCAGCGTGGCGCCGACTCTGCCGTCAAGGTGCGGTGGAACGTAGTCGCCGTGCGAGTGTGTCGGTCTCCCCGACGGCGAGTCGACGGCCGCTGCACCTACTGGACTAGCGGTCCGTTCTTGTTGGCGAAGGGGATTGTATTGTATGCAATGTTACCGAAGCCTGGCGTGCAGCCTGGCGGACAGAGCTGCAAGGGAAGGGGATACTCCGTGGATATCGTCGAGGTGAGCCCTCGGGACGGATTGCAGAACGAGGCGGTGCACGTTACGACCGCCGATAAGATTGCGCTCATCGAGCGCGCTATCGCGTCCGGTCTGCGTCGCATCGAAGCGACAAGCTTCGTGCACCCGGCTGCGGTTCCGCAGATGGCCGATGCGGAGGCGGTCATGGCCGGGGTGCCGCGCTGCGCCGACGTCTCCTACAGCGGCCTCGTACTCAACCGTCGCGGGTTCGATCGTGCAGTGATGGCGGGCGTGAACGAGGTCAACTGTGTCGTCGTGGCGTCCGAGACATTCAGTCAGCGCAACCAGCGCATGTCGGTTGCGGACTCGGTTCAGACGGTGCGGGATCTCGTCGACGATGCTCGTACTGCTGGAATCGGGGTGTCGGTCACCATCGCCACTGCATTCGGTTGTCCGTTTGAGGGGGAGATTTCCGAGTCCGCGATCCTCGCCCTAGCCGGGCAGATGGCCGCGCTCGGGGTGGATGAAATTGCGCTTGCCGACACGATCGGCGTTGGAGTGCCCACACAGGTTTCCCGGTTGATCACAGGGACTGCGGCGATCGCGCCCGGAATCCGGCTACGCGCCCACTTTCACAACACTCGAAACACCGGTTACGCGAACGCTGTTGCAGCCATCAACGCGGGGGTCACGGTTCTGGACTCTTCGATCGGTGGGATCGGCGGATGTCCCTTCGCTCCAGATGCCACTGGCAACATCGCGACCGAGGACCTGGTCTATCTTCTCGACCGCAGTGACATCGACTCGGGTGCCCAGCTGCCCGAGTTGATCGATGCGTCAGACTGGCTCAGTGGGGTGCTCGGAGTTCGGGTTCCCGGCCAGCTCGCTCGCGCCGGCAGCTTCCCGAGTTGATGTGCCGAATAACTCGGCCACCTCGTCGCTGTCTGTTGCGGCGAGATGGGCGAGAAGCACGTCGCGGCCTTGGAGGACGTGCTCGTGCATCAGGGCAGATGCCCGCGGCCCGTCGCTGGCCACGATTGCGTCACGGATGAGCTGGTGAAACAGGTGTGACCGCTCGGTTTGGGCGCGATCATATTGACGGAACGCCTGGAAGACCAGCGGGACGTCGGTGGTGCGTTCCAGCAAACGGCTCAGCCGCTCGTGCTTGGCCGCAGACATGATTGCCCGGTGGATATGGCTGTTCGCGGTGTCGACGGCGCGAACCCGATCGACCAAGTCCGCCGTCGTGGCTGTCAGGGCGCGAGCGAAAGCGTCGATCCCTGCGTCGAGCAACCCCAGTGTGTCGAGATCGATGCGGTCGGCCGCCAGTTCGGCGGCGTATGCCTCGAGCCGGGCGCGAAGTCCGTACAAGTCCGATACATCTGCAATAGACAGGGTTCGCACGATGGCTCCCCGGTTCGGTTCGCTGAGCACGAGACCCTCGGCCTCGAGTCGTCGAAGCGCCTCGCGGACAGGTGTGCGGGACAGGGAGAACTGTTCGGCGATCCGTTGTTCGATCAGACGCTGACCGGGTCTGTAACGCCCTTCTACGATCGCTTGGCGGATCTGAGAGTAGGCGGCCTGCCCCGGTGCCTGCGGTGTGGTTGTCACGGTGCCTCTTCGTCGTATATGGAGTCGAATCACGGCCAGCCTATCGCGACAGCCCTGGCATTTTTTGTATGCAGTAACAGCGTTACATGCGTGGAAATGCCCTTGATTGAACTAAATTGTGTACGATTGTTGCATGGCTACATCTATTGGTCCGCTCAGCGGTCTACGCGTACTCGAACTGGGGAGTTTCATCGCCGGCCCCTTCGCGGGGCAGCTGCTGGGCGATTACGGGGCCGAGGTCCTCAAGGTCGAGGCGCCCGGTTCCGGCGATTCGATGCGACGGTGGGGTGTCACGGTCAACGGCGAAAGCCTGTGGTGGCCCTCCATCGCGCGGAACAAGAAGTCGGTTGCGATCGACCTGCGTCAGCCCGAGGGGCGGGAGCTGATTCGTAAGCTGGTCGCCGAAGCCGATATCGTGCTCGAGAACTTCAGGCCCGGCGCGCTCGCAAAGTGGGAACTGGACTATTCGGCTCTCTCTGCAATCAACCCGAAGATCATCCTCGTCCATGTCTCGGGGTTCGGTCAGAACGGGCCGCGCGCGACGGATGCCGGTTTCGGTAGTGTCGGGGAGGCGATGGGCGGCATACGGCATACGACGGGCAATCCTGGACTTCCTTCCACCCGCGTGGGTATCAGTCTTGGGGATTCTCTGGCGGCTCTCTTCGCGGTGATCGGAACACTGGCCGCGGTTCACGAGCGTTCCGCCAGTGGTCGCGGCCAAGAGGTGGATGTCGCGATCTACGAGGCGGTGGCGGCCCTGATGGAATCTACGATGGCCGACCACGAAATCGCCGGAGTTACCCGCGGCCGTACCGGATCGGTGCTACCCCGAGTTGCTCCGTCGAACGTATACCCCACGTCTGACGGAGCCGACGTGATCATTGCAGCCAATGCCGACACCGTCTTCCGCAGGCTCTGTGGCGCGATGGGCCAGCCTGAGCTCGCCGATGACCCGAGGTTCGCCGAACACGGCCCGCGTGGCGACAACATTGCCGAGGTCGATGCCATCATCGGTTCCTGGACAACTACGCTGAGTTCCGATGTGCTGTTGAAGGTTATGGAGGACAACGGCGTTCCGGCCGGGCGGATCTACACCGCCCCGGACATGCTCGCTGACTCGCACTATGCCGCGCGGGATATGGTGATTCGCCTGGTCAACCAGTTCGGTGTGGCAGTCCCGGCCGCCGGCGTCGTGCCGAAGTTCTCCCGGTCGAAACCGGCGACTCCTGTGCCAGGGCCGGCTCTCGGCGAGCACACCCGTGAAGTGCTCGCCACACTGGTGGGTGTGGACGACAGCCGATGGGCCGACTTGAGGTCTGCCGGTACCGCAGCTCAGGCGACCCGCTGACATCCATTCCCGATCGGCGCTGTTATCGGCGTAGCTGACTGATTCATGCGGCGGCTCCCGGGAACCCGAATTGCAGTGGGCCTCACACGGACCGTGTGGGGCCCACCGTTGTGTCCGCCGGGGTGGGTGATGCGCTCTGTCGGCCGGATTCCGATGGATCCCTTTGAATGTCAGCACGTTTGTGCTCACGAATTGCATCGATCGAGCGGTTTGGGAGAGTGATCGGACGGGGAGGTACGGGCTCGGCAGGTTGACACGAGGCGTGTTGACCGTCACACTTTGGGCAATAATGACATGACTGTCACGTCATTACTTTTGGACTTCACATTGCTGTGCATATGCGGAGACGGCTTCCCAACTCGCACCCCTCACTGTCAGATCGAATCTTGTCCTGTTCAGACCGAAACGAAGGAGCGCTTGAATGTTGTTCCTCGACGTCGCCGAGTACGTCACCGGCGAGACCCTCGGACGAGACTTCCGCGACCGCACCTCCTGGTCGTCGGTCTGATCCTGATCTTTTTGCATCGGCGACGGTACGGCGTCGCCCCAACTCAGTTCTGCCCGAGATGCGGTACGGACTGCTTCCGGACCCAACACACACCACACCTCAATCAACGGAGCGACCATGAAACGCACTCTCGCCGTGGGCCTGACAGCCCTGTGTGCCACTGCTGTCCTGACGGCCTGTTCCGGCCGCGAGACCAACGCCGCCATGGGCGACTGCGACCCCGGTATCTCCGACACTGAGATCCGGTTCGGCACCAGCCTCATGCAGTCGGTCGCTGGGCCCCAGGCGACCGCTGCATCCGCGCTGTTCGACGAGATCAATGCTTCTGGCGGAGTTGCCATGGGCGACGGCAAGACTCGTACGATCTCCTACACTGCGATGGACGATGGATACGATCCTGCCCGCACCGTCAGCAACGTCCGCTCGCTGGTGGAGCAGGAGCAGGTGTTCGCGATCCAGAACTTGGTCGGTACCGCCTCGACCCTCGCGGTCGTGGACTACCTGACGCAGAAGAACGTCCCGCTCGTGTTTCCGATGACTGGCACCGATGAACTGCTTGCCACGATTGACAAACGACCCGTCGTGGCCGGTGCGGTGAATCCTCAGACCGGGTGGGAGGTTTCTGAGCGTGCCAAGCAAGTCCTTCGCGATCACCCGCAGGCAAAGATTGCGGTGCTCTACCCGAACGACAGCCTCGGAAACGGTAGCCTCGACGCGCTGAAGTCCGCCCTGGCGGGCAGCGGAACACAGATCGTGGCCCAGCAGTCCTACGAGCAGATGACGCCTTCGGTGGACTCTCAGGTGGTGAACCTCGCGAACTCCGGCGCCGACGTGTTCGTGAACTTCGCGACCGCCAGTTTCGTCACACAGTCCCTCAAGAAGGCACACGAACTGAACTGGAAGCCCGACACCTATATCTACTCCGGCGCGACCGACACGAATTTCGTGCTCGCCCCGGCGGGGCTCGACGCGGCCGAGGGTGTTCACTCCTTCTACTGGATCTACGACGTCAGCAGCAAGGACCACGACGCCAAGCCAGGTGTGCAGAAGTGGCGCGCCTTCGCCGAACGGAACTCGGGCAAGTTCAAGACCACGGACACTATCGCCGCCACCGGCTACAACACAGCTCAGCTTCTGGTCACCGCGCTCGAAGAGATGAATGGCTGCACCCGTTCAGATCTGATTGACGCGGTCCAGAACCTGCATGGTGTGACAACGGACCTGTCCATCGAGGGCGTCACCTTCGACACCGCATCCGACTACCCCTACTCGATCACCTCGATGGCGCCGATGACGTTCCACGGCGGAAGCTGGCACTACGACGCTGTGGTCACACGCAGCACCGGGAAGTGACGGCGGTGCAGGACGCGAGGGAGGTCGGCAGCGCCGCCGGCGAGGTGCCCGCGCTGCGGGTGGAGGACGTCACGCTCCGTTTCGGTGGCGTCGTCGCGCTGAACGGGCCATCCTTCACGATCGCGCCTGGGCAGATCGTCGGTCTGATCGGACCGAACGGTGCGGGTAAAACGACGATGTTCAACTGCATCAGCAGGCTGTACCAGCCTGACTCGGGTCGGATCACCTTCGGGGATAACGATCTCTTGGCCCTGTCGGCAGATGCGATTGCCGACGTCGGGATCGCGCGGACCTTCCAGAACATCGGACTGTTCCCGACGATGACGGTAGTCGAGAATGTTCTCACCGGAGCCTACTCACGTACCCGGTCAGGATTCCTCGGCAGTGCCCTGGGCCTGCCCCTCACACGCCGCGAGGAACATCGGGAGCGAAAGGAGGCATGGGCCCTGCTCGAGTCGATGAACCTCGCCCAAGTCGGAAGAGAACCAGCGGGCACACTGCCCTACGGCACCTTGAAGCGGATCGAACTGGCTCGCGCCCTGATGCAGCGCCCTCGCCTGTTGATGCTCGACGAACCGGCGAACGGTCTGATCCACGAAGAGGTCCTCGAACTCGCCGACACCATCCGGCGACTCCGCGACGAGCGAGGATTCTCGGTGCTGCTCGTCGAACACCACATGGCGATGGTGATGTCGATCTCGGATCGGGTTGTCGTCCTGAACTTCGGGCAGAAGGTCACCGAGGGCATTCCGGCCGAGGTCGCCGTCCATCCGGAGGTCGTCGAGGCATATCTGGGAGGTGCGGCATGAATTTACTGACAGTCGAGGGGCTGCATGCTCGTTACGGCAGCGCGGAAGTGTTGCACGGCATCGAGTTCGAGGTACCCGTGGACGCGGTGACGGTGATCCTCGGGGCGAACGGCGCCGGCAAGACCACGATTCTCCGGTCCATCTGCGGGATGGTGCGTACCAGCGGACGGGTCTCGTTCGACGGCCGCGACATCACCGGAATGGGCACCGACCGGATCGCACGTCTCGGCGTAGCGCACGTCCCGCAGGGACGGGGCACGTTCGGCGACTTGACAGTGGAGGAGAACCTGCGAATCGGGGGATACGCGACGACGGCCGCTGTCACCGAGCGGGCGATCGAGCAGTGGTACAACTTCTTTCCCCGCTTGCGTGAACGTCGCCGCCAGTTGGCGGCGGGGCTCAGCGGCGGGGAGCAGCAGATGCTCGCGATCGCTCGGGCCCTCGTCGCGAGGCCGCGGTTGTTGCTCCTCGACGAGCCGTCCCTGGGTCTCGCGCCGCGCATCACCCAGGAGGTATTCGCCGCGCTCGGCCGCATCAAGCAGGAAACCGGGACCACGATTCTCGTCGTCGAACAGAACGCGCACCTGGCCCTCGAGATCGGGACGTCCGCGGTGCTCGTCGACTCGGGCCGCGTCGTGGCCCAGCGTCCCGCCGCCGACTTCGCGCAAGACGAGTCGGTGCGACGCGCCTACCTCGGATACTGAGCACAGGAGTTAGGTCATGCAGGTATTTCTTCAACAATTGGTGGACGGGCTCACTTGGGGTGCCCTGTACGGCGCATTCGCGTTGAGCATCGTCCTGGTCTATCGGGCGTCCGGGATCGTGAACTTCGCGCAGGGCGAGATGGCTATGTTCTCGGCGTTCTTCGCGTGGCAATTCCATCAATGGGGTGCGCCGCTGTACCTCGCTATCCTCGGAGCGATGGCGGTGGCGTTCGTCGGTGGCGCGGTGACTGAGCGGGTTCTGGTCCGGCCGTTGGCATCTTCTCCGAATCACATGCCGTTGGTCATCATCACGCTGGGCCTGATGCTCGTGCTCAACAGCGCCGCCGGGTGGATCTGGGGGGTGCAGAGCAAGCAGTTCCCGACAGCGGTCTCCGGGGCCGTGATCATGCTCGGCCCGATAGTGATCTCCCGACAGTCGCTCGTGATTCTGGCCGCGGTCATGGTTGTGGCGGTAGCGCTGTTCTGGTTGTTCCAGCGGACCAAGGTCGGTCTCGCGATGCGGGCGGCAGCCGGCAACCCGGACTCGGCACAGTTAATCGGTATCCCGGTCGGTCGGATGCTGACGATCGGGTGGGGATTGGCTGCGGCCATCGGCGCTCTCGCGGCTTCGCTGGCTGCTCCGCAACTGCTACTCCAGCCGAACATGCTGGTCGCTTCATTGATCTACGCGTTCGCCGCGGCTGTGCTCGGTGGGCTGGACAGCCCGGTCGGGGCACTCGTTGGCGGCCTGATCGTCGGTGTCGCGGAAAACCTTGCAGGCACATACATCTCGTGGATCGGCCACGACTTCAAACAGTCGGTGGCGTTGATTTTGATCCTCGGTGTTCTTCTGCTCAAGCCCGAGGGTCTGTTCGGTGCACGAAAGGTGGCGCGGGTATGAGAATCCTGGAACTGCTACGTCAACCTCGCGCCGAGCTCGACGCGCCGCGCTGGCTGTCCCGTACGTTAGTCGCGACTGCGCTGCTCGTGGCTGCGGTGGCGCCGTTGATTTCGGCGCCGTACGTCAACTTCGACAGGTCGATGGTGCTCGTGTACGTCGTGGTCGGGCTGGGGCTGAACCTGTTGACCGGCAATACCGGTCAGATTTCACTGGGCCACGGCTTTTTTTTCGCGGTTGGGGCCTACCTGAGTGCAGTCCTGATCGAGAACCATGGTGTGCCGTATCCGCTTCTGCTGCCGATCGCTTTCGTACTCTGCTACATCGTGGGATACCTATTCGGATTACCCGCGTTGCGCCTGCACGGACTCCAGTTGGCGCTCGCCACATTGGGTCTCGCGCTGGTGACGCCTGCGGTGATCAAGCGGTTCGAACATGTCACCGACGGGCAGGCCGGAATCAACGTCACCGGCGCGCAGGCGCCGGCGTTCACCGGGCTCGAACGCGACCAGTGGGTGTACTACCTGTGCCTGGCGGTCGCCGCGGTTTCATACTTCGTGGTGCGCCGACTGTCGACAGGTCGAATCGGACGGTCGCTCATCGCAATCCGGGACTACGAGGCCGTCGCGACCACCCTCGGTGTCCCGGCTACTCGGACGAAGACGACGGTGTTCGCGCTCAGCGCGGCGCTCGCCGGGCTCGGCGGTGTGCTCTACAGCCTCGTGGTCCAGTACGTGGGCCCGGAGGCGTTCGGACTTCCGTTGGCCATCGCGTTCATCACGCTGATTGTCGTCGGCGGACTCGGCACTGTTCCTGGTGTCGTCTTCGGCGCGTTCTTCGTGGTGTACGTGCCCCAGTGGACGGCCGACATCAACCAGTCAGCGGCCGGCATGACTTACGGTGCCACGTTGATTTTGTTCATCTTCGTGCTCCCGTACGGACTGATCAGCCTCGTCCGGTGGGCGCTAGGTCCGGTCGTCGCCCAAATCCCGGGCCGAGGCACTGCACGCCGGAAGGCGTCCTCGGTGGACCAGGATTCCCAGGAACTGGTAGTCACGCCCTGACCGGTGGCAAGCCAGAAGGGGCAGCCCAGTACACGAACGAAGAAGGTCTCCTGTCTGTGATGTCACGACAGGAGACCTTCTTCGTATTCTGCGACCGTTTACCGCGCGTCGTCGCTCTCATACCAACGGCCAGGGCCGGTCGATCACAAGCCTGGGTCGGCGGTTCCCGTCTTGAGCGACGGTGCGCCTGCGAGCAGTGGGCCGAGATCGATGATAGCGCCCTCGCCGGCGCGGAACTTGCGGTAATCCGCGTCGTGCTTGGCGGATTCCCAGGTTTCGACAAATCGCCACGTGGTGGGATTCTTGCTGTCGACTACTGTCTTCACAGAAATGCAACCGGGGAATGATCGCGTTTCCTCGAGCACTCGCGCCATTACCGCACGTGCGGCTTCGAGGGAGTCCGGCTTGAATGAAAGTTCTAGGATGGCAATAAGTTCCATGGTCAGTCCCTACCTATAGATGTCCTCGATGAAGATTAGTTGGTCATTCTCCGGCAAGGTCGGCAGAAAGGTCGGCGACTACGACGCCCTCGGGTATCCGGACTTCCTCGATGAGTTCGGGGCGATCGTCGAATTCGAGTTTCAGGGCTCGGCAGATGGTGGCGTGCATGTCGTACATGCAGGTGATGTACGTCAGTTCCATGATCTGCTTGTCGGACAGGTGCGCCTCAAGGACGGCGAAGACCTCGTCGGGTACGCGCCCGCCATCGTAGACGAGTCCGTCGGTGTAGGCGAGAACGGCGCGTTCGATGTCGCTGAACAGGTCGCTGACCTGCCAGTGTGGGAGTGCGGCAATCTTCTCTTCGGTCATGCCCAGGGAACGCATCTGCTTACAGTGCTGGGAGAAGACGAATTGGCTGCCGCGAGCGTACCCGGCGCGTGCCTGGCCGAGTTCACGCAGAAGGGGATCGAGGTCTGCGTTGCGATACAGCGCGAATCCTTTGACGGCATGACGGAAAACGTCGGAGGACTGGGCGAATACGGTCCACCAGTCACCGGGGGTGGCGTGGATAGTGCCGTGATCGACGGCGGGATCCTTGTCGGGGCCGAACAGACGGTCGTAGAAGAAGAGAATCTTCTCGTCCGATACCTCGGAGCGGGGGATTTCGCGAAGACGTGGCATGCAGATTCCTTTCGGATTTTCAAGAAGCTCGGGACGTCAGGACGCGCTGGGAACGGTCCGGTCTGCTGCGGTCTTCGGCGTGTGTGCGACGTCGGACTCGGTGAACTTCTTTGTCCAGCAAGCAAATTCGAGAAGTACGCCATCGGGGTCCTGGAAGTAGAAGGACCGGACGAAGGTGCCCTCATGGATCTCTCGTGAAGCGCCCTCCGGACTGTCGTCGTGGTTGAGAGTAATGCTCAGCGGTATACCGTCGGCTTTGAGTAGCTTGCGGTACTCGTCGAACTTCTCCGGCGGGACGGCAAAGGCAACGTGATTCATCGAGCCGACAGCGCTGACAAGTTCGTCCCGGTCAGGCAGTCCGGCCGGGGCGGAGATTCCGGGAACTGCGTCGGGAGCATCCGCCAGCCAGAAGAACGCCAGCGTGTCTCCGTTTCCACAATCGAAGAAGAAATGCTGTCCGAGGTTACCGGGAAGATCGAGCGTCTTGACGAGCGGCATACCCAGGGTTCCCGAGTAGAAGTCGACGGTGCGCTGCATATCCGAGCACACAAGTGCGAGGTGATTGATTCCGCGGAATTCGAACTTCGGATTGGCGTTCATTGCGATCCTTTCGGGGGGAATGGCATGGCGCGAAACGTGTCAATAATATGACTTGACAGTCATGTCATGTTCTTGGATAGTTTGTCCATACGCAAGTCGTCTGTCAACACCAACTCCTTGCGGGCGGGGTGAGAGACCGCAGCTTGTGCGCTGTAACTGCCTTGAGGAGAAGCATTTTCGCATGAAAGACTTCGCAGATCGGTTTTTCGCCGCCGTCTCCGGTGGTGATGAAGCGACGCTCACCGAACTGTATTCGCCGGACGCACGTATCTGGCATAACGACGACGGACAGGAGCAGACGGTCGCGGAGAATCTTCGCACCCTACGCTGGCTCTCCCGAACCCTCGAGAACTTCCGCTACGAAGAAATCCGGCGCTATAGGCTGCCCGACGGATTTGCTCAACAGCACGTCGTGCGTGGCACCCTCCCTGGACACGGACCGCTCGAGATTCCGGCCAGCCTGTTCGTCCGCGTAGAGAATGGGCGGATCTCTCGGATCGACGAGTACGTCGACTCGGCCGCAAACCGGCCCCTGCAACTTGCTGCTGATACAAGGAGGCACTCATGATCGTTAACCAACCCGAAGACGACATCGCCGAATTGGCTACTCGGTTACGCGCATTCATCGACGACGAGGTGATTCCGGTAGAGTCCGTCCTTGCGAAAGAGGACGAGGTTGCACACAATATGCTTGGTCACCTGCGCTCGCGCGCAAAGGAACTAGGCTTATGGGCGCTCGGGCACCCGGCAGACGTCGGCGGTAGGGGTGTACCCTTCCTCGGCTTCGTGTTCCTCAACGAGGTCATCGGTCGTTCCGAATTTGGCCAGCTGGCAGTCGGTTCGGTATCGATGCAAGACACTCTGATGCTGCACAAGCACGGAACCGAGGAACAGAAGCAGCGGTGGATCCCGCCGATCGTCGCGGGCGAGTTCCTGCCGTCGGTCGGCTTGACCGAACCGGACACGGCAGGCTCCGATCCCACGCTGATCGAGACGTGCGCTGAACTCGACGACGACACGTGGGTCATCAACGGGCACAAGTGGTTCACCAGCGGGGTGGCAGATGCGGGGTATTGCTCGGTATTCGCTCGAACCGAGCCGGATTCGACGCCGCGGCATTCCCGGATCAGCGCGATCATCGTGCCGACCGACACGCCAGGATTCGAGATCGTCCGCTCGATACCGACCATGGGGCACGATCCCAGCGATCACTACGAGATTCGTCTCACTGATGTCCGCGTTCCGTCGGCCAACCTCCTCGGCGAACGGGGTAAGGGCTTTGTCGTCGCTCAGGACCGACTGGGCCCCGGCAGGATCTTCCACTGCATGCGCTGGCTCGGCCAGGCGCAGCGTGCATTCGAATTGATGTGTGAGCGCGCGAACACCCGTTACGTACACGGGTCGCTGCTCGCAGAGAAGGGCGAGATTCACCGGTACATCGCGGAATCCGCAGCGCAGATCCACGCAGCCCGCCTGATGACCCTCGATGCGGCCCGTGTGATGGATACCGGCGAGGAAGCTCGCATCCAGATTGGCTTGGTGAAGTTCTGGGGTGCCCGGATGCTGCACGACGTCGTCGATCGCGCGATCCAGGTGCATGGCGCACTCGGACTGACCTCCGACACACCGCTCGAACGGATGTACCGGCAAGCACGTTACGCGCGCGTCTACGACGGGCCGGACGAGGTGCACCGCATGTCGACCGCACGTCGACTGCTGCGCGATCCAGGCGCAGCGCCATGGCTGTGACTCATGCCGCCAGCAGCCTCAGCGACGGAATTCGCGTCGCACTGAGTGACTCCTTCGGCGACGAGATCACTGTCGGGGATCCCCGACAGTTGACCGGCGGTGCGAGCCGTCAGATCTGGGCGGTCGACGTTCGGGGCGTAGATGGTCAATCGCAGGACGTTGTGCTGCGCCGGGACCCGCCCGGGCACGGCGACGCCGACCGGATGCGGGCAGAGGTGGCATGCCTACGAGCGGCCGCCGCCGCAGGTGTTCCGGTTCCTACTGTCCTCGCATCGGGGGACGCGGCACCGGGCATAGATGCCCCGTATCTGGTGATGGACATGGTTGTCGGTGAGTCGATCCCGCGTAAATTGCAGCGGGATTCCGAGTTCGACGAGGTGCGGATGCATCTCGCCGACGACATGGGTAACGTTCTCGGACAGATCCACCGTGCAGACACCAGCACCCTCGGAATGCTCGACGCCGGCGACCCGCTGGACGCGACCGAGGCCGTGTACCGGGATTTGGAACAACCTCGTCCAGCGGTTGAGGTCGGACTGCGCTGGCTTCGGGAGAATAGGCCTGCCAGACGCCCGAATGCTCTGGTGCACGGAGACTTTCGACTCGGCAACGTGCTTGTCGACGGCGCCGGAATCTGCGGAGTGCTGGACTGGGAACTCGCCCATCTGGGTGATCCGATCGAAGACCTCGGCTGGCTCTGCGTGCGTGCATGGCGATTCGGTGCGCAGGCGCCGGTGGCCGGGATCGGTACCCGGGAACAGCTACTCGACGGCTATGAACGTGCCACGGGCATCCGGCCGTCGGAAGCCGAACTGCACTGGTGGGAGGTCTATGGCACGCTGCGGTGGTTGGTGCTGAGTCAGTTCCAATCGCAACGGCACCTCGGTGGCGCTGAGAACTCGATCGAGCTGGCCGCGATCGGACGGCGAGTGTGTGAGTCCGAGTACGACCTGCTTCTTATGCTCGGCTTGCTCGACGTCGTCGATCCGCCACCGGACGTGACGGCGCCGTCGCTGCACGACCGCCCGAGTTTGTCGGAGATCCTCGAGCTTGTCACCGGCGCTCTTCTCGACGATGTCGCCCCAGTGCTCGACGGGGCGCACGACCGGGAACGATACGCGCTGCGAATCTGTGTCAACCTGCTCGGCACAGCAAGAAGGGAGCTCCGCGCCGGAGACTGCTCGGCCGAGTTGGCGGACCTACTCACGGCCCTCGAATGTCAGTCCGAGGCCGATCTCGCCGATCGAATTCGGGCGGGGACACATTCGTACGCAGACGCCGCCGTCCGCCGAGCGATCTCTACCGCGGTGCTCGCCCGGCTACGCGTGGCGAACCCCCGTCACTTGTCCCTCCTCCCATCACGGAACTGATTCAGAATCATCCTCAGCCCCTTCGGCGAGACGCGTCTACGATGGAGGGGCTGAAACGCTATGCCCGAAATTGGAAACATGAATTGACGGTCATGTCATTTTGTTGGATAGTCGCGGGAGTGATCAAGTCATCTGCCAACACACCCTCTGCGGCGCCGTCCGTCGCCACTCTGACTGCGCGGGGTCGAAAGACTCGGGACGGTTTGCTCGATGCGGCGCGAAAGATCTTTGAGGAGGTCGGCTTTCTTGGTACCCGCGTCGAGCAGATCGCGCAAGAAGCGGGGGTCTCTTACGGGACGTTCTACCGGTACTTCGACTCCAAGGAAGACGTGTTCGAGGAGTTGAGCACGCGACTGTTCGACGATGTGCACCGGCGCGAACCGCTAGACACCGACCTGTCGCCAGCCGAGCGGCTGGTCGCCTCGAACCGTTCGTACTACCAGGCGTATCGGCGCAATGCGAAGTTGATGGCCATCGTCGAGCAGGTCGCGACGTTCAACGACGAGTTCCGCGCACTACGCCATGAGCACCGCCGACAACTGATCGATCGGACGGCTCGTGCAATCGCCCGCTGGCAGGAGCAGAGCGATGTTCGCGCGTCGCTCGATCCGGTCATGGCTGCCCGTGCCATGGCTGCGATGGTCGACCACAGCCTATATCTGTGGCTTGTCCAGGGTGACGATGCGGACGAGGAGAGCTTGCTCGACACGCTGGACCAGATGTGTATCGGTGCCCTCGGCCTCGACGCCGATGACACCGGTTCCACTCACGCGTAATGATTTCGGCGCGAGCAGGATTCGATCTCGGGGGCACCGCCTTCCCGCCCGCCTACAACCTGTGTTTCACCAGTTTGCCAGTTTCGGTGCGGGGAAGTGCGTCGACGAACCTGACCTCGCGTGGGCACATGTAGCGATCGATCCGGCCACGGTCGAACCCGACGATGCCTTGGGCCAGATCGTCGGACGGTGAAATGCCCGGCATCAACTGCACGACGGCCTGCACCGACTGCTCCATCTCGGCGTAGGGGACGCCAACCACCGCGACGTCCCAGATCACGGGGTGCTCGCCGAGACGGCTCTCGATCTGCTGCGGGTAGGTGTTGACCACCCGATATGCTCCCTGAAGGTCGCCCGATCAGTGAGGAATTAGGTACCTTTCCTCGTCGAGATAACCAATATCGCCCGCCCTCGTCCACGTCGAATAGTCGGAATGGCGGGAGGCGGCGGTCTTCTCGGATCGTTGAGGTACTCGAAGCTCCAGTTGTCGCGCTCGAAGAAGAGCAACCCTACGTCCCCGGGCCCAACTTGGGGCCGTCGTCCCGGCGATGTCGATCCGGGTGGGTCCGTTGTTCTCCGAGCAGCTGTAGTACGCGTAGAGCAGCTCGCTCCACCAGTGGAGCATCGCCCCGTTGACCTCGACCAGACCAGGGCGCAGCAGCCGTGGACGGCGACCCGAGCGATCTCACATCGCGCCGGCCCTGCTCCTCCTCGTGCTATTTGAGCATTCCGGTGCGTGGGTGGGCACCTACTGCGAGTAGCGCTCGATCGACGTGAGCGCGTCGCGGGCATAGGGAACACGTCGGCAACTCCGCGGATGGGTCGACGGCGTGGATGGTGCCCGTGTTCGACGGCGGAGTCCTTGCACACCAGGCGAGCTAAACGGTTGCGCCGGCGAGTTCGGAGAGCTCTTGTCACCGGAATTCGGCGGCGATATCGCGGCCGATGATTTCCTTCATAATCTCACTGGTGCCGCCGTAGATGGTCTGGATCCTGGAGTCGACGTAGGCGCGGCCGATCGGGTACTCCATCATGTAGCCGTATCCGCCGTGCAACTGCACGCATCGATCGACAACGCGCTTCTGGAGTTCGGTCGCCCACCACTTGCTCATCGAGGCGTCGACGTCAGTGAGCTCTCCCACGTTCAGCGCGAGAACCGCACGGTCGATGTGCGATTCGGTGACCTCGATCTCCGTGCGCATTTCCGCGAGGGTGAATCGGGTGTTCTGCAGATTACCGATCGGTCCTCCGAAAGCCTTTCGCTCGAACACGTAGTTCTTTGTCCACTCGAAGGCCGCGCGGGCCAACGCGATGGCAGACACGGCGATGGAAATCCGCTCGAGTGGCAGGTTCTCCATCAGATGACGGAACCCGCCACTCTCGGTTCCGAGCAAGTTCTCGGCCGGAATACGTACGTCTTCGAAAACCAGTTCTGAGGTGTCTTGTGAGGCGAGCCCAACTTTGTGGAGCTTGCGACCGCGGCTGAAGCCTGGGGTGTCGCGCTCGACCACGAGCAGCGAGAAGCCTTTGCTTCCCGCGCCAGGGTCGGTGCGGCACACCACGATCACCAGATCGGAGTGAATACCGTTTGTGATGAACGTCTTCTGGCCGTTGATCACCCACTCCTCGCCGTCCCGCACGGCTGTGGTCTTGATGCCCTGCAGGTCCGAGCCTGCGCCGGGTTCGGTCATCGCGATTGCGCCGATCACCTCACCGTCGGCCATCTTCGACAGCCAACGGGCCTTCTGCTGCGCGGAGCCCAGGTGCAAGATGTAGGGGATGGCGATGTCGTCGTGCACGCTCAATCCGGAACCGAACGAAGTAGTGCCGGTGCGGGCGATTTCTTCGAAAACGACCTGCCGGAACCGGTAGTCAGTGACGCCGGCACCGCCGCATTCGCCGGGTACGGCGAGTCCGAGAATGCCGGACCTGCCTGCAGCGAGCCATGCGGATCGGTCGATAAGTCGGTCTTTCTCCCACTGCGGGTAGTGGGGT
Organism: Rhodococcus sp. C3V; assembly: GCF_029269915.1. Lineage (NCBI taxonomy): Bacteria > Bacillati > Actinomycetota > Actinomycetes > Mycobacteriales > Nocardiaceae > Rhodococcus > Rhodococcus sp. C3V. Next base: position 42,037 of record NZ_JARJBE010000023.1, read on the forward strand.
TCGATCTCGCGGGCTAGGAACTCCCGGACGGTCGCGCGGTAGTCCTCGTGGTCGGCTTTGAAGTGCTTGCGTTGCATCTATTTTCTCTACTTTGGGATCGAATGGTCGCGCGGGACGGGTGCAGAGGGGCACACGACCCGCGCATGGCGTCGTCGGTACAGCGGTTCGTACCTGATCTTCCCTCCAGGACGATCAGCGCGGTGTCATGCGAATTGCGCCGTCGAGGCGGATTATCTCGCCGTTCAGCATCGGGTTGGAGACGATGTGTGCGGCGAGCTACGGCTCTGAACGAGTTATTCGTCCCTCCGCGACGCGGTGCAACAGCTTCAAGTACGGCTCAGGCACTCCAGCATCGGTGTGGCGATTATCCTGCCGAACAAGGGTTCTCAGGGCCCGAGGTTGGTGACGGAGTGGCCGATCAGAGGCGCATGGTCGCAGGCGTAGGCCTAGAGCCTAACGGGCCCACCCGAGTGCTCCGGCCTCTTGTTGGAGAGCGTGACTCCGAGTCGCTATGTATGTAGTGCAATGCCGGATTCAGCGTTCGATGACGACTTTGCCGACCGTTCGTCTGTGAGCCAGATCTTCGAGCGCTTGGGGTGCTTCTGCGAACTGTCGCACGTCGACCATCGGATCGATTCTGCTGTCGGCTAGGAGGGCGAGCAAGTCGTCCAAGGTTTGCTTCACTAGGTGCGGTGCGTGTTGCGTGTATGGACCCCAGTGAAGTCCCACTAGGCTGATATTCCGCAGGAGAATCCGGTTGGCGGCGATCTTGGGGATCTCTCCACCGGCGAAGCCAGCGACCACGACGCGGCCTTCCCACGCAGTGCATCGAATGCTTTTGCTCAAGACCTCGCCGCCCACCGGGTCGAGGACGACGTCAACTCCACGGCCGTGCGTTTCGTCCATCACCCGTTCTGTGAAGTCCTCGGTGGAGTAGTCGATCGCGACGTCAGCGCCGACGCCAGGAAGTAGCGCGGTCTTTTCCTTCCCGCCAGCCGTCGCGATTACACGCGCGCCCGCAGCCTTTCCCAGTTGGATCGCTGCCGATCCCACACCACCAGCACCGGCATGTACGAGTAATGTTTCGCCCGGTCGGAGCGCAGCTCGTCGGTGCAAGCCGAAGTGTGCCGTCTGGTAAGTCCCGAACAGGCAGGACGCCTTCGTGAGTAATAGCGAGTCGCCTATCGGGAACACGTGCTCAGCTGGGATGAGAATCTGATCGGCAAGTCCGCCGGCGGGAAGCTGCGGGATCACGATCACCTTTTGCCCACTACTGAGGCCAACGACATTCGGGCCCACATCAGCGACAGTGCCTGCTGCCTCTAGTCCTGGGGTAAACGGGATATCTGGCTTCTGTTGATAGGCACCCCGACACAGCAACACATCGGGAAAATTGAGGGAACACGCCCCCATATCCACCACGACCTCTCCCGGCCCCGGGCTGGGGATTGCCCGTGTCCGAAGCATGAGAACGTCGATCGGCTCCCCAAGTGTGTCCACCGTCCATATGCGACTCATCGTTCATCTCCTCCTGTCGGGTGGTTGGCATAGCTATTGGCTCGCCAGCCAGTTGTAAAGATTTCAGTCGATAGGCCTTGCATCTCATCTCGCTCGACGGCAACAACGGTGTCGGCATCCCAACGCAGCTCCCCGTCGACGGAATCGGGTTCACCGAACACCGACCTCAGACGCTCGGACACATAGCCCAGATCCGCCAGCTCCGACGCAGTGTAAAAATCCTTGCTCATTACTTCCTCCGAATCACCGATCGACCGTGCACATCATCGTGCCGCAACACCGCGCCGGACGGGCCTCACGGACGCCTGAAGTGGCCGGGAGTCGGGTGTGTGACCGGTGTAGGTCGAATCCGGGCAGGTGTGGTTCTCTGACGCTGACAGATGCACTGCGCCGGAAGGCGAGAGGACTCCAGGAGCGGCGATGTTGGCGATGAAAACAATCTGCGAGAGGTGCCGCACCTGCCTCGACAACGCCTCCGCCGCAACAATATGCAGCTACGAATGCACCTTCTGCGTCGACTGCTCAGCGGCGATGGACAACGAGTGCCCGAACTGCGGCGGCGAGTTGACCGCGCGTCCTCGTCGCATCGCGGGGGCCCGAGTGATTCGTC
>NZ_JARJBE010000084.1:0-350 GCF_029269915.1 Rhodococcus sp. C3V
CTAGAATGAAATCTAACAATGCGCTCATCGTCATCCTCGGCACCGTCACCCTGGATGCTGTAGGCATAGGCTTGGTTATGCCAGTACTGCCGGGCCTCTTGCGGGATATCGTCCATTCCGACAGCATCGCCAGTCACTATGGCGTGCTGCTAGCGCTATATGCGTTGATGCAATTTCTATGCGCACCCGTTCTCGGAGCACTGTCCGACCGCTTTGGCCGCCGCCCAGTCCTGCTCGCTTCGCTACTTGGAGCCACTATCGACTACGCGATCATGGCGACCACACCCGTCCTGTGGATCCTCTACGCCGGACGCATCGTGGCCGGCATCACCGGCGCCACAGGTGCGGTT
>NZ_JARJBE010000024.1:0-26419 GCF_029269915.1 Rhodococcus sp. C3V
CATGCTCCCAATCATACACCCCCACCCACCAAACCGCAAAACAACCCGAAAACACGAAACACCGAAACCTCACCACCACAACAACATTCGACGTTCACGAAAACAGCGCCGTGCACAACCTACGAAACCAACCCAACACCAACCGAATACCGAAACCCACTGACACACAACAACATTCAAAAACACCCAAAAACGAGCCCTCACATCCTCCAGACGCGGGGTTATCCCATCGAGGTTCCCAGCATCTAATTCATCTGAACGCTCAACCGACTCCGCACGGCACGGCACAATGTGAACTCGTGACGTTCTTCGACTGGTTGGACCAGCTCCGCTACACACCGAGCTACACGACAGTGATCGCCCTGCTCGCTGGAGGCGCTCTCGCGTCCCTGACAACGCTCGCCGGCGTGCACCGAACTCTGCGACATCAACGCGAGGAATCAGAACGGGACCGCGAACATGAGCAGCTACTGAAACACACCGAAGCGCGAATTACTCACCAGGACAAACAGCGGAACGCGATTGCCCATCTCACCGGAGTCGGGGCTGAGTGGCGGGTAGGCATACTTCAAGGGATCGACTTCGCTCGATCCAGCGCTTACGCCTCAAACCCTAAACCCTTGCTAGACGCACGAAACCACGTGTACCAGATGGGAATTCGTATGCAAACTGCAGTCAGTAACGCACGGATCCTGGTCGACAACGATTCGATGCTGAATTCACTCGACGAGCTGAAGAGGGCCAACACCTCACTGTTCGACGAAGTCGTCAAAAACCTGACCGACGGCATACTCAGGCAACCACCGCCGGATATCGGGTGGGAAAAGGAAACTAAAGCGCAGGTCGACGTGGGTATGAAGCACATCGAGGCACTATCCGAAGATGCACGCCACCACCTGAACGGTGAGATGGCGGCTAGGGAGCCTTGTCCGCGGCACTAAACCCGGATGTAATGAAAAGTCCGTTCTCCCCGCGGCTGAGACGTATCCCCACGGTGACTGCTTGCGTGACCAGGCCCGGATGCGAACGGGTTGGACGGCGGGCGAGGTCACCGAGATGCGCGCGCTTTGCAGTGACCAGATACCTGTTCTTGTCCCCGAAAGGATCGATCGCAAGCCAGAAGCCCGACGTATCGCCGGACCGACTGTGCGCTTGCTGAACCCACGAATTATCCGGATCACCGTGCAAGTAGAAACCCTCAACTGCTCGCGGAGACTTTCCTTCCATATACCTCTGCAAGCATTTCCACAGGTCAGTCTCTTGAGACTTGTCGATCGCTCCCACATCCACCCAATGGACACCAGGGGCATCAGCGCCGGGAACGATATCGCCGGTTGGCGCATCGGAAATCCATACTCGCGGACCAGTCATAGAGACATCATTCCGTACAGACCTTGCGGACGATCATTCGGTCCAGACGCACTCCCATATATGCTGCCAGTCACAAATTGACTCCGCTGCAGGAATTCTCACCGGAAAAGTATCCGACCGTCCGCAGCCCCTGGCGATCGAGTGCACCGCTCCGCCACCTCGACATCTGACGCTCTCGGGGCAGCATCGCGAGATCGTCGAAGATTTCTCGGATGTAGGCGCGATCAGCCTACGTTGAATTTTCGTCCGCTCTCAACGAAACTGTCCGCCCCATCAAAGCTGAACAGCCTCAGGCAGTTCCAACCTGAGAGTATCGCCGACCGGTGCCCGGTGAACTGCAGGCAGAACGCCATCACGAAGGACCACCACCAACTCGGGGTCATGCGCGATTATTTCCTGCAATGCCATCTCGAACACCTCGGCCGCCTCCGGGTCGGCGAGCGCATCGAGAATGGGTCTACTTTCGTCGTCGACAGCAGCGCCAGCCCGCAGACGGTTCAGTGACTTATCTGCGTTGTTCACCTTGTTGGCGACTTCTTCGGTTGCGGACAAGTCGACCAAAGTGTGCTTGTACTGCTGCCATTGTTCCTCAGGGCTTGGGACTGACATCGTGATTTGGGGTGCTCCGGCACGGACTGCGGCAAGGGTGCGGGCGTGGAGACCTGCTCCTGCTTCTAGGCCTGCACGCTCTAGGAACGCTTGAATCTGCGTTGTCGTTCGGCGGGTCACAGGGTCGGATCCGAGGGCAGTGCGGAGGGCGTCAGCTACAAGATTCCGTGTTCGATCGTTGAAGTCAGCGGCACGCACGAGTACGCGGGCGACAGCGAGCGGGTCGGGAGGGAAGGGGGCGTGCAGGATCGTGAACGCGACCGTGAGCAGGCGGTCGTGGAAGCGTGGCTGCGTCCGGGCCATACCGTCGTCGATGAGGTCGAGTGCCAGGGTAGAACCGATGGGGCATACACGCCCCAGCCGCGATGAGGCGTCATCGTCCACCTTCTCCACCAGCGAAACGAGAGCCTCGTGTTGGTGTGGCTGGGGTTCGCTGAAAAGGCTGCCGGCGGCAAAGACCCACGCGTTACGCCAGTGAGGGCTTGCTGCGGTGATCTTCAGCCGTGCGAGCGCCGCGTCGAGCGGTCCGGTTATGAGGAAACGTGCCGCCATGAGTTCTTGTAAGGATCGGACATCGAAGCCCAAGCCCTCCTCGCCCCGGGGTGCGAGGAGGACCAGACGGTGGGTTGCTGCGGCTACGATTTGATCGAGGAGACCGGAATCGGTGTCGGACGGGTGAAAGCCTGCCTCGCGCAGCACCTGCCAGGCGACGCTACGTAGTTCCTCGGGACTCATCGCCGCCATAGATCCGTCGGACTCTTCACTTCGTACCTGAAGTTCGAATCCCACCCGCTGGTGCAGATCAAGGATGTGAGGAGAGTATTCCTGCAGCAACTGCGCAAAAGCCATCGGCTTGGCCCGTTCACGCTTGAGGACAGTCTCGTAGTAGCCCCAGAAGAGACTGTAGCGATCCGGTGCCAGGCGTCCGGCGCCTTCAACGATGATCGTCATGATCAACACTTGCAGCGGTGTCTGCATCAGATTTCGCAGTGACTCCGTCTCCGCGGCTCGGCGCAGTTGACCCGTGATCCGGTCGATCTTGTCGGTATCGTCTCCGAGTCGTACTCTGGTCGCCCGAATCCCGTACCGGACAGCTTGATCCACTTCGAGGCGGGAGAGGTCGACTCTCTCGAACTGGGTCGGAGCGATGTTCTCGACATATCCGGTGGGACGCGTGGTGACGACGACCAGCAAGTCGCAGTTATCCCCGTCTGCTTCGCTGACGAACTCTGTGATCTGTGCGATCAGGCGTTTGCGGATGCGCGGTTCGGTCACCTCATCGAGGCCGTCGAGCACGAGGAACCATGGCCACTGTTTCATCCACGAGTCGAGAGCGCCGGCCGATACAGCACCCAGATTCAGGCGTTTGGACACCTTGAGCGCGATCCACCGCAGTAGCGTGGAGTCCTCGCTCAGGCCCTGTTCCTCGGCGTATTCGGCAAGATCGATCCGTATGGGCCAACGCCGGTGCTTCGGCAAACCATCGCGGCCCATACCGCGCACCGTCTGAGCAGTTGCGTCGATCACGACACGGTGATCGGTACCGAGGTCTGATCCGTTCTCCAAAAGCGCTGCCCTGTACACCTGGACAAGGAACTTCGACATTGTCGTTTTGCCGTTCCCGGGGCCGCCGGCAACGACTATATGTTTTGGGCCGGTGAGCAAATTCAGCCGTGGTTTGAGGACTCGCTCCCCACGATCCAGGACATACCCGAATACGGTGCGAGGCTTGCCATCTGCGTCCGACGTAATCGGTAGATCGATGGCAACTTCTTCGATCGGGATGCCGGCGCCGTCACCGGATCCCGCATCGTCGAAGTAGATGGACCGATCACCCATTAGCGCCATACGCGCTTGACGGTGCAATCCCGATTCCAGTTCTCCGAGAGGCAGTTTGTCGGTGAAATCGGCTAGGTGCGCAAAGACATCCGGGGCCGTCAGGAAAGCCCCGAAGGCACGTCGGATGCCTTCATATACGGTGACCAGACCGTCGATCTGATTGCCGTCCCAGATCCGCCAGCTTCGCAGACGAGCCATGCGCCGCTGCTTCGACTTCCGTCGCTCTGTTGCAGCCGTGTCGACGTCCCGACTGCCGTCAGACAATGCCTGGATATAGGTCTTGATGCTCTTGTCGAGCTGAGCCAATCCCCCGGTCTTCGGGACCGGCGTCAGTGGCACGTTGCTCACGATCACCAGATAGTCAGGCACCTGGCCACGCCCGAAATCCGGATCCGCCCACTTGTCGAGTTCAGCCTTCACGTGCTTCCACAACCAGGACATATTGTCGGAGGGCTGCGCAGCCAGACGTTCTTTATGTTTGACCTGAAAGACGGTATAGCCGTCCCACACCTCGGCCTTCGCACCATTCGACGCTGACCAGAGGATCGTTCCCTTGCAGAACATGTCACGGCCCCCATCGCGGCCGGACCCAAGAACCTGCACATGCCGGCCACACACCGCGACCGCCAACGCCGCGGCCAAGTCTTGGAACCCGAACGGCCCCAGCTTCTCCAGATCATGCTGCACGAGACCATGATGTCAGGTAGACATCCCTAGCTCGTGCCCTCGACCCAAATTTCGCCGCCGCCACTACGTTTCCCTCGGAACGAGTACGGTCCGCCCTCCATCAGCGATCAGATCAGCAAACGCAACAGTCCCCTCGGTTGCCGTGATGAAGGCGCCGCGCGTTCGAAAATCGGCAACAAGACTGGCGGAGGAGGTCCGCAGGTGGCCGATGCTGGGTGAGAGCGGACCGGGCATCGGTCCCGGCCAAACTCTCACCCAGCAGAAGATACGGTGGGTCGCTTATCTCTGCTTGAATTCACCATCACAGCCAGTAGGCCAGGCATTTTCAGCGCCGCAAGCGGATCCCTCGCGACAGCATGAGACCACCGTCTACGACCAACGTCGTACCCACGACGTAGTCGCCCGCCCGAGAAGCTAGGTAGATGGCGGCTGCAGCTATGTCGTCTGCCCCGCCCACTCTGCCGGCGGGGATGACGGCCGCGATCTTTGCGGAGTCGTCACGTGCTGCCGTATGCATATCGGAGGGGAAAGCACCTGGCGCGATCGCGGTCACGCCGATCCCCCGAGTTGCGAGATCGACGCTCAACCGCTTCGTAAGATGTACCAGCGCAGCTTTACTGGCGTGGTACGAATACGTCTCCCCTTGGTAGAGCGCGAGGCCGTCGATGGAGGCGATGTTGATGACCTTCGAGACCGGTAGATCCGGTTTCGGGGTCAGCAGCGGCAGCAGCCGCTGTGTGAGGAAGAACGGGGCCTTGACATTGACTGACATCACTTCGTCCCAGCCGATCTCCGGGAACTCATCGATCGACGCGAACCATGCCAGGCCGGCGTTGTTCACTAGGATTTCCAGACTTGTCTCCGAGCTTTCGATCGTTGCGACGATTCGGTCGACGTCGTTCGGGCTAGAGACGTCGCCTGGCAGTGAGACGCACTGTCCGTATGCCGATAGTTCTTCCGCTGCAGCGTCGCATGTTTCGACGTTGCGGCCTGTGATGTAGACCTTGGCGCCCTGGGCAAGGAAGCCGCGTGCGATCATCTTTCCAATCCCTCGCGACCCTCCCGTCACCAGCGCGGTGCGCCCTTTCAGACTGAAGAGTTCATCGGTGTCCAATTTCTTCCTCCACTTGACTTAGCTGCTGTGCGGAAAGCCCAGGTTCAGTCCACCATGGCTCGGGTCGAGCCATCGAGATGTGACAGCCTTTTCACGGGTGAAGAAATCGACTCCGTGAGGACCATAGGCTTTGGCGTCGCCGAACATCGACTGCTTCCATCCGCCGAAGGAGTGATAGGCCACCGGCACGGGGATCGGGACGTTCACCCCCACCATTCCGACCGTCGCATCGCGTACGAAACGGCGAGCCGCGCCGCCGTCATTGGTGAAGATTGCTGTCCCGTTGCCGTACGGGCCTCCGTTGACGAGCGCAATGCCTTCTTCGTACGACTTCACCCTGACTACCGACAACACCGGCCCGAAGATCTCGTCCGTGTACACCGTTGACGTGGTTGGCACGTTGTCGATAAGCGTGGGCCCAAGCCAGAAACCGTCGGCGGCGCCGTCAATTTCCGCTGTCCGACCATCTACGACGACAGTGGCGCCGTCAGTAGCGGCGATGTCGAGATAGCCCGTCACCTTGTCTCGATGCTCACGGGTAATCAGCGGCCCCATGTCACAGGCGCGGCGCCCGTCACCGGTCACCAACTTGCCCATCCGGTCGCGAATCTTCTCGATGAGGTCGTCCCCGACCGGATCGACCGCCACTACTACGGATACAGCCATGCAACGCTCACCGGCAGACCCGAACCCGGCGTTGACAGCAGAGTCTGCGACAAGATCAAGGTCAGCGTCAGGCAGAACAAGCATGTGATTCTTGGCTCCGCCGAGTGCCTGAACTCTCTTGCCCTGCGCCGTGCCGGTTTCGTAGACGTACTTTGCGATCGGCGTCGATCCCACGAAGGAGATGGAGGCGATGTCGGGATGCTCCAGAAGCGAGTCAACTGCCTCTTTGTCTCCGTTGACCACATTCAGCACGCCCGCAGGGAGGCCCGCCTCGGCAAAGAGCTCGGCGATCCAGATCGAGGAGCTGGGATCTTTTTCACTGGGCTTGAGAACTACCGTGTTTCCGGTCGCGATCGCGATCGGCACGAACCACAACGGCACCATCGCCGGGAAGTTGAACGGCGTGATCACGCCGACCACTCCCAGCGGTTCGCGAAGCGAGTACACGTCTACACCGGAAGATACTTCAACAGAGTAGGAACCTTTGGTCAGATGCGGCATGCCGCACGCGAACTCCACGACCTCGATGCCACGGGCAATCTCGCCTGCGGCGTCGGCCAGCACCTTGCCGTGCTCTTCTGTGAGGATCTGAGCGAGTTCGTCGCGGCGCGCGTTGATAAGTTCACGAAACGCGAACATCACTCGCTGCCGTGTTGCGATCGAGGTACGGCCCCACGTCTCGAATGCCTCCTTCGCGCTGGCAACAGCTGCGTCTACGTCTTCGGCGGCTGCGAGGCGGACGTGTTTGGAAACCACTCCGACCGCGGGATCGTAGACGGGGGCGGTGCGAGTCGCTGTTCCTGTGAAGGAGGCGTTGGAGACCCAGTGGTTGAGTACGGCCAGTTCGGTCATTCGGTTCATAGCTCCTGGTCTTGACGATGGAAAAACGGGAAGTGGTCGAGGCCGACGATGACTGGGATAGTCATGTCAGGTCTGCTCCACGTGGGGTGGGGCTATCTCGCGGTTCGACGGTCGCAAGCTGGTGATCAGGGAAGTGCAGTCCAAACCGTCAGCGCCGCCGGCAGCGTGTTCTTCGAACATCGATCGGACGAGTCGAACGGTGCGCAGTTCGCTTCCAGCCAGTTCGCCCGACCTCACGGCCAAACCCATGTCCTTGACAAGCAGCTGCGTTGTGAAGCCTGGCGCAAAATCTCGGTTGCTCGCTGCCGTCTCTACCACTCCGGGGACCGGGTACCACGTGCTCAGCGCCCAACTATTGCCGGACGAGCGACTCACGACATCGAAGAGAACCGTCGGATCGACGCCAAGCCGCTCGGCAAGGTCGACGCCCTCACAGACTGCGGCAAGATTGACTCCGCAAATCATGTTGTTGATCAGCTTGGCAATCTGACCGGCTCCCGCGTCTCCCACGTGGATGACTGCCGCTGCAATGGATTCGAGGACCGGCGAGGCCTTTTCCACAACCGATTCCTCACCGCCGACCATCACGGTCAACGTCCCGGCAGCTGCTCCGCTGATCCCTCCTGAGACCGGGGCGTCCAAGAATGAAAATCCGAGCTCCGCGCAGTGTCTATGGAGTTCTCTGGCTTGGGCGACATCGATTGTCGAGGTGTCGATGACGATGGTGCCCGCTTGGGCAGAGGCAAGTACTCCATCGGGCGCTGTGAGTACATCCCGCACGATGTCGCCATGAGGTAGGGACAAGAAGACGATATCCACGCCGCTAACTGCCGAAGCGATGTCCGCCGCAGTAACGAGACCAGCTTCGGCGGCTCTGCCCGAACACTCTGTAGAAACATCGAATCCGGTGAGGTGATGCCCGGCTGCACTGAGGTTTGCGGCCATGGGCAACCCCATCTGGCCGAGTCCGATCCAAGCAATGTTTGCCACGGTGTTCTCCTTACGCTTGGAAGGCCGGAAGGATTCCAGGCAAGCTGATGGTTTTGGTCTGCACGAATTCTTCGAGACTGGAGGTGAGGCCTTCGCGACCGCCCGTGCCTTGGTAGTTACCGAAGTGCATCGTCTCCGGTCGATAGAGCCCGGTGTTGTTGATGACCACCTGGCCTGACTGGAGCCGTGTGGCGAACGCCATCGCCCGCTGCATGTCCTGAGTGAAGACGGATCCGCTGAGCCCGTACCGTGTCGAGTTGGCCACCTTGAGGGCTTCTTCGTCCGAATCCGTCCGAATGAGCGATGCCACGGGTCCGAAGATCTCCATGTCCTGCGCGACATTCATCTCAGCGGTGACTCCAGCCAAAATTGTGGGGAAATAGTATGCGCCGTCTTGTTTTCCGCCGGTGACCACGCGCCCGCCCTGAGCTGTCGTGAGTTGCACCTGTTCAGCAATCCGGAGCGCCGCCGCATTGTTCACCAGCGGTCCCACCTCGGTACCGTCGGCCAGCTGGTCTCCGACGTTGAGAGCTGCAAAACGGGTAGCCAGACGGTCGAGCAGCTCGTCGTGAATGCTCCCGTGGGCGAGGATACGTTTGGTGGCACAGCAGACTTGGCCGTTGGCGAATGTCCGCCCGATCACGGCGTGGTCGACGACAAGATCGAGGTCTGCGTCGTCGAGCACGATCATGGCGTCGTTGCCACCGACTTCGAGAATGGTGCGCTTCAGTGTTCGTGCGCCGTTTTGGGCGACCTTGATTCCTGTCTCGGTCGATCCGGTGAAGGACACCGCGGCCACTCGATCGTCGGAGACGAGTTGGTTTCCAACCTCTGCCCCGCCGAAGACCACCTTCACTACGTCCTCGGGTACTCCTGCTGTGTGCAAGGCTTCGACCAGTAGGAGCGTCGTCAACGGGGTGTCTTCTGCGGGCTTGACGACGACGGCGTTGCCGGTGGCGAGAGCGGGGGCGACCTTGTGAGCGTAGAGCTCGACCGGGAAATTGAAGGGAACGATCGCCACCACCACTCCGAGTGGTTCGTGGCGTGTGATTTGGAGGTCACGCTCGAGACCAGGCTGGATGTCGAGGAATGTAGCTCGCTCTTCCATGGCGAGTACTCGTCGGGCGAAGCCCTCGAAGAGTCGGCAGTGTGACTCGACTTCGCCTTGGGCCTGACTCAGCGGCTTGCCCTGTTCCCGGCTGAGAAGTTCGGCAAATTCACTGGCGCGTTCCCTGACAGTGTCGACGTAGGCGTTCATGATCTCCGCGCGACGGTGTCGCGGGAACTCGGCCCACCGTCTCTGCGCTGATACCGCCTTGTCCAAGACTGTATCGATGGTTTCTGGACTCGTGACCTGAACTTCGCCGACTTCCTCGCCGGAGGCGGGGTTGACGACCTTCCAGATCTTGTCCGTCGTGTTAGAACGCATTAGGGCTCGCTTTCTCAACTCTCAATTCACGGGTCGACGAAATTGAATGTGTGCCTTGAATTCACCGGCTCGGCAACGTAATTCGGGGAAGTTGTCGCATTGCGCTGGACGAGTCGCTCGGTTCGATGGCAGCGAATTGGTCAACTGGCTGGCACATACGCGTTGGCGAGTCCCACGGCCTTGTCCGCGAGCGGGTTCTCGAAAGGATGCGTGAGAACAAATCGTCGATTCTTCACGATTCCATCGACGACCAACGGGCCAACCAGGCTGGGATCGATCGCTTGGTGCCAACTGGTTACGTCACGGTGATCGGTCACGACTGCTTTGTTTTCTGCACCTGACAGACCGCCTTGTTGACCGTAGGTATCCCAGGAGATGACAGCGCGACTGGCGGAACGCTGATGCGCCGGGCGGAGTCGTTCGCTTGTGCCGATGTCCGTCTTGACGTAGCCCGGGTAAAGGACTGTCACGCCGATAGGAAGTCCCGCCGTTTCGAATTCTGCAAGAGCACCCGATGAAAGACTGTCGATCGCTCCTTTCGCGGCTGCGTAGGCCGAATGCCCAGGGCTCGCCTGCAGGGCCACCACGGAGGAGACGTTGACGATGTGCTTCGGGGTTTCGGTTTCTCGCATACGCCTGACGAATGCGTGATGCCCGTGGTAAGCGCCCCAGTAGTTGATGCTGAGAATCCATCTGAAGTCTTCGATAGAGGCGTCCCACGCAGCACGGTAGGGACGCCACGTCACGCCGGCATTGTTGACCAACACGGCGATGTCGCCGAACTCTGAATAGGCAGTCTCTGCCAAAGCTTCGACCTGCTCGAGTTTCGCGACGTCAGCGGGAACAGCGATGCTCTCGACGCCGAGCGCACGCACCTCGTCGCGGACCCGCTGGGCAGACTCGTCGTCGATGTCCGCGATGACGACATTCATCCCTGCAGCCGCGAGGCTCAGTGCAATCGAACGGCCCATCCCGCTACCTGCGCCGGTGACGACAGCGCCGCGTTCTTTCATGTGTTCGAGGTTCACTATCTGCCCCATTTTCGTTGTGCTGTAATCAGTTTGGTCGGAGTTGAAGTCAGAGCACGCAGAGCTGGTCTCAGTAGACGGCGCCGGGCTTGACGTAGCCTTTGAGTAGGTTCCGGCCAACTGTCATGAGGTTGATTTCGTCGGTGCCTTCGAGGATCCGCAGTACTCGGACGTCGCGGTACCAGTGCTCGATCGGCATCTCTCGGGAATAGCCCATGGCTCCGTGGATTTGCATGACCCGATCGACGACGCGGTTGACCATCGTTCCTGCGTAGTACTTGTTGACCGCTGCGAGGTGTCGGAGGTCGCCGCCGGTGTCACCTCGCCATGCCGCGTTGAGTGCAAGCAACTTCATGGCCTGTAGTTCGACCTCACACTCGGCGATGGACATCTTGATGTTTTCGCGCTCTGCCAGCGGTTTTCCAAAGGTGACCCGATTGTTTGCGTGTTCGATCGCAAACTCGATGAGTCGTTGGCTCACACCTATCGCGAGCGCCGGCCCTTCGATGGCGCGGCCTCTGTAGATGGTCTGCAGCGCAGTGGAGAAGCCCGCTCCGACGTCGCCGGCGCGCGCACTGTCCGGGACGCGAACGTCCTGGAACGAGAGTGTAGCGACGCGATGGTGGCTCGCACCCATCAATGCGATGGGCGTCGACGTCCACCCTGCCTCCCGATCGATAAGGAACGAGGTGATTCCGCGTTCCTCTCCGTCGACCACCGTCCGGCAGAACACCAGCGCGTAATCGGCCTCATTGCCCCACGAGATCCAGGTCTTCTCGCCGTTGATGATCCAGTCGTCACCCGATTTCACCGCCGTCGTACGGAGGTTACGGGCATCGGAGCCGGCGCCTGGCTCGCTCAATGCGAAGCAGAAGACCTTCTCGCCTTCAATCGTGGGTACGAGGTAGCGCTCCTTGTGCTCTTCCCCGAGGGTGTAGAGGACCTCCGGCGCGCTTCCACCGAAGGTGAAGGAAACGAAGGTCGAGCGCAGTTCGGATTCGATGAGCAACTGTGCAACCCAATTGAGATCGGCGCCGCCGTACTCCTCCGGGGTGTCGATACCCCACAATCCAGCATTTTTGGCGCGCTCACGAAGGCCCGCATGCTCCTCGGGAATGAGGTACTCGGGACCGCCGTTGGCCCCACGCTGGAGGATGTTCGCCTCCAACGGCTTCAGTTCCTTCGAGACGAAATCACGCACAGTCTGCGCAATGGCGAGCTCTTCGTCGCTGGGCCGGAAGTTGAGCAAGTTGTACTCCTGATATCGAAGACGTCTGTAAATTTCGTGCCAAATGCTATGGCGAAACGCCGACTGGACGGGACACCATCTGTTACCCCCGCCACACTTAGACTTTCGGTTCCACCTGTCCACCGCATGTTCCGACCGTCGGAACCGGGGGGTCGTCCTTGGACGACAAGTTCCGGCAAATGGAACTTCGCCCGTCTCAGCATGACCGCCGGTGCGTAACGTCATTGCGATGCGACCCCCTGGGGCGCGGACCGAAAAGCCTGGGGCCGGTAACAGCGAGTCGCCCAACCACGTCTTGGCTCTCAGCTTCGAGAGATCTCAAAACCACAGCTGCAGATGACGTCTGCGGACAGTCGAGGAAAAATGCACGACAATGGGCAATTGCCGGATCGGGCGGCAACAACCAGCATTGCGCGGTCCGGCAAACACCATGCTGATCCTTGCCGTACCGCTGGCCAGAGATCATTCCTGGCACGGATTCGAGAGATACCGGCCCTGACGTTCAGCGTGCTGGCCGTCGCAGCGGCCACCGTCACCCTCCCACAGTCACTGGTGGTGCCGGCGCTCCCGCAGCTACAAGAGCAGTTCGGAACAGACCAGGCAACTATCACATGGGTCTTGACCGGATATCTGTTGTCCGCCTCAGTCTGTGCACCCCTCTTCGGCCGGATTGGCGATGCAATCGGCCAGAAAAAGGTGTTGATGCTGTCGCTTCTGGCCCTGGCTGCAGGATCGGCGCTTGCGGCGGTCGCCACCAACGTATGGTGGTTGATCGCCGCACGGATCGTTCAAGGACTCTCCGGGGGTGTTCTTCCGCTGGCGATGGGGATTGCCCGGAATGAGTTCGGAAAACGAACTGGACTAGCACTTTCCGTGATCACATCGATCACTGCCGCCAGTTTTGGAGTGGGCGTCATTGCTGCAGGTCCCATCACGGACGCCTTCGGCACGCGGGCTCTTTTCTGGTGGCCTCTCGCGATCGCGATCGCGGCTGCCCTCACCTGCGGGTTAGTGATCCGAAAGGCACCGCCCACAGCGGCAGGCGCAGTACCCCTGGTACCTGCACTCCTGTTCGGCGCCGGACTCAGTGCCCTGTTGGTGTGTTTGAGCAGAGGCGCAAGTTGGGGATGGGGTTCGCTTCAGACACTGGGAACCCTGACAATCTCCGTAATCTTGTGCGCTATTTGGATTCTCTTGGACTTGCGTGTTCCAACGCCCCTGATCGACATGCGAATGATGGCAAAACGGGGAATGTGGACAAGCAACGTGATAGCCGGGTGCGCTGGATTCGGACTTTTCGCCACATGGGCATTTCTGCCACAGTTCATGCAGGCCCCGCCCGAAGCCGGCTACGGGTTCGGCGCATCACTCTCGTCGGCTGGACGGGTGCTACTCCCTGCCGCCGCAGCCAGTTTTGTCGCAGGCTTCCTCACATGGCCTCTCGTGAAGAGGATCGGAATCCGGGCCGTGGTATGCGTCGGTCTCCTACTCTCGGCAGGGTCGCTGATTTCGATGGCGCTGCTCCATACGGAACCTTGGTGGCTTTACGCAGCTGGCACCAGCCAAGGGTTAGGCCTGGGGCTGGTGGTTTCGAGCCTTGCGACCGTTGTCGTCCAAACAGTAAACAACGACCAGACAGGTGTCGCGCTGGGTATGAACGCCAACATGCGAAACATCGGGGGAGCGATGGGATCGGCAATAATGGGCGGAATCCTGGCAGTACACACAGGTCCGCTCGGCCTCCCGAGCGAGTACGGTTTCGCAATTGGCTTCGGCGCCTTAGGCGCGGTATGTGCCTTGGCAGTCCTTGCCGCCCTTCTCATCCCGCGAGATATCCGCTGAATCGGGACGTGGGACATCGTTTCGTCGGGGCACGGCCGGTTCAGACCTCTTTGATGAACCAATCCGGCCGACCCGTCCGGATCAATGCCTCTCGGCAGGCAAGGCCGATCTGTTTTGCTGTTGCTTCCAGCGCATCGGTCACTCGACTGTCGACCGACTCGTCGATGCCCCACGTCAAACTCAAACCTGCAACGGCAAAGTTGTTCTGAAGAACCGGAGCAGCGATATGCGAGTAGCCCGCAACTTCCTCGCCACGCTCGACTGCCAGGCCGGTGCGACGAATTTCACTGAGCTGATTCATAAAGTCGGGGACTGAGGTAAGCGACAACGGCGTCATCTTCGGGAGTGGATCAGGAAGGTTCGGTGTAAGACCTTCTACATTGAACTCCCAGGCCATGATCGCGCGCCCGGAAGCGGTGCACGTCCCCGGTGTCCGAGAACCGATAACATGGACCGGCCCTTTTCCCTTTGCCGGAGCGATGCTCTCTAGGTAGACGAGGTCCATCCCGCGAAGGACTGAGAGATGAATACCCCGGCCTGACCAACGGTGCAGGGCAGCAATGTAGGGAAGTGCAGCGTCTCGAAGACCCGCCGCGGTATTCGTCGCCGCAAGAGTCATCATCTCCAAGCTGATCATGTAACCGGAGCGATGGCGCTCAATAACACCGAGATCCACCAAACGCCCGAGCAGGCGATGCACGGTTGATTTCGGAAGTCCCGACGCTCGCGAGATGTCGCTCAGTGTCATCACCCTCGATGATGCGGAGAAGCATCGAAGGACAGCGACGGCCTTCGAAAGTATCGAAGGACGCTCATCATCGTCGTCGGCCGGAGCAGAGCTCGCTGACATCGTTGTCTCAACCTCACCACACTGTGTCGACATCCGCGAAGACAGTCGCCCGCATCGGCTGCGGCCCATTAGATTTGGGCAACAACGCCGGATGCTCTCAACGGCGCACCGTATCGACATCGTCAACTCTTTGAACTGAACACTAAGTGCAGCGTACACATCCGAGGTGACGTCTTCAGAAAGCACGAGTTCGCGCCCGAGGATACGGGCGCGAACTCGAAACTCAGGCATCGATACAGAGAGAGCGTTGCCTACCTAACCCTTCGATCTCGAGTTCGACTCGATCACCGGCACGCAAATAAGCGAACCGTCCCGACAGCGCGACGCCCTCAGGCGTTCCTGTCGTAATCAGGTCACCCGGCTCCAATACCGTGTACTGACTCAGGTGAAGAATGATATCCGCCACTCCGAAAACCATGTCTGCAGTGTTGGAGTCCTGTCGAAGCTCGCCGTTGACCCATGTCTTCAGACCCAGCCCCTGCGGATCATCCAACTCATCGGGGGTGACCAGCCAGGGGCCGACCGGGTTGAACGTAGCGCAGCTTTTACCCTTCGACCATTGTCCACCCGACTCTTCGAGTTGGAAGTCCCGTTCGGATACGTCGTTGGAGACCACGTATCCCCCGATGACCCGTTCGGCTTCAGCTCTCGATTCCAGGTAGCTCGCTCGGGCGCCGATCACGACGCCCAACTCAACCTCCCAATCGGTCTTGGTCGATCGGCGGGGGAGGTGAATGTCGTCGTAAGGCCCCACCACGGTATTGGGCGACTTGTAGAAAAGGATCGGCACGGTAGGCGTTGGCACCCCCGACTCGGCCGCGTGCGCCGCATAGTTGAGGCCGATACACAAAACTGCGCTCGGTCGAGCGATAGGCGCTCCGACTCGCTGTCCAGTTACATCGACAGTCTTCAAGGTGCCTGCAGCTACTGCGCGCCGGACTTCGACAAGCCTTCCGGCGCTCCAAAATTCAGCATTTATGTCCGGAGTGATTGGACTCAGATCCAGATGCTGGCCGTCATCGGATAACAGGACTGGCTTCTCCTGTCCTGCGGGCCCGACACGCATCAACTTCATCGTGCACACTCCTGCACCGGGTTCGTTTCCGCTTCCTCGCGCACAGTTGTCGGTCCGACCGACAGCCCTAGCCCTGCCACTGGCCAGGCTCGCCGAGTGCCCGGATCTCGTCCTTCGTAGGAAGATCGCGGTCCGTGTGGAAAACCATCGCTGCGACCGGGTTGTGCCACCCAATCTGCTGCGTCAGTTGGCCGTCGCGAATATCGAAACGGTAGACGAACTCGTTGTGATACTCGATCTCAGGAGCCTCCTGCGGGTCGAATGGCAGGAGCAGCGTCGCCATGGTTTCGACATAAACCGACGATCCGTCGGCGACCGGTCGAATAACCGGGTCGTCGTAGCTGTAACGCACGGTCGTCAAACCATCTCGCGCATAGGCAAGGTAGGCGTCTCGGCCCTCAATTCGGCGCGCCGCCTCCCTGCCCACCTTGCCCGAAACGTTGTACCGCCAGGAGATGACGAAGTCTTCTGAAACGAGTTCGGTCAAGCGCTCGTAGTCTGCGGAGACAAACGCCCGCAGGTAATCCGAGACCAACTTCTTCGAAACCTGAGGGTCATTGCTGACTGAACTATCATTATCCACGGCTTTTACTCCCTACTCTCGACAATCGCGCTTGCAAGTTCGCGCCCGTACGTTTCGCATACTTCAAGCCACGACAGCACGTGTCCACTGCGGGTTCCGGGTACTGGAACCTGTAGTAAACGAGAAAAGTTCCGTCGGCCGGAACGGTGCCAGCGCGGCGAGGGGCGTTACGCAGAGACTGATAGCGGCCCGCCGAACCGGCGACGTTCCCGAGCTCTGGCTCGTCAAAAGGAGCGGCTCGGCCCACTAAGCCCCGCCAAGAAGTGGCGGGATCGAGGCAACTTCAAACAAACGGGAGAGCAGCATGGACGTCAGCCAGATGAAAAGACGAGGAGCGGTTGTCACCGGCGCGGGTAGCGGGATGGGACGTTCGATTGCACTCAGCTTGGCTGCCAACGGAATGAATGTTGTCATTGCCGACATCGACAAGGATGCTGCTGAGCGTGTCTGCGGCGAGGCTGGGGCACTCGGAGTTGAAAGCCTCGCGGTACCGACGGACGTCTCTGACCTCGAGCAGGTGGAATCCCTTGCGGAGGTGGCATACTCGACGTTCGGCGACATCGCTGTGCTGGTGAACAACGCGGGTGTCAACTGGCGACCGTTTCGGGCGACGTGGGATGCCAGCATCGAGGATGCGCAATGGATGATGAACGTCAACTTCTGGGGGGTGCTGCACGGGCACCACGCCTTCGTTCCGCGAATGCGCAAGACGACGGACCCGAAGCACATCGTCAACACATCGTCGATTGCCACCTTGCAGCCGAGCCCCGGGCACGCCCCGTACGCTGCCGCCAAGGCTGCAATCGACGGATTTTCTCTCGCCGCGCGCTCCGAATTCGAGATCGCGGGCCTCCCCATTGGTCTCTCTCTCCTCTACCCCGGAGTTGTACGGACCCGTATTGCCACGAGCGAGCGGCTTCGTCCGATCGAACAACAAGCAGCACAGCGAAATCTTGTTCCATGGGACAGCTACACCGGTCGTCCGGCCGACACAGGTGCCGAGAATCGGGAGTTCATCGCCGAACAGCGGTTGGTCACTCACGCTCACCAGGCCATTGATCCCGACTGGGTCGGACCGATGGTGGTGAACGCGATCACGGAGAGCCGGCCTTACATCCTCACCCACCCGTTCAGTGACCCCATCAAGGAACGCGCGGAGGAACTGTTGAATTCTTACGTCCCCGCCGCTGCCTCGCTCACCAGTCAGTAAGGCCGAATTCGAAGGCCTGCACCCTTCCCACCTAGGTGTTGGATCGGGTTGGCTCACTTTTTTGCGTGGGCCGACAGGCACGCCTGAGTCGGGAGCCCGTGGGCCAGCGTCAGGCCTGCCTGCCATTATTCGATGCGGCAGAGCAATGCTGCAGTCGCAACTCAACGTCTGAAAGGAAATGTCATGGCGCAGTCCAAGGCAACAGGACCATGTGCAGGTCTTCAAGTTGTCGACTTCACCACGATGGTGGCGGGCTCGCTTGCTGGCCAGAACCTCGGCGACTACGGCGCCGACGTCATCAAAATCGAGCCACTTTCTGGCGAGATGGTCCGCCATTTCGAGCCGATCCACGACGGCATGTCGGCCCACTTCCTCCAACACAATCGCAACAAGCGAAGTATCGCTTTGAACCTGAAGACACCGGAAGGAGGCGAGATCGCCCGCGCCCTCGCCTCCCGAGCCGACGTGGTACTCGAGAACTCGCGTCCCGGAGTGATGGATCGACTAGGCCTAGGACCAAGCCATCTCCAGGCGCTCAACGATAAACTTGTCTACGTATCCATCAACGGTTTCGGCCCCACCGGCCCTTACGCTCAGCGTCCGGCCTACGACCACCTGCTGCAAGGGTTGGTAGGCGCGATGGTGATGCAGGGCCAAGGTGGACCACCCCAGCCTATTTACAATGCAATTGCGGACAAGATCACTGCGGTCGTCGCCACCCATGCCGCTCTCGCCGCGCTGTACCACCGTGAGAAATCCGGCGGTCAAGGTCAACATGTGTCTGTCTCCATGTTGGACGCTTTCGCAACGTTCTTTCTTTCCGACCAGATGTATCGCTACGCGTTCCACGACGTCGAGGGCCTGAACATGCCCACAGGCAAAAACTACTTCCCTATCGCAACCAACGACGGCCACGTCATCGGAATGATCGCCTCGGACCAGCAATTCAAGGCCGGATGCGAAACCTTCGGAGCCGAGGAACTGCTTGCAGATACCCGATTTGCAACAATGTCGGACCGCATCGCCAACCTCGAAGAGATGTGGGCCGAACTGGCCAAATTCGCGGCAAACATCAGCACCGCGGAGGCGCTCCGCCGCGCCGAAACGCACGACCTTCCATTAGCCCCGATACAAGACGTCACCCGATTCTTCGACGATCCGCAAGTGCATCACAACGGAACCATCGTCGACATTCCAGACCCCGAGTTCGGCACAGTGCGACAACTAGGGCATCCAGCACGCTTCGAGCACACCCCCATGCTCGACTACTCCCGCGCTCCCCGCCTCAATGAGCATGAGAGCGAGATCCTGAAGAACCTCGGATACTCCGACGACCAGATAGCGCAACTCAAAGTTCAAGGCGCGATCGGTTAAACAGTTCTAAACGCGAGACCAGGCCAACAGTCTCACCTATACCCCACCAGATCGGGGCGCGAGAGGGGCGTCCCGATCTGGTGGTCCAGTAGCTCGCCGCGCCCACCCCTCACACCAAAGAAGCACCGCGGAAAAAACACACCCAGACACATGGCCTGGCAATCAACGCGGCAATCTTCCCAGGCCAATATCCCCATCCGAATCTCGCTTGACTGCCGCTCAAAGAGCGCGGCTACAACTACTAAATGATCAGCGTCTCGCGCACGACAATTGGGCATTGGGTATTAGGCGTAGGACGCAGCGAAACTTTGCTTGCGGACCCGACCAACCTGATGGCCGACGCAACGCCCCCCAAAGTTGCTGCCTGAACATTTCGCATCCAACAACACCGACACTCTCAACACCCCTCTGGGCGGTTCAGTGTTGTCGGTGTTCGACGGCCCAGGCTGCGATCTGTGTACGGGAAGTGAATCCTAGCTTCGTCAGGATGTGTTCGACGTGGCCTCCGGCGGTGCGTGGCGAGATGAACAGGCGGGTTGCGATCGCCTTGGCGTCCCACGGGCACAGCAGCGGCCCACAGTGCATGTGACCGGTACATCGTTTCACCACTCGATTCAGTGATCGCAAGGGCCTGCTCGTGACACTCAAGCGCCCCCTGGAATGTCCCCCCTGCAATTCGCGGGATCAACCGGGAGAAACGCTCGGCTCCAAAAGGATTCATTCGGCGCTCGATACCTTCGCAGAAGCCAGTCACTCAATCTGTCCGCTCAGTAACTGGCGCGTCCGCCAGTCACATCGAAGACGGCACCTGTTGAGAAACTGACACGTTCAGAAGTCAGGAAGGCAATCAGCTCTGCGATCTCTTCTGGCCGGCCTATGCGGCCCATCGGAATCTTGCTGGAGAGTTGCGTCAGGAGCGCGGCAGGTCCTTGCTTGATGATCGGCGTCTCGAACACGGCCGGCGCAATGGCGTTCACGAGCACACCGGACTCGGCCAACTCCTTACCAACTGACTTGGTCAACCCGATTACCGCAGCCTTCGATGAGCTATAGATCGATTGTTCGGCGTTCCCTTCGAGACCAGCAACGCTCGCCACATTGACAACCCGTCCCCAGCCGCGATCCACCATGGGTGGGACGAAGGCATTTATCGCATTCACGGTCCCAAAGACGTTGACGTCGTAGACTTTTTGCCAGTCCGCAGGCGTTGTTTGCAGCAGTGGCAAGCAACGCCCGACGATCCCGGCAGCGTTGACGAGTACGTCAACATCGCCGATCTCTTCGGCCACCTGCTGCACAGCCGCCATGTCTGCAATGTCGAGATCGAAATCGCCGCCTTCGCGGTCGAGAGTGATCACGCGGACACCGTCCAGACGCAACCGCTTTGCGGTCGCTCGGCCTAGGCCCCCTGCCCCTCCGGTGATGATGGCAGTTCGGGAATTGGTCATGTCAGATGTTTCCTCTCGGAGGCTGGCGAACGATTATGCGCCACATGTCCGCAGGATCTGGTCGACACCTATGTGGGTCCCGGTCCCCGACTAGTCGAGTCGGGACCGGGACCCACATTTGCAGACAAGGCAGGGACTGGTGTCAGCCGCCGCAGTTGGCTGCCCAATGGCTGTAGGGCACTGTGTCGCCCTGCAAGAGCGCCTCGGCATTGGCGTTCCAGCGAGCTTCGTCGACCACCTGATCTGCCCAGAGCGGGCGCAGTTTGTCGTAAATCGTTACCGCCGCGTCGCGGTCCTGAGTTCCGATGTGGGCCATAATGTCGTCGATCACAGCGTCACGATTGTTTTCGTCGACGATGAACTTCGTGGAGTTCAACATGGCAGTGCAGAACTTGTTGAGAGTGTCGGGGTTCTTATCTGCGTAATTCGTTGTGGTGGTGAACCATGCGTTGATACCTACATCTCCGTACGGTCCAGCTGTCCCGTCGACCGAGCTGGCGATGACGTTGAGTTCGCCGCCTTCGCTGCGGAAGAGCTCCAGAGAACCAGTCGCCATCATCACGGCATCAACTCGGCCGTTGGAGACGGAAGCAGCGAGCGTCGATGCCTGATCACCGGTGCTGATCAACTGGACGTCATCAAGGCTCACACCCGCATTCTTCAGAGTGTCTTCGACGAAGTAGCGGGATTGTCCGCCGACGTATCCGATCGTCTTGCCTTTGAGGTCGGCCACCTGCTTGAGGCCTGAGTTGGGCGCGACAACGATGTTGCCATCGTATTTGGTTACCGAGGGAAGGACCGTCAAGTCCTGTCCCTCCTTGATAGCGCTGAGCGGAAGCGCTGCGTCGGCTGCAGTGATGTCTACGCTTCCGCCCAAGAGCGCAGGAATCAGACTGGCGAACGGCTGGTCGATAAGCTCGACGTCGAGCCCGGCGTCCTTGAAGAAGCCTTGTTTGTCAGCAACTGTGGTGGGCAAGAGCAGGATTGTGCCCCGAAGTACGCCCACCTTGAGCTCGTTGGTTCCGTCTGAACCGCCGCTTCCCGACCCTGCACACGCCGTCATCGACGCACACATCAGCAGGGCCGCAGCGCCGTACATGATGCTTTTTCGGGCGCGCGAAACTATCTTCATCAAATCTCCTTGAAGTTCGGGGGGTAGATCAGTGATTGCCGGAAAGTCCCGTGCGCAGCCGCTCGTGCAACTCACGAAAACCTGGATGCTCGTTGATAGATTCGAGGTCACGCGGTCGCTCCAGCCCGACCTCGACGTCGTCGAGAATCCGGCCCTCCCCGAGTACGACGATACGATCAGCTAAGGCGATGGCCTCGCCGAGATCGTGGGTGACAAAAATGACAGTCTTTCTTTGATCGCTCTGCCACAGGTCAAGAAACGCATTCTGGACCGAGACACGTGTGAAGACGTCCAGAGCTGCGAATGGTTCATCCATCAGCAGGACGTTCGGATTGAGGGCCCAGGTTCGAGCGAGTGCCACTCGCTGACGCATGCCCTGCGACAGCTGCCAGGGCCATAGGCTCTCGGCATTGCTGAGACCTACCAATCCCAACCATTTGCGGGCCCTCTCGCGACGCTCAGCCTTGCCGACGCCGCGCAGTTCCAGTCCGTATTCGACGTTCCTGACAGCTGAGCGCCAGGGAAGGAGGGCGTCACGGGCGAGCATGAACCCCAACTGCGAGCGCGCGTCCCTGGGGCTCGTCCCGGCTACGGTGATCTCACCTTGCGTCGGTGACACCAGCGCCGCCGCCATGTTCAACAGTGTCGTCTTTCCGCATCCGCTCTTACCGACGAGTGCAATGAACTGTCCGTGAGGAATCTCCAGATTGATGTTGTCGAGAACCCGCTTTGTCCCACCAGCGGGGTCAGGGAAGTCAACACCGACATTCTCGAAGTTGATCCTGGCATCTACAGTTTGTGGTGCGATGGTCATTGTGGTCTCCATGTTTCTAACCAAAACGGGGCGTGGTGTCAGTGATCTGCCGGCGCTTGCCAACGAAGAAGTCGCCTCTCGATTACCGACATGGCCTGGTTGAGACACACAGCAATGACGGCAAGGAAAATGATGATGGCGTACACCTTCTCCATCTGGAACACCAACGAGTACTGAGAGATCAGAACACCGAGTCCTTCTCGGGCAGCGATGATCTCGCTACTGATGACTCCGAGCAGCGAATACACGATGCCAAGTCGCAGCGAAGCGAAGATCGCCGGTGTGGCAACAGGGAGCATGATCTTCCAAAATATTTGCACCTTGGTGGCTCCTAGCGCGGCCGACAGTCGTAGCAGCTCACTGTCCGCTGCGCGGACACCAGCGGTGGCACCAGAAACCACTGTGAAGAAGACGATCGTGAAAGCCAGCACGATCTTGGCTGACGTTCCAATTCCCAGCGCTACTACGAGTAGCGGAGCGAAGGCGATGCGTGGCATCGCGTTCATGGCATCCAGAAATGGACCGACGATCCGCTCGAGTGTCTTCATCATTCCCAAGGCAACACCGGCAATGACGCCCAGAAAACAAGACAACACCCACGCAATGATCACCGCGGAGAGTGTCGACCGCGTGTTGTGCCAGAGTTCACCGGACTTTGCAGCCTCGACAATGTAGTCCCACGACTGTCCAGGCCCCTTCGACAGCACCGGGTCCAGTAGGCCCGCACTCACTGTCAGTTGCCAACTTCCGAGCCAGCCAACTATCAGCAGAAGTTGCAGCGCGCGAATCTTGAGCACGCTTCCCCTCCACCATCGTTGTCCGCTCGCCGGCTTGCTCAACGAGATACTTGCTACTTCAGTGGCAGTCAGTTCGTCATCCTGGATCCTGTTCGTCGAACCCGACGACTGACTCAACGTGTTTCCCACGTGCATGGCTCCTCATAAACTTTGGTGTGTGATGGCGCTCACCCAATGTCGATCATTCAGCCACCGCCACAGTGAGAGGTCCATGAAGAGTTCCAGCCGCTGGAACTGCTCAAACCCGTGCCCGAGAAGAACACCCCATCTTGTGCGTTGACAGAGGGGCTCTTGGCCCACTAACACCAAAGCCAGATGCGCCCGCGCAATTCGACCCACCAGGAAGAAAGCGCGAAAATAGTTGCCGCACAGACTGTTCCCATCCTCGGCAGGCCGACTTGGGGACCCGACGTACAACCGAACCAATAACAGTCGGTTCGTTTTCCCTAGTGTCGATACCGTTCCTACACTGCAGAAGCGACGAGAAAAAACTCCCCTCTGACGTCTCGACTGCGGCCAATAGTCCAAAGAACACCAACCCGAGCCCGCTCGAACCGGTCGAGCACTGACAGTCCTTGCGTTCGAGTTCAGCAGGAGGATCTGACGACGGACATTCCATCTGACAAGCGACGAACGCACACGGTTGCCAGTTTCCTGCACTACCTCGACGACGACCTCTGGGCACAGCTCAGCCAAAGAGCGCAGGAGCTGATGGCATCCGATGCGGACGTGACCCTGTCCAGCCTCGGTGCTCGGTTCGTCAACATGGTGGCGAACGCAAACGAAGAAAGCGGCGGGACGGAAATCTGGCATCACGAGTTCCTGCAGACCGAATTCGCGAAACTCATTCCGCGCGAGCACTGGAGCCTCGAACAGCTGCCCGAGCTCGAACAGGACACTGTCGATACGAACGACACATCGCTGGCCAACCGCACCACCTACGCCGCCCTCGCCCTGCGCCAACTCTTGACGACGGACACACCGAATAGCCAGTAGAACTGTTGCTGGCCGCCACCTCTGCACTGTAACTGCACACGACCCGGACTTTCAGGTCCCTCGCCATAAAGTATGACAGTGCTACGGTTAACGTCATACACGAACATCGGAGTACGAAATGGCAGTCCTGAATATCCGCGTGGACGACAGAGTGCGCGACCAGCTCAAGGAACTTGCAGACGAGCAAGGGATCACCCTGAGCGAATTCGTCCGAAACCTCCTCATGGAAACAGTCGTCCCGGTTTACGACCGGGAGGTCAAGCACGGCGACGAGCCCGCGCCGGAGAGCATGCGCATCGCCGACCGCCAGGTGCTCTCCCTTCTCCACCGCATCCTCGGGAGGGTTCTGCCGGAGGACGCCAATGGCGATGATGGAAATCTCGACTACCAACTCAAGCGGGCGCACATGCTCGAGGCCGGCTACGCCGGCGAGTATTGGCGTGAGGTCGCCGGTTTCAGCACCGAGCTATCGATACGGGATTGTGAACGCGTGATCGACATCCTCGAGATGTTCCGCGTCATCACCTACAGCGCCGAGCACCTCTCCGAGAACGGAACACCTGTCGACGAGAAACTGAGATCCAGACTGGAATTCAAAGGATTCGACCACAACGACGCACTGGAGGGGCACATGGCTGACTACGTCGACTTTCAGATGCAAGAGGACCGCTGGACGGAGCTCAAGCCGCAGTTGGAGCGCAACGACAACGGCAACTCCCATCACCCCACACTCGACATGTATTCGCGAATGCTCACCGAGTACCGCCGCATCCTGGACAGGCGTGAGCGCGGGTTCGATCGCCTGAGTTACCTTCTGTCGCAGGAAGAACTGGAGCAGATCGCCGAGGCACGCATCCACCCATCCAACCGTCGGAACACACCACGGGACTGACCGATGAGATCGAGTCGCAATCGTCATCAGGCAACGTCGAGGTCCAACACTGCCGGGTTTGACGACATCGGACTTCCCATGGAAGGCCCGCACCACCCTCATTGCACGAGCGGATCCCAACCCAGAGCGTTGGCACGGACGTATGCCCACACCCAGAATTCATGTGATCTCAATCACGCCGAATACTCGTGCGGACTGCCCACATGCCCCGGTCAACTCACCGCGCAACCGCCTCTAACGAGCCTTCATACAACCGAAGAGCCCATGCCTCGGATGTTGTGTTGGCATTCTCAGGGAAGGTCACCGGCTAAAGTTATCGACAGTGATGCACCAACCGAAGATCTAAGAGACATTCGGCCAAGGCATCACATCGCCTCCAAGCCTTCAACGGTGGCTCTCCACATTCTGCGCTCCACTCCCGGAGCCGCTCATGAGGGGAAGGAGGTGAAACGAATGGTCAATCTTCCGCGTAAAAAACGGAAGGACCGGGACTACGTGGCGATAGTTACCGCTATCGCGTCAGTGGCCCTGGTCCTCATTGAACTGTTCCGTTAGGCAGAGAGCTGGGCTTTCGTTTCGAGGCGGATGCCCAGCTTTTCTGTTTCCTCAGCATGTCAGGGTTGGCTTGCAATCCTGACAAGTTGCGTCGGTGCAACCCAAAGTATCGCCATTTCGAAAGTTCCGCAAAAGGGTCGCGGCGGAATTCGCATCGTAAGATCGCTACTTTCACCCTCACCCAGAGACACTGGCCGTCGATTCACCGCTCAGCGTGGACCTCAGAGGCCGAAACACTGCCCACACGAAATGCTTGACGAACACCCCTCGATCGAGAGCATTCTCACAGGGCAAGCCCAAGGATCTTCACCATGCCGCGCGGGCTCCATAACCTCGGCGACCTCGCCGCCGGTGTCGCGGTCACCACCATCGACTCCGAACGGACCACGGCGATTGTCGACCACAGAGTCGTCGACTCGATACTTTGGGCGCCGCACCCCTCGATCGACGTCCTTCGCCTACGTGGATGCGGCAGTGCCGTCAGGTAGCCGGCCCCTGGTTCGGCACGCCCCCTCAATGGTGGGGCGGTTTCAACCGGTCATCGCAACACGAGGTCGGTTTAGTTGGTAGTCAGTAGATCACGCAGGCGCTCGGCTGGGGTGTCCCAGCCGAGCGTTTCGCGTGGCCGGCCGTTGAGTTGTTGAGCGACATGCTCGAGGTCCGCAGCGCCGTGGACGGACAGATCAGTTCCCTTGGGAAAGTACTGGCGCAGTAAGCCGTTGGTGTTCTCATTCGATCCTCGTTGCCACGGTGATGCGGGGTCGCAGAAATAGACCGGGACCCCGGTGCTCACACTGAACGACTTGTGGGCACCCATCTCCGATCCTTGATCCCAGGTCAGAGACCCCCGCAGATGCGTCGGTAACGTGCCGATCAACTCGACCAGAACATCACGGACTTCCTCGGCGGTGTGCCCGCCGGGGAGATGTCCGAGCATCACGTATCGGGTCTGTCTCTCGACGAGGGTCACGATCGCCGTCTTGTTGGCTGCTCCGCAGATCAAGTCCC
>NZ_JARJBE010000025.1:0-26174 GCF_029269915.1 Rhodococcus sp. C3V
ACCAGCCCATCTACTTCAATCCAGCGTCAGCAACGTCCAAACCCACAACAACTAGTTTGCGTATGCCTGCCCGAGTTTGGCGCACCACCGTCGGATCGTCTCGCAGCTGACCGGGGCACCGCGTTCGAGCATTATCTCCTCGACCTCATGGAAGCTGAGCGCGAACCGAAAGTACAGCCACACGCAGTGGTTGATGATCTCGGCCGGGTAACGGTGGCCTTTGTAGGACAGCATTGGGGTGGCCATGTCACATTCCCCCAATTTCCCGCGTTCAACAACGTGCGTTCGACAACGTGACAGTGCCGGCCAGAGGCTCCACTACAGGAATGCCGTGTAGCGCCATCCAGCATGTTAAGCGTCCGAGCGGTCGACGAGGGTGTGGATCAGGAAGGTGAATGTAAAACGTCTTTGGATGTCAGTTCCTCGGGCGCCGACTCTGGGGTGGTCGAATGCTCTTGCTCGGACGGACTATCGTCGCCATGTGAGATAGAGGCGGCGATAACTGCGGAGATGGCGCAGCCGATCCCGAGGTAGGCCGCAACCAGGTGCCAGCCTCCATCGTTGATTCCGACTAGCAGGGCGGCGATGAACGGCGTCAGGCCGCCGGCGATCGCGCTGGCAACTTGATATCCCACGCCTGCTCCGCTGTAACGGAATTCAGCGCCGAACATCTCGGTGAAGAGCGGCTGCTGTGCGCTGACCACGGAGTCGTGGCCGATGTTGAACAGCACCACGGCGAGAATTGCAGTGCCGACGAGGGAGCCGCTGTCCATTGCCAGGAAGAAGGGCGCTGCGGTTACTGCTCCGACTACTGAACCGGACACGTAGATCCTCTTGCGGCCGAATCGGTCCGAGAGGTAGGCAAAGGTTGGGATTGTCAGGATTCCAAGTACGCCGACAAGTAAGATGATGTCAAGCATGAAGCTGCGACTGATTGTTGTGTGGTTGGTTGCGTAGCTCAGCGCGAACGCGGTGACGATGTATCCGATGAATAGTTCGGCAAATCGGAGGCCGATGATCTTGAGGAATGCGGTGGGGTGCGCCTTGAGTGCTTCGACCAGGGGGATTTTTCCTGTTTTGTTGATCGTCGAGTTCTCGACTTTGTCGGTGAACTCTGCCGTTTCGGTAACGCTCGATCGAATCCATAGGCCGATGGCGACCAATAGAAGGCTGGCAATGAATGGTATGCGCCAACCCCATTGGTTGAACGCTTGCTCGCTCATCGTTGCGTTGAGGATTGCTACGAATCCGGTCGCGATCACGAGGCCGACGGAGTATCCGACTTGGACGCCACTGCTGTAGAAGGCTTTCTTCTTGGGAGGCGCGCTTTCGACGGCCATCAGAGCTGCTCCGCCCCATTCGCCGCCGACTGCAAAGCCCTGAATGGCGCGCAGTGTGACGAGTAAGATCGGTGCCCACCACCCAATGGAGTCGAAGGTCGGCAGTAGTCCGATCCCGGTGGATGCCAGTCCCATCACCAACATGGTGATGACTAGCATGCGCTTTCGTCCGAGTCGATCGCCGAAGTGGCCGAACACGATGCCGCCGAGAGGTCTGAATAAGAATCCAACACCGAAGGTGGCAAACGCTGCGAGTGTTCCGATAGCCGGGCTGACGTTGGGGAAGAACGCGGAGTTGAACACCAGTGCCGCGATGAGGCCGTAGAGGATGAAGTCGTACCAGTCGATGACTGCGCCAGCGAAGCTGCCGAATGCGGCGCGGCATGCTTGGCGTTCCTGCTCGGGCGTGAAAGTTGTCTCGGGCATAGAAGGGGTCCTGTTCATGGACGAACGCCACGGGCGTTCAGGTGAGTGGTCGAGATCGAGGGTATGCTCACCTCGGTCGTATGGATCCTACAACTAGGATACCAGTTAAGTGTGACACGAGACACGCGAGTTCGACAAGTGCGGATTACAGCGCAGTGAGTTTTCGACGCATCTGTTCAGCCTTCGACCCGGTCTTGACCCGCCTTCGCTCCTGTAAAGCAAGAAGGTACATTTCCCGCGTGCGCATGATGTGCGTCTGCAGCAACGGCTCGATGTCCTCTTCGTTGCCCGAGTCGAAGATCGTGGCCATGGCCTCGTGTTCAGCGAAAGACCGCTCGGGCTCGGACGGGGAAAGGAAGGTGAGATGCGTACGCAGCGCGGCAACGCGGGTGAGATTCATCCGGTACGCATTCTGAAGGTAGCGATTGCCGCAGTTGTCAAAGAACGCTTCATGAAAGCAGGTGTCCGCTTTCCCGTACCCTTGTGAATCACGTGCCGGGCGAGCGCGATCCATGTCGTCGAGCGCATATCTGAGGTCCTTCAAAGTCGAGCCGCGGTTTCGTCCGAATGACAGCGCTGCCGCGCGTATTTCGAGCGTGGCGCGGAACTCGCACAGTTCGGCGATCTCGTCTTCGGTCGGTTGGAATACGTACGTGCCGGACTTTGGCACGATCGTGACCAGACCTTGAAGCTGTAGTAGGCGCATGGCTTCCCGGACGGGCGTGCGGCTCACACCGAGTGCCTCTGCCACGGCGTCTTCCGACAGTGCTTCCCCTAGTTCGAACTTGCCGTCGATAATCGAGGTTCTCAACGAGTCGGCGACCGATGCGCCGAGAGAGGGTGTTCCTCGTTGCTGCGTTGCGTGTGCCATGCAGACTCCATTCGCATTGTGAATTCCTCGACTCTACCGCCATGTACGCCAGTTCACATATTCTCTTGGATCCGAAACTTGCATTTTAGTTGTACTGTATCTAGTGTCCTAGTGTAGGCGCTATCGCAACGTCGGCTTGCTGGATCCCTCGCACGCCATCGCGGTGCTCATTCATCCCAGCCGATGGCGTTCATGGGCCGAGGATTCGGCAGCGGAATGCTCTTCGATCGCATCGACTGCCGGATCCGGATTCCCATTGCGGCGTTGGTCCCGCCCGCTGGCTCTCTCAGCCAGAAGAACACCGCACCGAACTCACCAAGGAGACCCTCTCGTGAATGCAGCCGACAAGCTGAAAGCGCTTCTCCAACCCGGTATGCCCATTGTGCGCGCTCCCGGAGCGTACGACTCGTTCTCCGCGCGACTGGTCGAGAGTGCAGGTTTCCCTGGGATCTACATGACAGGCTTCGGTGCCACATCCTCGAGACTGGGCCTCCCAGACATAGGGTTGCTCACCCAGACCGAGATGACGGAACACGCTCGTAACATGGTCCGCGCCACGACTGTGCCGATCATTGCCGATGCCGACACCGGCTACGGTGGACCCTCGAACATTCACCGCACGGTGAAGGAATACGTCCAAGCCGGCGTGGCAGCCATCCACCTTGAAGATCAGGTCGCCCCCAAGCGATGTGGACAGATGGCCGGTATCCGTCTGATGCCCGTGGATGAGAGCACAAAACGCATCGAAGCCGCTCTCGTGTCGCGGGAAGAGCACTCGCTGTTGATCATTGCCCGCACCGACGCCCTCGCCGCAACGGGACGCGAAGACGCCCTCGACCGCGCGAAACGCTACCAGGATGCCGGAGCGGATCTCGTGTTCGTCGACGGCGTCAAGACACGCAGCGAAGTCGACTACATCGCCGAAAATTTCGCAGGCCCCAAGGTTGTATCTCTGGTCGATGGGACCGACGCTGCTTCTCTCACCGCGACCGATCTCGAACAACGCGGCTTCTCAGTGGTCCTCTACGCTCTCACTGCGCTGTTCTCCGCTGCCGCCGCGATGCAGAAGTCCCTGGCGACACTGCACGACACAGGTGCGATCCCCTTCGAAGCGGGCATCACCTACTCGGAGCATTCCGACATCGTCGGGTTGCCGTTCCATCAGAAACTTGACAACAAATACGGCGCTCTCTGACCGATCGTCACTGCACCCACCATAGGAGACTCCTTCATGTTCAAGGTCGTCGTCACCGATTACGAATTCCCGGATCTAGCCCCAGAGTTGTCTGTCTTCGACGGATATGACGTCGAATTCGTCACTGGTCCGTTCGCTTCCCCTGACGAAGTGATCGCGGCGTGCAAAGACGCTGACGCCGTTATCAACCAATACATGCCTATCGACGCTGAATTCATAACACAGCTGAGCAACTGCCGAGTGATCTGTCGCTACGGCATCGGCGTCAACACCGTCGACATGCCGGCAGCGACCGCCGCCGGCATCATGGTTGCCAATGTGCCCGACGGCTCCCTCGACGATGTCTCCGACCACGCGGCTGCACTGATCCTGGCGCTGGCACGCGGCTTGGGTATCTACGACCGCGCAATGCGCTCAGGAAAATGGAATTACCAAGCAGCACAACCACTTCACCGCCTTCGGGGTGGAACGCTCGGCCTGGTCGGCTTCGGGAACATCCCGCAGCGGCTCGCTGAGAAGATGCGTGCTTTCGGAATGAACACCGTCGCCTACGACCCGTATGTCAACCCCGAGCGGGCAGCCGCAGCCGACATTCGTCTCGTCGATCTCGACGAACTGATGCGCATCTCCGATGTCGTATCGGTGCACGTGCCCCTCACTGAATCCACCCGCGGACTCATCGGAGCAGCGGAACTGGCACTCATGAAATCGACTGCCATCCTCGTCAACACCGCACGCGGAGGAATCGTCGAGGAAGACGCACTTGTCGATGCACTGCGTCGCAACGCTATCGCTGGTGCGGGGCTGGATGTATTTGCCGTCGAACCCTTGCCTACGAACCATGAACTGACCGACTTGGAGAACACGATTATGTCACCGCATGCAGCGTGGTATTCCGAGGAATCAGAGGTCGAGATCCGTACGAAGACTGCCCGCAATGCGCTCACTGCCCTTACAAAAGGACAGCCGATATACTTGGTCAATACCGACGTGACGCCGAGGCCGCAGGCGACAACTTTCGCGACGAACGGCGCAGTGCTGTAACGCATGATGATCCACGGACATTCCCGTAGCCATAGCCGACGGTTGTCCTGTGTGACGGGACTGAATCACACAGGTGAGTCGGGAGGCTTACTGATTTGAGAACTCCGCGAATCGCGTAGTTCTGTGTTCACCGTAGTAGAACGCCTCGAGTTCGATCGGAGGCACGTCCCCGCAGTGCTCGTAGAGTCGTCGGTGGTTGAACCAGTCCACCCACTCCAACGTGGCGATTTCCACATGTTCGACCGTTCGCCACGGCCCGCGAGACTTGATCAACTCGGTCTTGTAAAGCCCGTTGATCGTTTCGGCGAGAGCATTGTCGTAGCTCGACCCGGTAGCCCCGATCGAGGCATCGATACCAGCCTCAATGAGTCTGTCGGTGAACGCAATTGACGTGTATTGCGATCCGCGGTCGTTGTGGTGAATGAGCCCGGACAAGTCGGTAATCTCCCTTCTCGGCGTCGGGTCCAGATTGCGTGCTCGATCGCATCGATCACCAACGGTGTCGTCATCGTCGTCGCGGTTCGCCATCCGAGGATTCTGCGTGAGTACGCATCGATGACGAAATCGACGTACGCCCAACCTGAGTACGTCGAAACGTAAGTAAAGTCGTCTACCCACAACATGTTTGGCGCAACTGGGTTGAACTTTCGCTGCACCAGATCCTCCGCACGACGGCCTTGCGGATCGGCGACGGTGGTGCGTTTGGTCTTGCCTCGACGTGCCCCTTCGAGCCCGAGAACACCCATTAG
Source organism: Rhodococcus sp. C3V (assembly GCF_029269915.1). Lineage (NCBI taxonomy): Bacteria > Bacillati > Actinomycetota > Actinomycetes > Mycobacteriales > Nocardiaceae > Rhodococcus > Rhodococcus sp. C3V. The sequence goes on from NZ_JARJBE010000025.1 coordinate 5,626, forward strand.
TCGTTCGACCGTACACCGCGCTACGTCGATTCCCTCTCGACGCATTTGCAGCCATACCTTGCGGGCGCCGTACACCGAATAATTCTCGGCATGAACACGGCTGACCTCGATCTTCAGCTCTTCGTCGCGCACGGTCCGCCGAGATGCAGGACGGTTGCGGGCCTCGTAGTAGGTGGACGGCGCAATGGGGCAGCCGTGCGCGGTGAGCACTCTGCAGATTGGCTCGACGCCGTACTCGTTTTTGTATCGGTTGATGTAGTCGATGTTCACTTGTTGTTGCGGCCCTGCTCCGCTGCGAAGAAAACCGATGCCGACTTCAGGATCTCGTTGGCACGCTTGAGTTCCCGGTTTTCGGCTCGAAGTTTGCGCATTTCCGCTGCCATTTCGCTCGTCACGCCGGGTCGTTCGCCGGCGTCGGTTTGCGCTATCCGGATCCAGTTGAGCAGCGTCTGCGCTGTTCCGATGCCGAGTTTGTCGGCCACGGATTCGACCGCTGCCCACTCCGACGGGTACTCGTGTTGGACCTCGGCGACCATCCGCACCGCCCGCTCACGCAGTTCGGGCGGGTACCTCTTGTTCGTTGCTGACGACATGACTCCATCTTTCCCAAAGAATGAAGTCCCCGGAAACTCCGGTGCGACTCAGTCGGTGCTGCGATCGATGCCTTGAGTGTGTCGAACGGCGGCAGTGTGCTCGTTGTGGAAAGACCGCCAGAATTGTCACTTGGCGTCCCGACGGCCCCGTTTGTCGCAGGTGTTATGCTCACGATCCGGCCAGACAGGCCAAATGCTCACGATGCGGCGAGGTCAGGCCGCTCGCGGGGCGGACCGAGGACGGCGCTCCGCTCTGCAGCAAGTGCACCCCCAAGGCTGAGAAGCCGTGCTCCCAGTGCGGCAGGGTGGCGAGAATCAGCGCAAATACGTCCAAAGGGCCGGTCTGTAAGAACTGTTACAGCAGCCCACCCCGGCTCTGCGGAATCTGTGGACAGATACGTCGGATCCAGCGGCGCGGAGACGGGGGCGACCGCCCCGACGTCTGCTACAAATGCGCTCGCATGGGTGACTGCGCTGGCTGTGGTCGGCGCCGCGGCGGAGGCCGGTATCGCGGTGGCCCATTCTACTGCTCAACCTGCTGGCCCAAGCCGAAACGACCCGGCGCTATCTGTGGTGAGACGAAAGCAATCAACGTCAGGTGGCCGCTCGGGTCAGTCTGCCAGCGTTGTTACCGCTCGCGTCTGGAACGACCTGAACCCTGTGCGGACTGCCATGCCACACGCATCCTGGTCTGCGTCGATGAAACTGGCGCCTTCACCTGCATCCGCTGCGGCGGAGTCGACCTCGACTTCACCTGCCGCAGTTGCGGTGAGGAGGGCCCCGGCTTCCGCAACGGCAAATGCAATCGTTGTCTCGTGATGACCAAGATCGCTCGACTGCTCGACTGCTCGACATCGACGACCCGGCGTCCAATTCGCACCTACAGCCCTTGTTCACAGCACTCGCGGCGGTGAACCCAGGCAGCGTCCACACCTGGATCACCAACGAAGCTTCCCTCACTTTGCTCGCAAGCCTGGCTGCACGAGGTACCGACATCACCCACGAAGAATTTGACCTACTTCCCCAGAACGCCCGCACGCACCATATCCGCGAATCCTTCGTCTGCGCTGGTGTTCTCCCGCGACGCAACGAGGCGCTGGCGTTTCATGACCGTTTTCGGGCGGTTCCGGCGGCCATCTCTGTACTTAAAGCGAATCCCTCGATCTCTCGGCGATTACGCAGACGCGGGGTCGCCGGGAGTGCAAGGCGGAAAGTGGCGCCACGATCGCTATCTTTGTCGATGGCGCCCGATCGACTAAGTGGAGTCATCACCATCAGGAGCTGGACTCGTGGGGACAATCGTGGGATCGGGATCGCCCAGCTCGCGGGCACGTCGGCGGGCTGAGGTGAGCGCGAAAGTATCTGCGGGAGTGTAGTCGTCGCTATGGCGGCCGGGCGCGAGTGCAGGAGTGATCAGTGCTTGGTGCTTTTTCCTGAATTCGGCGGCGTCGGGTTGGTTCAACAAATACGTCACGGCCGCGGTGACAGCTGCTGAAGGGGCGACCCGGTGTTTCATCGTTGCGCTCCTGTGTGAATCTGTGGCCGCCTGCGGTCGAGTTGAACCTGTGCCTGAGGCGGGAATTGTGTTGTTCGGGTGGCTTTCATGTCGTAGAACGGGGCTTCGGCAGGTGCTTGTGATCGGTCTTGTCGGCGACGATTGTCGAGCGAATCGATGATCTTTTTTGAGGGTGCTCCCGTCGTCATGGCAATGCTTCCTGTTTCACGTCTGGTGGTACATTCCGTTGTGAGAGTGACGCTTTGGGGGGCGGGACTGCGGGCGACTGTCGGAAGTTGCGCGGGTAACGGTCCAGGCGTCACTCTCGTCCACCCCGGTGCTGGCGTGATCATGCGTTTCTCATGCGGACGGGGGTTTTGTCCGTCCAATTCTGGGTTCGCGTCGAGTGGTTCGAAATATCGTGGGTTGGGGTTGGTGAGGGCTTTGACGATGTCGCCGAATCCGAGAACGCGGGCCGGTGGCCCTTGGTAGATCATTTCCTCTGTTCCGATGTAGCGAAAGCGCATAGCGGGACTCCTGCAGGTGAGATGTGCGGGTGGATCGGTGGGGTGGCCGCAATGCGGTCCGGCGGCTGTCGAGTGGGGCGGTGTCGGAACGAACTTCGGTGTACTACCCTGCGCAGGATCAAGGCTTTTCGTGCGGCCACTACCGCGGGTCGAGGTGGCGCTGTTCCGCGGCGACCCGCGGGTGGTCGGGTTCTCATCGCTGGAGCCTGGTGTGAAGTGTGGAGGCCGCGATAGCTGCTCCGACATGTTCGGAAACCGTTCGAACGAGGGCGCGGTCGGTGATGTCCGGTAGGAAGCGGTACGCGGCGGTACGCGACGGTGCGCGAGTGTAGAGCGCGTGCCGCAGCGGCGATCAGATCCGGAGTCATCATCGTGATGCGGTGACCGCAGCCTGCACTGAGCAGACCCGCGAGCGGCAACGACGAGTATTCGAACGAATCTGCGGGCGGGCGGATGCACCGAAGCGGTGAGATCGATTTCTCGGTGGTGGACAAGTCGATCAACACATCGCACTGTGCGATGAGCCGGCGGGTGTCCTCGCGTGTGGAGTTGGTGGTGTCGATGTCGGTGACGGTGCCGATGCCGCACCGGGTCAGCACTTCGTCGAGGAGGGGCGCGTGTCGGGACTGCGAGATGTAGACGGTCGCCATCCACGGCCACACGCCTTGCCGGTCGAGGGCGGTCAGGGCCAGGGCCGCGAGCGAGGCGGTCATGGTTTCGTTGTCGGCGATGACGAGGGGACCGTGGAGGGCGGCCACTTCGTGTTGGACGATCACGGTCCAGTAGGGCGGTACCCCGATCAGGAATACCTTTTCGATGTGATCTGGGAGTGCGAGAATCGTCTCGACCAACCGCGGAACGTCGTTGAACGAGAGAGCGGTGTGCTCGGCGCGTAATGCGGTGTGGTAGCGGATGAGTGCGGCGTATCCCTCGCCCCAGGTTCTGCGGTTGCGGTGCAACCGGCGCAGGGGAGACCTCATCGGATCGGCCGTGATCACGGCAACTTTCCCGCCGGCGGGCAGCGTCGGATTCGTGGCGTGTTGTCGGGTGGGTGCGTCGAGGTCGGGGTGATGAGCGGTCATGGGGTCCTGAGGGGGTGTGTTCTCGCCGCGTGCGGGCAGTCGCTCGCGGCGGCAGGGAAGGTGCCGGTTCGTCATGGCTGCTGCGTCAAGGGCTGGCCGTGGAGGAAGGCGATCAGCAGAGCGTTGACCTCCTCGGGTCGCTCGAGGTAGCCGAAGTGACCGCACTGGGCGATTTGTTCGTATCGGGCTCCGGGGATGGCTGCGGCGACTTCGATGCCCTGCGCAGGCGGGGTCAAGCGGTCGTCCCCGAATCCGATGACGAGGGTCGGTGCTTGGATCGCGGCGAGATCAGTCAGTCGATTGTGGGATCGATCCATCGCGGTCTGGGCGCGGACCCCGGCAGAGGTGGTGGTGGGTGCGGAGTACTCGAAGATGTCGAGCCATTCCTGGGCCTTTTGCGGATCGGCGAGGGTGTGTGGGGAGAGGTTCAGCACCGCGCTGATGGCCGCGGTGTAGGACGGGGGCAAATCGATCCCTGCCTGGTGGAGGGCTCGTTGTCCGCGGTTGAGGGCGGCTTCGACGGGGTGTGGTCGGCCGGTGGCGGCGAGCATGATCGACTTGGCGAGTAGTTCGGGGCGGGTGATCGCCAGCTCTTGTACGACTCGTGAGCCCAGTGATGTGCCGATCACGTGGGCGGGTCCGCCGAGATGTTCGATCAGGGCCGCTGCGTCGGCGGCCAGATCGGCGATGCTCATCCCCTCGATCCCGGCCATGCTCGAGATTCCGCGGTTGTCCATCGTGACGACTTCGAAGCCGGCCTTCACCAGCGCCGGAACCTGGTAGGTGTTCCATACTCGGCCGGGGCTGCCGGCTCCCATGATCAGCAGTACACGCGGGCCGGAGCCGGTGACGACGTAGTTGACGGGAACATGGTTGAGGGTGAGGGTCGGCATGGGTCCTGTTTTCGTGAGGTGGGTCAAGGGCGAGCGAAGACGAGAGCGGTGTTGTGTCCTCCGAAGCCGAAGGAATTGTTGACGGCGTAGTCGACGGGTCCGATGCGCGGCGCTGTCGTGACCACGTCGAGGTCGATCCTCGGGTCGAGTGTGTCGAGGTTGAGTGTGGGGGGATGACGCCGTCGCGGACGGCGAGGACGGTGAGAACCGCTTCGAGCGCTCCGACGGCTCCGACGGAGTGCCCGAGGGCAGATTTCGGGGCGTAGATCGCCGCGTGTGTGCCGACCGCTGTGGTGATGGCCTGTGCTTCGGCGATGTCGCCGGCCGGGGTGGCGGTGGCGTGGGCATTGACGTGGGTGATGTCGGCGGGTGTCAGCCCGGCCCGCTGAATGGCGTGGGTCATCGCGCGAGCGGCTCCGCGGCCGGTGGGGTCGGGAGCGACGAGATGGTAGCCGTCGGAGGTGGTATCGCAGCCGAGCAGACGCGAATGGATCGTCGCCCCGCGTGCGAGGGCATGCTTCTCGGTTTCAAGGACCACCAGCGCTCCGGCCTCGCCGAAGACGAAACCGTCCCGATCCTTGTCGAACGGACGCGACGCACCGGCAGGGTCGGCATTGTTCGAGCTCAGCGCGCGCATCGTGGCGAAGCTGGCGATGGAAAACGAATCGATGCGGCCTTCGACTCCGCCGGCGACGACCATGTCGGCATCGCCCATCGCAATCATCCGGTAGGCCTGCGCGATGGCTTCCGCTCCTGACGAGCATGCCGACACCGGCGTCATCACCCCACCGCGGGCGCCGAGTTCGAGGCCCACGGTCGCGGAGGGGCCGTTGGGCATGACCATCTGCACTGCGAAGGGGGACACTTTGCGGTAGCCGCCGGTTCTGAGCCGGTCGACCGCATCGATCAGGGTGTCGCCGCCTCCGATTCCGGTGCCGATGACCACCGCCAGACGATCCTTGTCGACGTCGGGTGAGCCCGCGTCGATCCATGCCGTGCGAGCGAGTGTCAACGCGACCCGCGCCGGCCAACTCATCCGCCGGATCTCCACCCGGGTGAGGGCATCGTCCGGCGAGACCTTCAAGTGACCGCCGATACGGACCGGCAGGTCGAATTCCTCGACGAACGAATCGTCGAGAAGACCGATTCCGCTCTCTACCGCGAGGAGCGCCCTCCATGTGCCGGCGACGTCCCCGGCGACCGATGTGGTCGCTGCGAGGCTGGTGACGACGACGTTGGGTGCGCGGCCGAGCCAGGAGCGTGCCTCGGTGGTGTTCACCTGTCGCTGCTCGGCGCGGCGAGTTCGAGCGCTGCCGCGGCTTCGAGGGTGTGGATGTAGTCCACGACGTCGCCGACCGTGCGCAGACCCAACAGATCCTCGTCGGGAATTTTCACGTTGTACTTGTCTTCGGTCTGTACTGCGATTTCCATCATGGACAGCGAGTCGATACCGAGATCGTCGACGAAGGACGTGCCGATACCGATTTCGGACGGCTCGATTCCGGTGACCTCTTCGATGATCTGTGCGAGCTCGGTGACGATGGTTTCCTGCGTGCTGGCCATCAATGACGTCCCTTCGAATGAACGGGTGGTGTTCGGCTTCTGGTGCTCTCGGAGAGGTAGGGCTGAGCTCACGCCATCTTGCCATAATATCTAGTTAAGAATATTAGCAAGTAGCTGTTGTCAGGGATGCTTGCGACTCCCCCGTGACCAACTCGGTCGCATGGGCTTACGTGAGCTCCGCGGGAAGCCGGGCACCTCGCCGGCTGATGGATGAAGGAACACACAATGCGCGATGCAATGATCGTCGAAGCCGTACGAACCCCTTTGGGTCGCTGTAACGGAGTGCTCTCGACCATTGATCCGGCCGATTTGTCGGCCCAGATTCTGGTGGGACTGGCCGATCGCACCGGCCTCGATCCCGCAGTCTTCGACGATGTCATCTGGGGATGCGTCAGTCAGGCCGGTGAGCAGACCGGTGATATCGGGCGGACCGCCGTATTGGCGGCAGGGTGGCCGCACACCGTCACCGGGGTGACCATCGACCGGCAGTGCGGATCATCGAAGCAGGCGGTGCATTTCGCTGCCGCAGGGTTGATTGCCGGACAGTGCGACGTGGTGGTCGCCGGTGGCGTCGAATCCATGAGCAGAGTTCCGATGGGATCCTCGTCCGGCGGGATGAATCCCCTGGGAGATTGGTTCTTGGCGCGCTATCACGGCGTCGCCCCCTCGGAAGGGGTCGGTGCGGAAATGATCGCCGAGCAGTGGGGTCTGTCGCGCCGTCAATGTGACGACTTCGCGCTCGCCTGCATGCGAAAGCCGCGCACGCGCAAGGCGACGGATACTTCGACGACTAGATCCTGCCGATCGTGCTCGCCAACGGCACCAAGATCGCCCGCGACGAGGGGATTCGCCGCGGCGGAACGCCGGAAACCCTGGCCGGGATCAAGACCGCGTTCTCCGACACCGGGGTGGTGACGGTGGGAAACAGTTCCCAGATTTCCGACGGTTCGGCCGCCCTGTTGATGATGACCAGCGAGAAGGCCACGCAGTTGGGGCTGACACCGATCGTTCGAGTCCATACTGCCGTCCTGGCGGGCGCCGATCCGGTGATCATGCTGACCGCACCGATTCCGGCCACAGAGAAAGCCTTGTGGCGCAGTGGTTTGACGTTGTCCGATATCGGAGATTTCGAGGTCAACGAAGCCTTCGCCACGGTGCCCCTTGCCTGGCTGGCCGAAACAGGGGCAGACCCGAAGCGGCTCAATCCGCACGTCGGCGCCATCGCACTCGGACATCCCCTCGGTGGCAGTGGCGCACGCCTGATGACGACGATAATCCACCACATGCGGAGCACAGGAACGCGTTACGGATTGCAGACCATGTGTGAGGGCGGCGGTCAAGCGAACGCCGCCATCCTCGAACTTCTCTGATCCAGTCGTATCCACGGCGGTGATCCTCGCCGAGCTTCTCGCGTGAGGATCGCCCGAGCCGTCCCGACGTTCAGTGGGGGTATGTGAGCGGCGAAAAGGGCTAGAGGAGAGAGTAATACGAACATCAGACACGTCATCCGTCGTACGGTATTCGTCACGATATCGACTGCGGCGTAGGCGGCGCCGGCGGTGAAAATTCCTACTCTGGTCCTGGTCTACGTCATCATCGGTTCGCTACTGTTCTTTTCTCGATACCTCGACGACGATACCGACGCGCGCTCACGCGACAAGCGTGATTCCGGAAGGGGAAAAGACCGTACCGACCGGACAACCACGTTCGTCGCCGTGCGCAAAATCTTCGAAGATAATGGCGCGCACGTTCGTCGGTGAATATCTGGTGGCCGTCGAATTTTCCAGGCCGCACTCGTATCGAGACGACCCGATGTGTCAGCGCAAGGAATGCAGCGGGCTAGATGCCGGTGACGACAATGCCGATCGCCGCGACAGTGATCATCACGAACCCGAAACACGCGAGCACCCACCGCCGTTCACCGCCCACGGCATAGGTATGGCGATGCCGTGCAAGCCAGAGAGCGTAGTGCACGGTAACTGCGAGACCCAGGACCGCGAGAACGGCGAACACCACATGCACCCGGATCATGGACACGAGAATTCCTCACCGCCCTGGGACATCGACGGAGCTGTCATGCTTTCTTGACGAACTCGGATTTCAGTTGCATCGACCCGATTCCGGCGACTTTGCATTCGATATTGTGGTTGTCGGCACCGTCGACCAGGCGTATGTTGCGCGCCTTGGTTCCAGCTTTGATTCCTGTCGGACTGTTTTTGACCTTCAAGTTCTTCACAACAGTGACCGCGTCCCCGTCGGAAAGCTCATTTCCGACGGAGTCGACAACGATGGACCGGTCGACCATCTGCGATCCCTGGTGAGATGTCCATTCGTGAGCGCATTCGGGGCACACGAAGAGCGCCCCCATCTCGTAGCTGTATTCGCTGGCGCACCGTGGGCACGGCGGCAGTGCATTGTTCACGGGTCCACCCTTTTCATTGTTCGGCATACTGGTTCTTCGATTCGTGAAACGTCTCGCAGGTTCACTGAACAGAGGGCGTGGCGATGAGTGCGTCGCCTTCTCCGCCGCCGCAGAGTCCGGTGGATGTGTTCAACGCGTTCTCCAGTCTGTACGGTCTGGTGCGCCTGGTCAGGCAGTGAGGACGTAGAACACCGCGGCCATCGCCAGCACCACAGCGGCAGCGGATGCCATCGCCGCCGTCAGGGAGGCCGGGGGCGGATTCATCGGATCTGTTCCTGACGTCGACCGCGCCGTCATGGGCGGTAGCGGGATTCGTAGGCCTGCTTTTCCTCGTCCATTTTCTTTTTCTCGTGCACGTCGAGGAGCGCCGGACTCAATCCGTGGCTGACCAGACGGTGCCGCAGGTAGATCTTTTTCAAGGCGAGAAGAAAATACACGAAGGGCAGGAAGAGTAAGAGCACCATGCTGATCCGGATGATCCAGGGGCCGGGGATCAGCAACAGCCCCACCAGGATCGGCAGCAAGGGCACGATGCACCGTGTCGTGTAGCGGCGGGCGGCGCCGGGGCCGGTGATGTCCTCGATCACCCACGGAATGAACTCGTCCGGCAGGGTGCGTCCGGCGAGGTACTTGAGGTGCTGGGCGAAGGTGGGATGTGCGATGGTTCCGTTCTGGGACATGGTGTTTCATTCCTCGATGTTCATCGATAGGTACTGGTTCCTCGGAAGCACCAGCATGCGGGCGTATTCGATGGCGCGTGGTGTGTCGGAGAAGATGTGTCGGCGTTCGCTGTCGGAGGTGGTGAAGACACCGAGGGCTTTCAGTGGCCGGAGGTGGTCCGGTTTCATACCGGAAATCAAGACGGTGATGTGGCGGTGTTCGAGTTTGTCGATGGCGTCCTTGAGGACGATGGCGCCGGTGGCATCGATCGCGGTCACCCGTGACATGCGCAAGATGACGACCTTGACGTCGGAGACGTCCGCCAATTCGAGCAGGAAGCGGTGAGCGGCGGCGAAGAACAAGGCGCCGTCGATGCGGTAGGCGACGATGTGTTCACGGAGCAGTTCGTGTTCTTCGCTCTGGTGCCCGTCGTCATCGAGTGGGACTTGTTCGATCTTGGCTGATTTCGCCACTGCGCGCAGTGCCAGGATCGCGGCGAATGCGACACCGACCGCGACCGCGGTGACGAGGTCGAGGGCGACGGTGACCAGGAACGTTGCGCCCATGACCGCGGTGTCGGCGCGGGTGGCGCGCGCGATGGCGATGAGCGAGGCTGTTTCGACCATGCGCACCGTGGTGGCCAGCAGTACCCCGGCGAGGGCGGCCAAGGGTATCTCGGCGACCAGGGTCGATGCCAGGTAGACGATCGCGGCCAAGATGACGGCATGTGTGAGTGCGGCGAGGCGGCTGCGCGCGCCGGAGCGAACGTTGACGGCCGTGCGGGCGATGGCGCCGGTGGCCGGGACGCCGCCGAACAGGGGTGCGGCGATGTTCGCCAAACCCTGTCCGAACAATTCCCGGTCGGGATTGTGGCGGGTCCCGACTCCCATCGAATCCGCCGCGGTCGCCGACAGAAGTGATTCGAGGGCGGCCAGTGCTGCCACTGCCAGGGCCGGGGCCACTAGTGAGGTCAGATCCCCTAGATGCAGAAAGTTCAGTGTGGGTGCGGCGATGCCGGAGGGGATTTCACCGATGCGGGCGATGTCGAGGTGCAGCAGTTGCGCGGCCAACGTCGCGGCGGCCACGGCGACGAGCGAGAACGGAACTTTGGGGAGGTAGCGTCCGCCCACGAGGATGGCGACGGCCACCGCGAGTGCTGTTGCCGGGGTGAGAATCGAGGGGTGCGCGACGAATTTGGCGACCGCGTCCGCTGCGCTGCGCCACACTTTGTCTCCTTCGGCGTCGGTGATACCCAGAGCGGCCGGGATCTGTTGGAGGGCGATGACCACGGCGATACCAGCGGTGAACCCTTCGATGACCGGTGCCGGCATGAAGCGCACGGCCCGTCCCACGCCGGCGAACGCCAACACCACCAGTACGATGCCGGCGATCAACCCGACCGCCAGGACACCGGATCCGCCGTGTTCGTGAACGATGGGAACCAGGACAACGGTCATGGCCCCGGTCGGCCCGGACACCTGGACCCGGGAGCCGCCGAAGACAGCGGCGATGGCGCCGGCGACGACAGCTGTGGTCACCCCAGCCGCCGCCCCGAGCCCGGTGGAGATGCCGAATCCCAAGGCGAGGGGAAGGGCGACCAGTGCCACGATCAGACCGGCCAGCAGATCCGCGCCGGGTGCGCGCAGCGACGAACTCCATTCGCTCCATCGCGGCGACAGGTCCCGTACGGACTGGGCAGCGCGGCCGAGCGAGTTCTGCGGGGACGGAGTGGAATTCGGTGAGGGCGTATCGGTCATGGGGTTCCTCGGTACTGCGAGAAGAAAGTGGAAGCCTGTCTGGTTACTTGCTAATATTAGCAAGTAACCAGATGAAGGCAGCGGTGATGCGTGTAACACCACTGCGCGGACTGCTGAGCGCGCCGTTGCTGCAGTGCCGCGAATGTGCCAGGTTGTGCTGTTGGTCCGCGGTGACGCCGGGCGGAAACGTGTGCTCATGGTGTGGGGAGCGGGCGTTGTCGACGACTGTCATGGGCTCCCCGCTGCGCTCGTCGAGTTGACGGCGCTCTGGGTGGGAGATCACCACGTTCGGTCTCACGTCAGAAGATCCCGATCCGGGAGGTTGAGGGGCAACTTAACCGGATCGGGACCTTCGGTGAGGGCCTCCAGCGCGAGAGACTCGACGTGAGATGCGCTGGCAGCCCTGCTCGGGGGGGTCAGCAGTCGTCGGCGCGGGTGCGCACACGCCGGAAATTCGTGTCGCGGGCCGGGGCCTCGTCGGCGAGTTCGTAATCGAATGTCGACAGGCGTTGACGCAAGGCACGCAACTCTTCACGCAGCGTGTCGGGGAGTCTGTTGCCGCCGATCGTGGCGTACCACTGATCGATGAGGGGAAGTTCGGCCGCCCACTCCGCCGGGTCGACCTTCAACGCAGAGGCAATGGTGGGGCGATGAAGGTCGAGTCCGGTCAGATCCAAGGCATCGAGGGTCGGAACGTGACCGATCGGGGTCGCCTCGGAGTCACAGGTTCCGTCGACGCGTTCGAGCGCCCACTTGAGAATCCGCGAGTTTTCTCCGAAGCCGGGCCACAGGAACTCTTCGTGGTCGCCGCGGCGAAACCAGTTCACGTAGAAGATCTTCGGCAACTTCGAGGAATCGGTGCGCGCGCCGATATCGAGCCAGTGCTGGAAATAGTCCCCGACGTGGTAGCCCAGGAACGGCAACATTGCCATCGGGTCGCGGCGTACCACCCCGACGGCGCCGGCTGCGGCGGCCGTGGTCTCCGAGGAGAGTGTCGAACCGAGGAAGACGCCGTGCTGCCAGCCGAAGGATTCGGTGATCAACGGCATGGTAGTGGCGCGCCGGCCTCCGAAGAAGATCGCCGAGATCGGAACCCCTGCCGGGTCGTTCCATTCCGGCGCCACTGTCGGGCACTGTGCGATCGGGGTGCAATAACGTGAATTCGGGTGTGCTGCCGGCGTCCCCGACGTCGGAGTCCACTCGCGCTGTTGCCAATCGAGGAGATGCGCCGGCGGCTGCTTGGTCATCCCTTCCCACCACACGTCGCCGTCGTCGGTCAGGGCGACGTTGGTGAAGATGGAGTTCCCTTTCTCGATCGTCGCCATGGCATGCGGGTTCGTCGCGGTGCTGGTACCGGGGGCGACACCGAAGAAACCGGCTTCGGGGTTGACGGCGTAGAGCCGGCCGTCGTCACCGAAACGCATCCAGGCGATGTCGTCACCGATCGTTTCCGCGGTCCACCCGTCGAGTGTGGGATCGAGCATCGCCATGTTCGTCTTACCGCACGAGGACGGGAATGCCGCGGCAATGTAGTGCACCACCTCGTCCGGGGAGGTGAGCTTGAGGATGAGCATGTGCTCTGCCAGCCAACCCTCGTCTTTGGCCATTTTCGACGCGATACGCAAGGAGTAGCATTTTTTCCCCAGCAGCGCGTTACCGCCGTAGCCCGAACCGTAGCTCCAGATGGTGCGTTCTTCGGGGAAATGGGAAATGTACTTGGTGTGATCGCACGGCCACGGGACGTCGACCTGCCCGTCGTAGAGGGGTGCGCCGACCGAGTGCAGACATTTGACGTACTCGACATCCTTCCCGAGCGCTTCCCAGGCCGGTGTCCCGGACCGGGTCATGATCTGCATCGACACGGCGACGTATTCGGAGTCCGTGATCTGGATCCCGAATTTCGGTTCCGGGGCATCGAGGGGTCCCATGCAGAAGGCGATTACATACATCGTGCGCCCCGACATCGCGCCGCGGTACTGCTCGGTCATGACCGTCTTCATATCGAGGGGGTCCATCCAATTGTTCGTCGGACCGGCATCTTCGCGTGACTGGGAACAGATGAACGTCCTGTCCTCGACCCGGGCGACGTCCTCGGGATCGGAGACACACCGGAACGAGTTCGGCTTGCGGTCCAGGCGCACGAACGTGCCTTTGTCGACGAGCAGATCGGTCAGGCGATCCCATTCGGCGCCGGACCCGTCGCACCAGACCACCTCTCGCGGTGAGGTCAGGTCCTCGACCTCGGCCACCCAGGCCGCGATGTCGGCACGAAGCGCGCCGAGACGAATCGGGTCGGAGTCGATATGGGTTGTCACTGTGTTCTCCTGACATGTGTTCGGTGCGCGGTACGCACCTGTCCGAGCGGGATAGACGGGAAATTCGATCAGTGCAGGTGGGTGCTGCATGGAGGGGCGTGGCCGAGAGATTTGGTGACCTGCCTGGCGATGGAGGAGAGCAGCATCCGCTCGTCCGCGGACGGGAGAGTGCATCCCACAGGGGTGATCAACGCCAGTGAGCGCGCGCAGGCAGCGATCATCTCGGCGGTCAGGACCGTGACGCCATGGACGCAGAGGACACCGAGCAGCCCGGGAAGAACGACCGCGCCGTGATCGAAAGTGTCACCAGGCATGCTCACCACTTGCCGCGCGGGCACCGAATCGCCCACGCAGCCATCGAGATCGACGAGAACATCGTTGTATTCCATCAGTCGGCGCAGCGGAAACTGGTGCGCATCACTGGCACGCCAGCTGCTGATGCCGGCGACACCGGACATCAACAACGTCGGCCCGAGCATCGGAGCTCGATGGGCCCCGGTGATCACCACTTGCCCTACCCGCGGCCCCACGACGAGGTTCCGCAGCGCCGAAATCGTCATCGCGGTCAATGTTGCTGTCACGACGTCGATCTCGGTGACGACCAGCGGGCCGCCACGCTCGGCGACCTCGTGCTGCACGGCTGTGGCAGCATTCGCGTCCAGTCCGACGATGAAGGCAGCGGAGATCCGCGGTTGCAGGCTCAGTACGCGGGCGATCACGGTGTTGACGTCCGCCGTCGCCAAGGGCAACCGAACTGCGTGCAGTGCAGTCCGGTCGCAGATCATGGCGGCGTAGTCCTCCATCGCCTCCCACGGTGACCGCGTCCTGACCGCGGCGCGATGCGATCGGGCCGCGGCAACTCCCACCACCGCGACATCGACGCGGCTCAAGACTGCACTGTCCGGATGGACGTCGTTGGTCGTCACCGCCCGCCACCTCTTTCGAATCGATCAGCCGGTTTTCCAGTTACCAGTTCTACAATGTACGTACTTTAGCAATTTCGCAACTAGTGGATAAGTGCAGGAACTAGTCCTGCATGACGTGTGCCCTATCTTGCCTTACCGGCCAGAGCGGGCGGCTCCGGAATCTCCTCGACCAGCATTTCGGCCTGGCCGGCGACCATCCCGGTCAAGATGGCGCGCGCCGTGGTCAACAAATCGGCGACACGCGGCGACGTCAGAGCGTACGAGACGGACAACCCTTCCCGCCGCGCGGTCACTAGACCTGCTCGACGCAGAATGGACAGTTGCTGCGACAGATTGGCCGGCTCGATCCCTACCTCGGGAAGCATCTCCGAGACGGCATGCTCACGCTCGCTCAAGAGCTCGAGGACGCGAATACGTGCGGGGTGTCCCAGCGTCTTGAAGAAATCGGCCTTCATCTGATAAAGCGGCTGGCGCGAGTTCACAACCACGACGCCTCCTGTCACTCGAGTCGGATCGTCGGCATGCGCGTAGGTGTGGCGCGCCGCTGTCCTGCCCCTGCGAAACGAGCGCAGAAGCTCCCACCGGTTGTGGTACTTGCGAATCTTAGCAATTTGCGTGGGTATACGTCGGCGCAGAGCAGGAAGTGTCGGCCATAGCGAATCCCTAAATCGCAACATGTTTCAGAATTGGGCCACAGTGAGCTGAAACATGTTGTGGTATAGCTTTATTCGTTGCCATAAAAAGGACAAACACGTTCTAATAATTTTTGCTACTCGAGGAGGTACGACACCACATGGGAAATCCTGTGATCGTGGAAGCGGTACGCACTCCCATCGGAAAGCGCGGAGGATGGCTTTCGGGTCTGCACGCCGCCGAACTGCTGGGAGCCGCTCAGCGAGGGCTACTCGAACGCTCCGGAATCGATCCGATGCTCGTCGAACAAGTCATCGGGGGGTGTGTCACCCAAGCCGGCGAACAGGCCAACAACGTGACGCGGACCGCATGGCTGCATGCCGGTCTTCCCTGGCAGACCGGTTGCACCACCATCGACTGCCAATGCGGCTCCGCCCAGCAGTCGACTCATCTGATCGCCGGTCTGATTGCCACCGATGCGCTCGAGATCGGGATCGGCTGTGGCGTCGAAGCGATGAGCCGGGTGGCCCTCGGCGCCAACGTCGGCGAGCATGCCGGACCTCGTCGTCCTGCCTCCTGGAACATCGACATGCCCGATCAATTCGAGGCCGCCGAACGCATCGCCCGGCGCCGCAACCTGACGCGGACCGGCATCGAAACCTTCGGTGTGCACTCGCAGGTGAAAGCGCACCGCGCGTGGGCGGAGCACCGTTTCGACACCGAAGTGCTGCCCGTCACAGCGCCGGTGTCCTCATCCGGCTCGGAACCTACCTACATGCTGGTCCAAAAAGATCAGGGTCTGCGAGAGACCACTGCGGAGGCACTTGCCGCGCTCACACCGATTATTGCCGGCGGAATTCACACCGCAGGCACCTCGTCGCAGATTTCCGACGGCGCAGCTGCGGTCCTGCTGATGGACCACACCCGCGCCGAACAACTGGGCCTGACGCCGCGTGCCCGGATCGTCGCGCAATGCCTCATCGGCGCCGAACCCGAATTCCATCTCGACGGACCGGTACAGGCAACCAGTCGGGTGCTCGACAAGGCCGGAATGAAGATCGGCGATCTGGACCTGTTCGAGATCAACGAGGCATTCGCCTCCGTCGTCCTGTCCTGGGCCAGCGTGCACGACCCCGACATGGACACGGTCAACGTCAACGGCGGCGCGATCGCCCTCGGACATCCCGTGGGAAGTTCCGGAGGCCGACTGATGGCCACCGCACTGCACGAACTCGAACGACGCGACGCCTCAACGGCATTGATCACCATGTGCAACGGAGGGGCGCTCGCCACCGCCACGATCATCGAACGTATCTGAGAGCGGGGTCGGTCGAGTCGACGCTTCGGTGAGCCGACCGACCCCCACTGCCCGCGACCCCCACTGTCAGCGAAGAAACGAACACCCGAGAACAGGCGTCATCCCAAGCGCTCGATGATTGTCACGTTCGCCGTGCCGCCACCTTCGCAGATCGTTTGCAAGCCGAAGCGCCCGCCTGTGCGTTCGAGTTCGTTGAGCATCGAGGCGAACAGTTTCGTTCCGGTAGCGCCGAGCGGGTGCCCGAGGGCGATCGCACCGCCGTTGACATTCACCCGCGCCGGATCGGCACAGGTTTCCTTGATTCACGCCAACACCACCGGCGCGAAAGCCTCGTTGATCTCCACCACGTCGATGTCGTCGATACTCAATCCACACTTGCCCAGCGCGTACTTCGTGGCCGGTATCGGCGCGCTGAGCATGAAGATGGGATCCGCGCCCCGCGCACTCAGATGATGAATGCGTGCTCGCGGAGTCAAGGAATGATGGGCCACCGCAGCCGCCGACGCCACGAGAACCGCGCTCGCTCCGTCACAGATCTGGCTCGCCGAGGCCGCGGTGACAACGCCGCCCGGCAACAACGTCGGTAGAGCCGCCATCTTCTCGAGACTGGTCTCTCGCGGGCATTCGTCGACCCGAAAATCGCCCACCGACACGATTTCGTTCTCGAATCGCCCGTTCTCGATCGCCGATCGAGCCCGGGCTTGGCTCTGCAACGCGCACTGTTCCATCTCGTCACGACTGATCTGCCAGTTCTTAGCAATCAACTCCGCGCCGCGGAACTGGGAAACCTCCTGATCACCGTACATCCGGCGCCACCCGATCGACCCGTGAAACGGTGTCTCGAAGCCGAACTGCTGCCCCACCGTCATCGCCGAGGCGATCGGTATCGCGCTCATGTTCTGCACTCCACCTGCAACAACGAGATCCGCCGTCCCACTCATCACCGCCTGAGCGGCGAAGTGCACCGCTTGCTGACTCGAACCACATTGGCGATCGACAGTCACCCCCGGCACCTCCACCGGAAGCCCCGCCGCCAATCAGGACGTGCGCGCGATATTGCCCGCCTGCGGCCCGATGGCATCGACACACCCGAAAACGACGTCGTCGACACCGTGCGGGTCGATCTCGGTGCGTTCGAGCAGATGAGTGAGAACGCTCGCCCCCAGATCTGCCGGATGGGTTGCAGAGAGCGCACCCCCCTTTTTTCGATTGCAGTGCGCACCGCATCGATGATGTATGCCTCGGACATCGAGAACTCCTCCATCCCTGGCCCGCGCAGCTACGACTTCGAGCACTGACGCGAGACGTCGTCGCACAGTGACGAAACCTTTCATGTACCAAGCAGATGCTTGGTATATGAAAGGTAGTGCCTCACCCCTTCGGCGCGAGCAGGCACCCACAAAACCGCTCACCCCAGCAGGTTTCGGCTCTCCGCAAGGCTATGGGCGTATTCTCTCCACCATCGACTGCGTTGCCCGCGATGCAGTCGAACACCTTCGCGATCCACTATCGCCCCCCGGCCTGTACTCCGAGGGCGACATCAGAAAGAGCCCAGCAGTGACGTATGAGCCTCCCTCCGATCCTGTGAGTGCGAGTCCCTTAACAGAAACCCTGGAATAGTGCAGACATCGAATACCTACCGTGCACCGGTTTTCACTGGCGGTAGCCTGGGGCACCCATCCTTTCGAGGGCTGCGCGACGACAAGACTGCTGATGAGGTCGACCTCCCCGGTCGTCACTGATCTGGATCAGGAACGTATTCGAGGAGGCTTTCAGATGATCACAGGTGGTTGGATCTGGTGGCTTCCACTGCCGTGGGAATGGCGGATAGCTCTCTCCGAGGTGACTCCGTGCGAGTTCGGGGCACACAGTGTTACTGAAGCCCCGGTAGATATGACGAAACCGCCGGAACCTGAAGGTGTCCAGCGGCTTCACAGGGTCGGTGCCCGTCTTGCGCCTCTCGTCAAGTGGCCGCTCGAAGCGGCATTTCTTTCGGTGGTACCCGGGGCAAAGAACCGAACACCGACAGCCTCTACAACGACCACACCCGGAGAGTTATTCCACGCCGCTGACCAGCGCAGCAGCTCATTTTCTGGTGATGATCGTCCGCAGAACGAAGCGGAAGACCACCGCGGTGCCGGCTCCGACCGCGACACCGGCCACCACGTCGGCGAGGAGAACCCCGACGGTGACACCGAGGATCGTGGCGGCCACGATCGCCAACGCGACATCCGTGGGCGCCGGCCGAGGACTGGTGATCGCACTTCCCCTTCCGCGACAGTCGACGACGTACTTGCAGAGATCACCACACGCCGTTTCACGCGGGAGTCGGACCCACGCTGTTCAATGGGGCGGGAACCGGCTACGAGGAGGTCAGGCCATTTGTGGTCGCTATGCAAGCACAAGCTCGAGCAAGGAATTGCAGTCGTTTTTCGACACGATGCAGACCGTCGGCGACGAGCTGCCCCCGTCCTACAACGTCGCCCCCACACAACCCGTCCGGGTGATCCTCGAACGAACCCCCCCACGAGGAACCCGACGCCGAGCCCCAGCGCCAGCTCCGGACCGTCCGCTGGGGTTTGTTGCCTGCCTGGGCGAAAGACCGGAAGATGGCGTCCAAGCTGATCAACGCCCGCAGTGAAACCGTCACGGAAAAGGCGTCATTCAGAAGTAGTGCATCTAACGGCGTGCCATCGTTCCCGCGAACGGATACTACGAATGGATGAAAAGCGAAGAGGGAAAGAAGATTCTGTACTTTCTTCACGGAGACGGCGACGTGATCGCGATGTCTGGACTCTACGAGTTGTGGCCCGATCCTGAACTGCCAGAAAGCGATCCGAACAAGTGGGTATGGACCTGTACTGTCTTGACTCGGCCAGCTACGGATTCCACGGGACACATCCACGACAGATCCCCGCTGATCCTGCCCGAATCGTTCTGGGAACACTGGCTCGACCCGAACCTCACCGACAAAGGCGAGGCCTGGGCCATGATCAATTTCGTTCCGGAGCCGCATCTCGAACCCTACGAAGTCTCGACTGCGGTCAATAGTCCGAGGAACAACGACCCGAGCTTGCTCGAACCGGTCCACTGACTGACGTCCTGGGCCTTCGCGCTCGACGAGAGGTCAAGATTCCCGCATCGTCACCCGGGCGAGCATCTGCTTCATCTGCGGCCACCCGAGAGCCAGGTTCGATCCGTTCATCTGGACCCGTTTATTCCACTCCGGAGCGAAGGCATCGAACATGATCCGAGCAGCAGGAGCGAGTACGTCCCGCTCGACGGCGTCAACGGTGTCGGTATCCCAACGGAACTCCCCGTCGATGGAATCGGGTTCACCGAATATCGACGTCAGACGCTCGGACACATAGCCCAGATCCGCTAGCTCCGGCGCAGTGTAAAAGTCTTTGCTCATTGCTTCCTCCGAATCACCGATCGATCGTGCACATCATCGTGCCGTAACACCGCGCCGGGCGGGCTTGACGGACGCGTGAAGTGGCCGGGAGATGGGTGTGTGACCGGTGTAGGTCGAATCCGGGCAGGTGTGGTTCTGTGACGTTGACAGATGCACTGCGCCGGAAGGCGAGAGGACTCCAGGAGCGGCGATGTTGGTGATGAAAACAATGTGCGAGAGGTGCCGCACCTGCCTCGACAATGCCTCCGCCGCAACGATATGCAGCTACGAATGCACCTTCTGCGTCGACTGCTCAGTCGGGATGGACAACGAGTGCTCGAACTGTGGCGGCGAGTTGACCGCGCGTCCTCGTCGCATCGCGGGGGCCCGAGTGATTCGTCGGGGATGGGCAGGTCGAATCGGTAACTATCTTGCCCAACGCAAGCCCTCCGGCGTCCTCGAGCTCACCGATGACGAGCGGGACCTGATTTCGCAGATCAAGGCCACCGACGGGGAAAGGTTGGCAGCGATCGAGGTGCGTCATATGCGTCCCGACTGCACACCGCGAGAAGCTCTCATCACCGTTCTCACACTTCGCGGGGAAGACGTGTTCCGAACCCCTGCCGGCCACGCTGTCGGTGAGAAAGCAGGTCGCGCCGATGGGAAGCCACAGGCGCTGTGACCGACGAGCACACCATGCCCGCACGCTTCAGATTCCGCGCAGCCGGAGACCGGGCAGCAGCGCGTCTGCGGAAACGAGCCGAGTGGGCTGCCGTCGCGGCGCAGCGCAGAGCCGCCCATGACCTGGCCTACGAACAGTGGGCCACCGGCGTGCTGGCCCCGTACCGGATCACCCGCGCCCTCGACGCCGCCGAGCTGTACGGCCGCGGGCGTCGACATTGCATGCGGAGCACAAGAGCCGGCAGTCGACGAATGGGAGGCCGGCACCCGCTACCCCTCGTTCGAGCAGC
>NZ_JARJBE010000026.1:0-21998 GCF_029269915.1 Rhodococcus sp. C3V
CCTGAGCTGTGCGTATGTGCACTCCGGCTTGCTCGGCTGCATGCCGGCGGGAGACGCCCGCAGCGCGCAACTGTGAATACTGGTCACGTCCTGGATGTGGCTTGGCTCCTCTGCGTCCGGTGGTAGGCACTCCTGCTTTCTTGGCCCACGCATATGCGGAATTCCGGTTCGCTCCGACAATTCGGGCTGCCTCGGTCACTGTTCCCGACTCCCTCAAAGCCGCGAGGAAAGCTTCCTTCAGGATTTCGATTTCTTCAGATGCACAGGCCACGGTCGTCGCAACTCCCACACTGAGGTGTTGCGACGACCACTAGAAGCCACCCGGGCTCTGCACGGACAGCGTCAGCGGGTGGATGTGATGCTCACGTACTGCCGCGACGATCGGGCCGACCACCGCGTCGAAGCCGAGAAAATCCAGACTGCTGGGGTTGTCGTCCCGTAGCCGGATCCGGGGGGGAAATCGCTGCCATTACCTGCCTCGCTCTCTGGCGATGGCTCGGCTGCGCGAGTCGCCCTAAATGATGGTGGTTGCCATTCGAACCCTATGATCGCGTACACCGATGGAAACTATCGAAGACACGACGATCAGGGATCGAAACAGGACCCTGCTCCTGCTGTGTCCTCGCCAACTCCGCAGATCCCCAGTTTCCCGTCGGCGTACTTCCCCGGTTGCCCATTATCTTTTAGAAGGTCCTTGGAATTGAGGGCTGCGACTTCCGCTGCTGCACCCACAGGTCGGGAACGCCAGTTCTAGCCACCGAATTGTTGCGTGCACTTTATTCCGCAGTGGAGCGCTCTCCTATCGCGTGGGCAAACACTGTGAGTAGCCCTGCCACTATGAGAGCGACAACAAATGAAACAGATGAGGGGATCCATGAGGCGATCCGGTTGAGTCCGTCGTATCCGAATGCCGTTACACCGCTTGCGATGGCTGCAATCGAGGAACCTCTCCAGATCCATTCGCTCGGAGTTTCACCAGTGACGAGTTCCGCGAATGAACGATGAACGAGGTACTGCCCGAGGACGACAGCGCCACTCGCTGCCAAGCAGACGAGTAGGGACCCACCTGCTCCAGGTAGGTGGCGCACGAAATATGTCAGGGTACCGGTGAATCCGAGGAATGCGGCGGCGGAGAAGAGGGCCGCGCTGAGGTAGCAGCCCAACTCGTTGTCTCGGTACGGTGTGCGATCGATGTCGATCGCAACGAAGATCGCGGCGACGACTCCGACGAACAGCACGCCGGTTAAAGCCAGTAGGGCGGTCCATCCCAGCCAGTTCCAGTGCGACCAGTCCGCATAGTGATTGACTGCCACTTCTTGCATGAGAGATGCCACTCCATTGTCGGTGTCGTACGTTGAGTAATGCTGTGTTGGAACATATTTCATTGCTTCGAGTTGCCACTGCTGAGGACTTCCCGCCGTCGATCAGTGGCAGGCTTTCAAGCGATGTGACCGTCTTGGCCTGAGAAGCAACTCCAGCGACTTCGGCTAGTCAGCGCCGTAGGTGTCAGTGCGGAGTTCGGCCGCAGCTGGGTCAGTTGCGCTCCTGCGTCCGCGCCAGCGGGTCGTTGGAGGCGCGAAGATCTGTCCGTTGCTTTGAGCGGCGAGCACATCTCCTCGGCTTGGTGCATTTTGACATAGCGCGCGGTCAGAGCGGTCAGGCAACTGTTCAGTTGGACCGGATCAGCGCTGTTGTGTTCATCGCGGAAGATTGCTTTGTCTTCGTCGGCGATGAGTGGGTGGGCGTGGACCATCTGCCACGGTGTGGCCGTGGTGACGGTTCCGCGAGCATCGAATTGTCGGCAGTAGAAGTTGTTGATCAATCCTGCACGCGCACGCCAGATCTCGTTGAGGAGGTCGATGGCCGCATCGCTGGTGCAGTGTTCGGTGGGTGCAGGAATATCTTGGACTTGACCGGTTTTCGGGGTGTGGGCTGTACCCAAGCGCAAGTAGAAGTCGACGTTCTGTTCTACGCACCAGTGCTCTATCCGTGCGGCGAGTTGTTCATCGGATGTTGTCGCTGTCAACGCTTCGATTGCGAAGGGAAGGTCGTGTCCGATCGAGGTCAGTGCCGCGCCCAGTGCATCGGCTTTGCGGTAGCCGAAGGAACGGTACGTCGTCCATCGTGTGGCGGTAGCCGTGCTGGTGAGGGTGACGATCGGGGATCTGTCTCCGTGGTGGTGGATCGTGGCTTCGATGTGTCCTGGTGCTGCTGAGGGCTGAGAGACGAGACGGCGGATCGGGGCGTCAGCGGCTACGAGCGTATGTGACGGGCACAGGTGCGGGTGGGTGCTGCGTGCACGCTCTGCGGCGAGGGTTCTGTCCACAGTCGCCGACGACATGCTCAACAACTGTTCTGTAGTTGCTGTCCCCGAGGCGAGGTGGCCGTGGCGGATGAGTGCGTCGACGAGCGTGGGAAGCGCTGGGACGAGCCGCTTTCCGGTCGGCATGTCGAGAAGTTTCCAGCACCAGGTAAGTAATTCCACAGTCTCTGGGCTGTACTTGAGCCGTGATCGAGGTTGCGGGTCGACGGCTCTGGGGGTGGTGGTCCATTTCAGGACGCGGCGAGCGTGGCTTCGGTGCCATCCGGTGCGGGCGCACAGTTCGTCGAGAAGCACACCTTTGGTTCGCTTGTCCGCGCTGGCGTAGGCAAGGGCGATGTCTTCGACGATGCGCTGGTGGTTGTGTCCGCGTGCAGGCTGTAAGCGCTTGTTCGTTACCGACATTCAGGTCCCCTCCTGTGTTGGATCTGTCCTCCTATCTAGTTGTCGGATACCGAACGTCCCGAATCGACAGTTTCCGAAAGAATTTTTCTT
This sequence comes from Rhodococcus sp. C3V, assembly GCF_029269915.1. Taxonomy (NCBI): domain Bacteria; kingdom Bacillati; phylum Actinomycetota; class Actinomycetes; order Mycobacteriales; family Nocardiaceae; genus Rhodococcus; species Rhodococcus sp. C3V. The sequence goes on from NZ_JARJBE010000026.1 coordinate 2,816, forward strand.
TGCTGTTCGAGGAAGCGTCGCTCGACATCGTTTTCGACCAAGATCAGGGCTTCGTCGAGGGCGCAGAGAGCTTCTTTGATGTTGCCGAGTCTGCGGTGCATGTCGGCTCGGGCTGCGGGCAGGTAGTGGTAGCCGGAAAGTTGGTGGTCGGTACCGAGAGGATCCAACGCCGCGAGGCCTGCTTTGGGACCGAAGGCTTCACCGATGGCAATGGCACGGTTGAGCGCTACGACTGGTGAGGGCCAGATGGTCACCATCTGGTTGTAGAGGTCCACGATCCGGATCCAGTCGGTTTCGTCCCATCTACCGGCTTGGGCGTGCACTGCGGCAATGGCTGCCATCAGTGCGTAGCGGCTCGGAGGACGCTGTTTCATCGCGTGACGCGCCAGAGTGAGCCCCTCGTGAATCGCTGTGTGGTCCCAGAGTTGGCGATCTTGTTCACTCAGTCGCAACAGTTGGCCGTCGCTGTCGGATCGAGCTTCGCGGCGGGCATCGGTCAGCAGAACCAGTGCGAGCAGCCCCGTCGGCTCGGATTGGTGTGGTAGCAGCTCGTCCAGTAGTCGTGCCAGGTGCAGCCCGCGTTCAGCGAGATCGCGTCGTTGCAGTTCCGATCCGGAGGGGGCGGTGTGGCCCGTGGTGAAGACGAGGTGGATCACATCGACAACCGCGTCCACCCGGCTGGCTAGTTCCTCGGCGGCTGGCTCGCGGTAGGGGATTCCGGCGGTCGCGATCTTCTTCTTGCCGCGGGTGATGCGTGCTGCCATCGTCGATTCCGATACGAGGAAGGCTCGTGCAACGTCCGGGGTGGAAAGCCCGCAGACCAGCCGCAAGGTCAGGGCCACCCGGGTAGAGACGGGTAGTGCTGGGTGACAGCAGGTGAAGATCAGCCTGAGTCTGTCGTCGGGGATGTCTTGGTCGTCGAGGTTGTATGCGTCGCCGACGATGAGCAGGGGAAGCTTGGTGTCGAGCAAGTCACGGCGCCGGATGAAGTCGATGGCCCTTCTTCGCGCCACAGTGGTCAACCACGCGATGGGACTGTCGGGTACGCCATGTTCGGCCCAGTTGGTCAGGGCCGAGGCGTAGGCCTCCTGCGCGCATTCTTCGGCGAGATCGAGATCGAGGGTCGTTCGAGCCGCGGCGGCGAGAACGTATGCCCATCCCGTTCGGTGTGCATCCGCGATTGCGGCGTGAACGCCAACTTGGTGCATCAGCTCGGTCCCCCTGTTGCCGTGATCCATCTGTTGCACGCGCGGTCAGATTCCGCGGATCGGACGTACTTCGATTCCCCCGAAAGGGGCTGGCAGTTCGCGGGCGATGACCAGGGCGGCATCGAGGTCGTCCGCTTCGATGACGAAGAATCCGCCTATCACCTCCTTCGCTTCGGCGAACACCCCGTCGATGATGGTGACACCGTCCCCGTCGCCGCGGCGGAGGCTGGTGGCGGACGAGGAACTGTGCAGCCTGCGCGATTGGGTCACTACATCGGCGTGATCGGCGAGGAACGCCTGATAGCGCGCTTCGAGGGCTCCGGGATCTTCTCGTTCACATCGCTCGATCTGTTCTTCGTCTTCGTGAACCAACAGTAGATATTCCGGCATGCCCGCTCCCCTATTTCGCATTCAGCTGAGTTAACTCACTCTATATATGTCGAACGACAGGAAGCCGAAATCGACACTCTGGCCAATCTTTTCGCGAACCTATTTGGTGATGCGACGACACGGTTTCGGGCAGTACTACAAGGTGTAAGACTATTTCGGATTCCAGTGCGCCGACGCATATCTCGTTTCAGAGAGTCGACGCTTTCATCTCGCTCCAATTTTTCGGGAGGCGATTGTGAGTTCCCTCGTCAGCAGGGTCGCAAGCAGGCAGGCCGATGAGGTCGATTCGCGCTTTCACCTGGCGCCAGGACTACGCCGTCAGATCAACAAGGTATTCCCCACTCATTGGTCGTTCTTGCTCGGCGAGATCGCCCTCTACAGCTTCGTCGTGTTGCTCATCACAGGCGTGTTCCTGACGTTGTTCTTCGACCCCTCACAGGCCGAGGTCATCTATCAGGGGGCATACCAACCTCTCAACGGGGTGGTGATGTCGCGTGCATACGAAACCTCACTCGATATTTCCTTCGAAGTGCGCGGAGGATTGTTCGTCCGCCAGGTTCACCACTGGGCCGCACTGATGTTCGGAGCGTCGATGATCGTGCATATGGCGCGAAGCTTCTTCACCGGCGCGTTTCGCCGACCTCGTGAAGTCAACTGGGTGATCGGATCCTTGCTCCTGATTCTGGCGATGTTCGAGGGCTTCTTCGGATACTCCCTGCCGGATGATTTGCTCTCCGGTACCGGATTGCGCTCGCCACTCGGTGGAATCACGATGGCCATACCGATCGTCGGAACATGGCTGCATTGGGCCATCTTCGGTGGCGAGTTCCCGGGGACTTTGCTGATCCCGCGGCTCTATGTCATGCATGTGCTCATCTTTCCGGGTTTGATCCTTGCTCTTGTCGCAGCGCACCTCGCGATTGTCTGGTATCAGAAGCACACACAATTCCCGGGGACTGCACGCACCGAGAACAATGTCGTCGGCGTCCGAATCCTTCCGGTGTTCGCGGCAAAATCGGGCGCCTTTTTTGCCCTCGTCTTCGGGATACTCGCCGTGATGGGTGGCCTGTTGCAGATCAATCCGATCTGGGTTCTGGGGCCATACAACCCTGCGCAAGTTTCTGCAGGCTCCCAGCCCGACTTCTACATGATGTGGACCGACGGTATAGCGCGCCTGATCCCGGCCTGGGAGATCTATCTGTTCAACCGGTACACCATTCCCTCGGCATTCTGGGTTGCGCTCGCAATGGGTGCGGTTTTCGTTCTGATGATTGCGTATCCGTGGATCGAAAAGCGTTTGAGCGGCGAGGACAGCCATCACAATCTTCTGCAGCGCCCTCGCGACGTTCCGGTGCGTACGGCGATCGGGGCAATGGCGATTGCCTTCTATGTGGTTCTGACGATTTCCTGTGTCAACGACCTGATCGCGTTGAAATTTCACATATCGCTCAACGCGATGACGTGGGCGGGACGCATCGGTGTGATCGTCTTGCCGGCGATAGCGTATTTCGTGACGTACCGGTTCTGCATCGGCCTGCAACGCAGCGACCGCGCGGTCCTCGAACACGGCATCGAGACGGGCATCATCAAACGCTTGCCCTCAGGTGCTTATCTGGAAACGCATCAGCCGCTCGGACGTGACGGCGAGCCGTTGGAGTATCAGGGAGCGGCTGTGCCCAAACGGATGAACAAGCTCGGCGCAGCGGGAAGACCGTATCCCGGTTCGCTTTTGGGGCCGGATCCGGTGGACGAGGTTCAAGCGCTGAGCCGTGCGGAGGAAGAGTCCGAGCACGAGCTCCTTGCCACTCTCAGTCAGCGCCAGATCACGGGGTCGGCCGACTAGTTTCCTGGAAACAAAACTGCGGGGTGTCTCCTGATGTCAGGGGCACCCCGCAGTTGTCGGATGGCAGAGTAACTATCGGGTTCGGCGTGTCTCCCACGGCCTTCTTCGAAGCCTTTCTGCTGGCTATCTGGCGGTGGAGCGGTCCACCACAGCCCTATAGTCGGTGGTGATTTGACGAAGTCGCCCGGCGGGGGCGGCGATGGAATCACCGGTACGGGCTGCTGTCTTCTTTTCGGAGTCGTTCATGGCCCGATTTGCCTGAACGATGCTTGTTGTCGGGGTGATTCGCATCGCTTCGTAGGATCGCAGTGCCGAGGTCGGGTCGCTCGCTCGGGTGAAGCACTCTGCCAGTGCGCCGGCATCGATGATCGCCTGCGATGCGCCGTTGGCCCCGATCGGATACATCGGATGCGCAGCGTCGCCGAGCAGCGTGACTCGGCCAGAACCCCAGCGACTCAACGGGTCCCGATCAACCATTGGGTATACGGTGACCTCCCCGGAACGGGCGGCCAATTCGGTCAGGTCGAACCAGTCGAATTCCCATTCGGCGAGCGCGTTGACGAGTCCGGTGCGCTCGTCTTCGCTGGGACTTCGTCTGTCTGCGGGAGTCAAGCAGACCCAATTGAGCAGGGTCCTTGCTTTTGAGTTCGCTTGTTCACTGCACGGATACGCCACCAGGCGAGTGCCTGTGCCGTCGTTGGCGATGATCATTGTCGTGCCATCGAGAAACGCATAAGGCAGGTCGGCCAATCCTCGCCACATCGTGGTACCCGCAACGCTGACGGGCGCCTCGTCAGGATGAAGCCAGCGCCGGACGGTCGAATGCAGCCCGTCTGCTCCGACAAGGACGTCGGTGTCGAGTGTGCGGGTTTGGCTGGCAGAGTTCACGACGGTCAGCTGTATCGCCGTCTCGCCAGCCTCGGAGATTCCGGACAGGCGGGCGTCGGCGTGCACGGCATCGGGTCCGAGGCGCTCGGTGACCGCGTCCAGAAGCATCATCTGTAGGTGACCGCGGTGCACGGAGTACTGCGGGTAGTCGTGGCCGGCAGCGATTCCTCGGGGTTCTGTCCACAAGGTCTGACCCCGATGGTCGACATATCGATGAGCTTGGGTGGCCACACCGATGCTCGCAATCTGGTCGGCCAGTCCCAGTCTGGACAGTTCGGCGATCGCTGTGGGCTGGACATTGATCCCTACGCCGAGGGGGATGATCTCTGGTGCGGATTCGAACAGTGCCGTCTGGTGGCCTTGTTCGTGTAGGGCCAGAGCTGCAGTCAAGCCGCCGATGCCGGCGCCGGCGATACTGATCGTGGGGTGTGCCGTGGTGAGGTCTTTGCTGGCCATCGCTGTAGTCCTTTCGGGTACCGACAAAGAGAAGGCCCAGGCGGAACCGGTGGTTCCGCCTGGGCTCTGTGGTGGAGTTAGTCTCTGATCAGGCCTGTGTCACCGAAGCGACCGAATAGGGGCCTGGTGCCGGGGTGGCAAGCTCGGCGGCCTTCTTCGCGAAGACCTGTGCGTCGGGGTTGGTGGCAACGGCTTTGATGTCGTCAGGGCTGCTCCACTGAGCAAGATTGACGACACGAGAACCGTCCCGGCTGGCGAAGAGATTCACCGAGATGAAGCCGGGCTGGTGTTTGATGACCTTCTCGGTGCCCTCGTTGAGGACGTCGATCAAGTCCTGCTGCTTCGACGGGTCCTTGAGCTCCAGAATGTTGATGAATGTTGCGACCTTGTCGCCTTCACGAATCACTGTCTCAGTCATGCCATTACGGTAATCCGCCGTTGCGTAGTTGGCTAGGGTTCAGCAGCGGCGCCCGCCGCTATTCTCGCCGAATACCTTTCCTCGCGAGCATCATTGGTGATGCATCAGATTCCTTGGCGCGTAATCCTTTGATTCGTCGCACTTTTCGCGAGCATGGAACTGATGCGACGCTTGCGCACATCTTCGCTGAGGCATCATATCGTTGCGGATCTCGAGGCCATACTGTCATCGTTAGGGCGTCGGCTACCACCGAGTCGGCGGCGCATCCGTTCGGATCGTGCGCAAGGCGAATCAAAACCGTTGCCACTCAATAATTTTCCATGCGTCAGGCATGTGCACATTCCGAGAGGTCATGCGATGTACGAATTTTTCGGCCCCGAGCAAGAGGCGACGCGCTCACGGAATCGGAGCGTGGTCGACCGCTACATGAATACCCGCGGCACCGATCGACTGAAAAGACACGAACTGTTCACCCAGGACGGTGAGGGCGGACTGTGGACGACCGAGACCGGTGAGCCGATCATGATCAAGGGTAGAGATCGGCTCGCCGACCATGCTGTCTGGTCGCTCGAGCGCTTTCCGGATTGGTCGTGGTTCAACGTCGAGATCTTCGATACGCAGGATCCCGATCGCTTCTGGGTCGAGTGCGACGGCGCCGGCATCATCCGGTTTGCCGGCTATCCCGAAGGTCGCTACGAGAATCATTTCATTCATTTCTTCCGCTTCGTGGACGGAAAGATCAGCCAGCAGCGCGAATTCATGAATCCCTGCCAACAGTTCCGGGCCCTGGGCATTGCGGTGCCGAACGTGATCCGCGAGGGAATTCCGACCTGACAACGACCGCCCCCAGCAATTCGACCTAGCGGAGTGATTCGTGATCCCCTCAGCATTGACGTCGACGGTGATTTCTCACCAGCCGCCGTGGCATGACCATCCCCAACTCGACCTCGTACGCAACGTGCTCGAGACGACCACCGTCATTGCGAGTCCGATCGAAGTCGACCAACTCGCGCGACGACTGCGTGCCGTCGAGGCCGGCCACGCGAGCATTCTCCAGATGGGCGATTGCGCGGAAGACCCCGCGCACTGCACACCCGACCACGTCCATCGCAAGCTTGATCAGCTCACCGCCAGCGCCGGTGCCGTGGCCACCCCTACTGGTCTCCCGGTAGTTCAGGTCGGCCGCATCGCCGGACAGTTCGCCAAACCTCGCTCCAAGGCCACCGAGACCATCGGTGATCGCGAAGTGGTCACCTATCGGGGCCACATGGTGAACCTGCCCGACAGTGACGAGGTCAGCCGAACGCCGGATCCGCTCCGGATCCTGATGGGGTACCTGACTTCGAGGCAAGTCGCCGCCACCATTGCCGGCTTCAACCGCGGGCGTGCCTTGGAGGATCGGGTATGGACCAGTCACGAGGCGTTGCTACTCGATTACGAACACCCCATGATGCGGCCGGGAAGCGATGAACGCACGTATCTGACCTCCACGCACTGGCCGTGGATCGGCGAACGCACGCGCAACGTCGACGGCCCCCACGTCGCCACACTCGCTCACATCGCAAACCCCTCGGCCTGCAAAGTCGGCCCCACCGCCACCGAAGACGATCTCGTAGCGCTGTGTACTCGGCTCGACCCCTATCGCGAACCCGGCAAGCTCGCCTTGATCACACGGATGGGGGCCCACCACATCCGTACTGGACTGCCGGCGCTGATGAATGCGGTCCGTGCGGCTGGGCACCGTGTGCTGTGGATCTGCGATCCGATGCACGGCAACACCCTCAGCACAGACGATGGCACCAAGACCCGAGTCGTCGACGACGTCATCGCCGAGATGACGGGCTTCGTCAGCGTCGCCGATCAGACCGGAACCCGCGTGCACGGGTTACATCTGGAGACGACCCATCTGGCCGATGTCAGCGAATGCGTCTGGTCGAGTACAGATCTCGCCTCCGCGCGGCCGAATAGTTCGCTGTGCGATCCGAGGCTGAACCCGGAACAGGCTGCTGCCGTCGTAGAGGCGTGGGGCGAAATGCTCGCACGGCATTACCGCGTATCGGAGACGACGTCATGAGTCGTGATCTCACTGTCGAACCGTACCTGCTTCCCAGCCCAGGAGAGATGCCGGAAGCGTTGGTGGACTGGGATATCCGTCCACAACAGGCGACTTTGCTCATCCATGACATGCAACGCTACTTTCTGTCGCCGTTCCCCGACGCGATGCGTTCGGAGATCGTGGGCAATGTTCGCGATCTGCATTCTTGGGCGCAGCGGGTGGGGGCGGCGACGGCTTATACCGCGCAGCCGGGCCGGATGAACGTCACAGATCGCGGACTGTTGCGGGATTTCTGGGGCCCGGGGATGCAGACCACGGATGCGGACCGAGCACTTGTCCCCGAGCTCGAACTCGGTGACGATGCGTGGCCCTTCGTCAAGTGGCGATACAGCGCCTTCCACCGATCCGACCTACTCGCCCGCATGCGCGAGAACGGTCGCACGCAACTTGTCCTGTGCGGGGTGTATGCCCATGTCGGCATTCTTGCCACCGCCCTCGATGCGTACACCCATGACATCGAAGTGTTCCTTGTCGGCGACGCAGTTGCCGACTTCACCGATGCAGACCACCGCCACACGCTCGAATACACCTCGCGCTGCTGTGCACGCGTAGTCGCCACGAAGTGGGTGACCGAGCGATGAATGCGCCGCTCTCGACCGATCTCCTGACCGAGATACTGGCCGGCAACCGCTCGGTGTACGCCCTCCTCTGCCGCGCCGATCCTGCCACCGGTGCTCGCACCGTCACAGCGCTGTCCGGGCAGCTACGTCAGCACGAGCTGATTGAGGAAATATCCACGGCTGCTGATGTATTCGTCCTTCTTCCCTATCGTCAGATACGCGAACGCGGCTATCCGGCTCACGATGACAGTGCCCCGCTGCTCGCCATCTACATCGACGAACAGCAGGACTACCCCCTGACCAGCGTGCTCGACAAACTCCCGCGCCGCTCCTTCGCCCTCACCGATGGGCACTTCGACAGCTCCGACGCCGACTACGAACGGAAAGTCGCAGCGATCGTGTCCGAGGAGATCGGCAACGGGCGCGGTGCGAACTTCGTGATCAAACGCGAATTCTCCGCCGAGTGCACGCCCTACAACTCGACAGTCCCTTTATCCGCGTTCGGGGAGCTCCTCGACAACGAACGCGGCGCCTACTGGACCTTTCTCGTACACACAGAGGGTCTGGTACTCGTCGGCGCATCACCTGAACAGCATGTTGTCCTCGACAACGGCACCGCCGTGATGAACCCGATCAGCGGAACCTACCGCTATCCGCCCGGCGGGCCGACTCTGGACGGAGTTCAACAGTTCCTCGACGACCGTAAGGAAACCGACGAGCTGTACATGGTGGTCGATGAAGAACTGAAGATGATGTGTCGTATCTGTGATCCCGGCACCACTCGAGTCCACGGACCAGCGCTCAAGGAGATGGCGTGGGTCGCTCATACCGAGTATTTCATTGAGGGGCAGACGCGCCGCGACCCACGAGAGATATTGCGGGAAACGATGTTTGCGCCCACCGTGACCGGAAGCCCGGTGGAAAGCGCGACCGAGGTCATCGCACGCTACGAGACGACAGGTCGCGGTTATTACAGGGGTGTGGCGGCATTGATCACCCGATCCGGTGGCGGGGCGCCGACTCTCGATTCGGCGATCCTGATTCGTACAGCGGCGATCGAGCCTGACTGTGGTCGTGTACGAGTTGCTGTGGGGGCCACGTTGGTTCGCCATTCCGATCCTGGGGCCGAAGTCTACGAGACCCACGCCAAGGCGCAATCAGTTCTGGCGGCATTCGGGCACAGTAAGCCCCATGCCAGCTGGAATCGGCACCCGATGATCACCACCGCCTTGGAGCATCGCAATGACCAGATCGCGGGATTCTGGTCGCCGAACTACCCCCACGACGTCCGCTCCCCGGTACTGGACGGACGTAAGGCGCTCGTCGTGGACGCCGAAGACACGTTCACTGCGATGCTCGACCATCAGCTGCGTTCGCTCGGCTTGACGGTCACTGTGCGGCGATTCGACGACATGTACACCACCAGTGACCACGATCTGGTCATCGTCGGGCCGGGGCCCGGTGATCCCACAGACGTCGATGACGAGAAAATCGTGCACCTCCGAACACAGATCGACGACCTGCTCTCGACGCAGCGTCCGTTCCTCGCGATTTGCTTGAGCCATCAGATCCTGGCCTCGCGTCTCGGTCTCCCCCTCACCCGCAGAGCTGAGCCGAACCAGGGTAAACAGGCACGCGTCGACCTCTTCGGACAGAGCGAGAAGGTCGGCTTCTACAACACCTTCGAAGCACGCAATGCTCCCGGCCGAATCGATGTCGCGGGCGTCGGCCCGGTCACTGTTTCCGCGGACACCGCCACCGGAGCAATCCACGCCCTCGAAGGGCCCCACTTCGCGTCCGTTCAGTTCCATCCCGAGTCGATCCTGACCGTGAACGGCCCCCGGATCCTCGCTCACATGTCCGAAAGGCTGCTCTCGACGTGAAACTCGAATACATCATGTGGGACCTTCAGTCGGACGATGACCCGTCAGTGACCCACCTCAACGAGCTGACCGACACCGCAGCTGTCGATGCGTGGCGCTCGGTACCCGGTCTGGCTGCCAAATACTGGATCCACGATCGAGGATCCGGACAATGGGGCGCGATACTGCTCTGGGATGACGATCGCCCGGCGGGAGTGCTCCCCGCTGGACCGGCCCTCGAACTCCTCGAACGAGAACGCGCGCACCGCAAGGACTTCTCGGTGCATGCCCTCATCGGGCATCGACCCGAGAGTTCTCGGCGCAGCCTCCGATACTGCGTCGTCGACGCATTCGCCAGTACGCCCCTCAGCGGTAATCCGGTAGCAGTATTCTTCGGCGCAGACTCGCTCTCGGCCGAGATGATGCAGCGAATCGCCGCAGAGTTGAATCTGTCCGAGGTCACCTTCGTCTTGTCGGCTGACTCGGCAGAATCGACTGCGCGGATTCGCATCTTCACTCCCGTCAACGAACTCCCCTTCGCTGGGCACCCCATCCTCGGTACAGCTGCCGCGGTTGCCGCACAGACAGGTGCGAAGGAACTCGCGTTCGAAACTGCGGTGGGTCTGATTCCGATGACCGCTGAGGCCGTCGACGACTACTTCCGCGTCACGATGGACCAACCGCTGCCGACGTGGTCGCCGATGCCTGACGCCGAGCAGAGATCACTGTTGGCAGCCTTGGGGCTCGACGCAAGCGCACTTCCGATCGAGACCTACGACAACGGCCCACGTCACACGATCGTCACCATCGACAGCATCGAGGCGCTCTCTGCTTTACGCCCCGACCACCGCGCCTTGTCCGAGTTCGAGAACATGGCGATCAACTGCATCGCCGAAGACCTCGACGGAGTCTGGCGGAACCGAATGTTCTCTCCCGCGTACGGGGTGGTCGAAGATGCCGCTACCGGGTCAGCCGCCGGTCCGATCGCCATCCACCTCGCGCGTCACGGACGGATCGAATACGACCACGACCTGCGTATTCATCAGGGTGTCGAACTCGGACGACATTCCGTGATGCATGCCCGGGCGAGTCTCGATGCTCGCACCCACGATCTCATCTCCGTGCAGGTCGGCGGCGACGCGATCACGATCGCTCACGCAACTTTGTACCTCGGGTCCGATCGAGGCACCGACGATGAGTAGCCAATACGAAACCATCACCGGAACCGCTCGTCCGTTCCTGGAATATTCCGATCCACCACCCACGCCGCTGGACCTGTTTCAGGTATGGATCGAGGAAGCTGAAATCGCCGGGGTCCGTGAGCCGCTCGCGCTGTCCTTGGCCACGACGGACAGCGCCGGCCGGTGTTCTCAACGCACGGTCGCCGTCACCGACATTTCCGCTAGCGGATTGTCCTTCTCGACGCATACGACAAGCAGGAAAGCGCGCGAACTGCAGACGAACTCGTGGGCCAGTGGCCTGTTCTACTGGCGCGAACTCGCCCGTCAACTGATCGTCTCCGGTCCCGTACTGAAACTCAGCTCTGCGATCGCCGACAAGGTGTGGGACGAGCGCGCCGAACCCCTCAAACCGATGTCGACCGCCTCGCATCAGAGCCTGCATCTCGGCGATCCCAAAGTGCTGCTCGCACGCAGCGACAGCCTCGGCCTACGCACCGATCTCGCCCGCCCTCACCGTTTCGCCGTCTACCAACTCCAGCCGCATCGCGTGGAGTTCTGGGCAGCAGACCAATCGCGCCTACACCGCCGATTGCTCTACGAACGCAGCCCACGTGGGTGGACCGTCGATCGACTTCAGCCCTGAAACGCTTGTCCTACACAAAGGATTGACATGGAACCCGACACGTCACTGGACGCGATCGTCATCGGCGCCGGATTCGCCGGCATCTACGCCCTGCACAAACTTCGCAACGAACTCGGACTCGCAGTGCGATGCTTCGACAAAGCCGACGGTGTCGGCGGCACGTGGCATTGGAATCGGTATCCCGGCGCGAAGTCGGACAGTGAAGGGTTCGTCTACCGGTATTCCTTCGACAAAGAGATGCTTCAGGAATGGTCTTGGACGAACCGCTATCTAGAACAAGCGGAAGTTCTCGAGTATCTCAATGCCGTGGTCGATCGCCACGACCTACGCCGCGATATCCAGCTCGCGACCACCGTCACCTCGGCACGATGGGACGATTCCCTGGCACGGTGGGAAGTGCGCACCGAGTCCTCCGAGGTTTACCTATGCAAGTACCTGATCACCGCCCTGGGGGTGCTTTCCGAACCCAACGCGCCGGAAATACCTGGTATCGAGCAGTTCTCGGGACAGGTAGTCCATACCAGCCGTTGGCCGGACGGACTCGAGGTCGCCGGCCGCAAAGTCGGCGTCATCGGCACCGGCTCCACCGGCACCCAGTTCATCTGCACCGCCGCGGAAAACGCTCAGCACTTGACGGTCTTTCAGCGCACCGCGCAGTACAGCATCCCCTCCGGCAACGGACCGATCGACCAGGAATACCTCGACCGGTGCCGCAGCAACTACGACGCCATCTGGGACCAAGTCCGCAATTCGATCGTCGGTTGCGGCTTCGAAGAAAGCACGGTCTCAGCGACATCGGTGTCGGAAACAGAACGAACCCGTGTGTTCGAGGAAAGCTGGCAGCGAGGTAATGCCTTCCACTTCATGTTCGGGACCTTCAACGACATAATCTTCGATCCCGCAGCGAACCTGGCCGCAGCGGATTTCGTTCGGGACAAGATCGCCGCGATCGTCGACGACCCCGCCACAGCCCAAACGCTGATGCCTTCCGGGTATTACGCCACTCGGCCCATCGCGAACAAGGGATACTACGAAACTTTCAACCGGCCGAACGTCTCTCTGGTCAGCATCAAAGACAACCCGATCACCAGGCTGAACGAGAACGCAGTAGTCACCGCCGACGGGACCGAACACGAGATCGATCTGCTCGTACTCGCCACCGGCTTCGACGCCGTCGACGGCGGATACAAGAAAATGCATCTCACCGGGCGCGACGGAACGCCGATCAGTGAACTGTGGAACGAGACCACCGCCGCCTACCTGGGTATCGCCACACATCAATTCCCCAACATGTTCATGGTCTACGGCCCCAACAGCGTCTTCACGAACCTGCCGCCGGGAATCGAAACCCAGATCGAATGGATCACCGAACTGATCCGCCAAGCCGAAACCCGCGACTCCGCCGTCGTCGAAGTCAGCGAAACCGCCGTACGCGCATGGGCGCAACTCTGCGACGACATCGCCAACGCCTCACTGTTCCCGAAAGCTCATTCCTGGATATTCGGCGCCAACATTCCAGGAAAAACGAGCCGCGCACTGTTTTATTTCGCCGGCCTGGGCAACTATCGAGGCGTTCTCGCGGACGAGGCCGATGCTGACTACCCGAACTTCACCTTTCACCGCGATGACCACACGTCCCTGGAGCGAGAGCATGCCTCCATTCCGCAGTGACCGCCGCACATCTACCGACTACGGGCTTCTCGTAGCAGCCGCCACCCTCTACAACGACAGCGCCGTCGGCTTAGTCCAACAACAACTTTCAGAGCACGGAATCCGAAGCACCATCTCCGGTCCCGAACTCTCCGGCCCCGGAATTGCCCGCAAAGTCCTGGTCTTCCCCGAAGACCACCACCGAGCCTTCCGCGTGCTCTGCAACGAAAACGAAGACCTGTAGAACCCGACTGACGATCCACTCACCCGCGCTACTCATCCGATGCCGCATCGACGTCATCGGATGAGTAGCGCCGTTTTGCGGGCCGCCCGACTGGTCAAGCGACGCGTCGGGACGCGACAAGCCCGCCGTTACCTCTCTCCTGTTCCACCACGCCGCCGAGGTATCCACTCTGGGGCCTCATCTTCCGTGCAGAACCACAACTGTTGCAGGTCATCGGATCGCATAGCGTTCGCACACAGTGGTGCCCGGCGCTCACATTTGGGTTTTCGTGTGAGCCGTTCTTCGATCGCTACGCGCTTTCGGCGTTGGAGCTTGGCGGTTTTGATGGATTTCAGGTGCTCTGGCGGCTCACACCCAGTTCTTCTGCGGCCTCGCTGACCGATACGAGCGTCGGCAGCTTCGCCCTATGATCTTTTCATTCGAACCCGCGCCCGTCCAACGCCGACTAACCGGTACCCGGGTTTTCCGAGTGCAATCGCGAGAGCGTGCCCGCGCGGCCGAGACGAACAACGATCTTCCGTCTAGTCTGCGTGGCATGCACCTGGTTCCGAATCCTGACGACGACGATTTTTACTACGAGGACGACACGTTCGATCCGGATGCACCGACGTTGACCTCACGCCAGTCCTACGTTGTTTCGAAGGTAGCGACAGAGCTTGCGGATGCGGTGTTCGCCGACGCCCACCTGCTCGGCGATCTCCCTGTCCAACCAGGGTCCGGCCGCGGGGTGCTGGCGGAACTGCCGGCATGCACCTGGACTCAGGATGCGACGTGGCGACGCACCATGGCTCGCGCGTTCGACGATCTTTCCGCCGATGCGACCGCGACAGTCGATCCCGAACCTCGCTGTACCGGTGAGGAAATGGCGCTGCATTTGATCATCGGCCGCGCCCGCATCGCGATGCTGTCGGACCGATTCGCAGAAGAACTCACCGATCTTCCCGCGCACAAGAATGACGACTACTGGGACGACCCGCTCGACTACCTGTTCCAAGACCACGACGTGCTGACACTGTTCTGGCCAGAACCCATCCCGGACGGAGTTAACCTCGACCCCGAGGATTGGTTCATCCCCTTCGAAACGGGCCTCCGACGCGACGACGACCGCGGCTTCCGCAAATAGAGACCCGGCGATCTTCTCTCGCGTTTACACCTGTCCCCGCCCCGCGCGACAGTTTCACCTTTGACCTCGATAGATGACACGTCCCCACCGCGGGTGCTGGCGTCATGCCGACCTACCTCGACATGACGAGCACAGCGACGAAAAGTCCGGCCGGCACGGTTGCCAGTTGCTTTTCGTCGCTCAGACGAGCGCGTCCGTCGCCGCCAACACATCAGCGAAGGCCACCAAGTAGTCGAACGAGCACCCGCGGAACAGTTCGGTTCCCGCGGGCTTGGACGCATCGCGCCCGACTCCGGTGACCCGCGGATTGAAGGTGCTCCCGTCTGACGTTCTCCATGCCTCCGCGTGCAGTCGCTTCTCGATCACGCCCAGCTCGGCGCGCGGTACCACACACGATTTCCACGGATCCTGCGACAACTCGCACCCCAGCCTGCGGAAGGTCGACATATGCGAGTGCCGGCGCTTCGGCCAATCGGTCGTCAGGCCGACTTTCGTCCAGCCCGAATCGAACGCCATCACGTACAGGTAACCCACGGTGGGATCGGTCGGGTACACCTCGTCCCACGGCCCCGCCAGATCCGGGTTCAACGCATAAGTCCAGTTCATGCGTTCACGCTAGAGAGATCCACCGACAGCCGAACACTCCGAATGACACCCGGGAATGTCGGCGCTGTCCTGCACACTTGAGAAGAGCGACAGCAGCAACCACTGGAGGTCTCCATGAGTACCCAGGCACGACTCGACGGCACGCCCGTGGACCTCTCGGCCCTCACCCCCGCCGACATGACGAGAATCGCCGAGCTGCACAACACCATCGACCGCGGCGACGGTGTCCTCGAATGCATGGAACCGGGTGGCGGCGAAATGTACCTACGCAAACATGGCGACCGGTACTTCGCAGTGCACTTTCCCGGCGCCGGCTGCACCGCAAAACACGCAGTGACGCCCGAGACCGACGAGCACAAGCGCCAGAAGGATTACTGGTGCCGAGCCGCTGACAGCGCCGGCTTCGAGGCAGTTCCCGAGTACACGACCACCGGGGGGAACTCGCGTCGACGTCTTGGTCAAAGGCCCCGTACTGGTCGGTGCCGAAGTGCAACATTCAAGCCTGACCCTTGCCGCAGCACGTAAGCGGACAACGAAAACTGCACGTGCCGGCATCGTCCCGCTGTGGACGTCGGATTCGGACAGACAACCCGCCTGGCTTCACAAAGTGCCCTCGATGCGCGTGAACGAGACCGACTGGTCATCGAGCATGCCCCCGGCTGGCACCGCAACCGCGACCGCCCTCCGCGAGATCGAAATGACAATCTGTGACGCCACTGGCTTCTCTCGATGCCCGGACACTGGTGGCCGACACTGCGGGAAGTGGCACACAAAGCTCGTGCCGCTGATCGGAATGACACTGGACGGCGCAATCGCCGGTGCCGCAAGCGGCGACCTGGTCCCTATCGTTGACCGGTCCGGATACGTGTACGTCGTTCCCCGACGCGACCGAGACACGCTCGGCCCCAACGGTGAATCCGACTGGACGCCGGGCCTGACACAACAGCAGAAACCAGACCCGACGCAAGGACGCCGAACTTGTGAAGCCCCGATCCACACGGGTGCAGCAGGGTCGCGGAACCAGATCATTCAGCCGATACTCGGCCCTGCACCGAAATGTCCGATCTGCACGTTTCCGCTCGACGGTGCCGCAGCCGGTCTCACGATGCACCATGACTGCGCAAGCAAGCGCGCCCGGGAGATGGGAACACAATCCGACATACAGCGCAGGCGCGCGAGTTCGATTGCCGCGCAAGCGGAAGAGTTGAAGATCCTATCTGGCAGCTCAACTCGCGAATCAGTCGACCCAATTGCGTTCCTTGGCACGTGTGTAGAGCCAGACGAGACCAAGAAGGAACAACACAAGGAGTGCGCCGAGCACAATCGCGTTGCGAAGTACCCCATCCCAGAGTTCTCGGGCCGTGATCTCCCCGAACTGGGTGACCACGAACACGACGAACACCGACAGCGCCGGAACTATCCATGTCGCGGGCAGCCAACCCGGTTCTTCCTTGAATCGTGCGATGTCCTCACACACGCCGTTCGCCAGATTCGCGGCAACCATGTAGGCCGCTGCGATCACCGCGACGCTGATCAGACCTGTCGTGCCGAAGAACTCGGTACTACGACTGTGGCGGGCCAACGCGCCGAGCGCGTGGACAAGCCCCCAGATCGAGACCGCCCAGAGCACAAGCGACGCAGCCAGGCGCCACCAACTCACCGCAACGTCCCTGGCGCTGTACCAGTAGGTCACCCTGCCGAGAAACACCGCTGCCGCGCCGAGCAGACCAGCAAGGACGAGAACCGCTATCCCACCGAACCATCCGGCCGCGGTCCAGTTCGTCAGGTGATCGGGTTCTGTCATGTCCTTGTCCCCCTTGAAGATTGTGTGTGCTGTCGATGTTCTTACAACGCTGCTCGTGGTCGACCCACTCCGCATGTGCACCGTCGTTCGTCGTTGAGGAAGCAATTCGGCTGGTGGTACGGCATCGCGTACTCGCCCCGGACCCTCGCCAGGAACGGGTCACCTAACGGGTCGTTGTCGATCGAGCTTTCCCGGATTTCCTTGTCAGGGAACTTGTCGAAGACCCTTTCCATCAGGAACAGCCCCCATCGAGGCTGATACTTACCTTCCGCGTGGAGCGCCTTGTCGAACCGGAACGGCTTTTCGAGGAAAATCCTCCGCGTTTGAATCACCCAGTCGATCCCCGACGGGTCTACGTCGACGTATCCGACATGTACGCCATCTCGATGCACGTCGAGCGTCGCGCACCTGTTGACCCTTCCGCTCAAGATCGGGTATCCGAAGTCGCGGTACTTCTCGACGAGTTCGGCTCTGGCTTCGCTGTCCCACTCGTCCCATTGCGGGTTCGTCTGATCTGTCATGCAGAATCTCGCATCTCTAGTCGTTTCCCTGCCCCGACGAGGGAGCTGGGGACATGTCATCTTTGCAGTTCAACTACACAATTTCTGGCACCGCTACAGCAGCGATCGGGGTCGGGTAGTCAAAAGAGTTGGCGCTCTTCCTCACCCACGATGTCGCTGCCGTACATCCCCCATGCCGAGACGATGCGGTTCGCGCCGCCACCATCCGTGTTCGACTTCCCTGCACCCGGCAACAAGTCACGGGCGCGTACCTCTGCCCCACTCCACAGCGAGAGGCCGGGATTACCACCGACACAGCCTCCGGCGATCGCCCCGATCGACACGGGCGTCCCCGACCCCTCCACGAGGGTCGTGGGCCAGAAGTCCTCGGTGGCCGCATGTGTGGCGGGGAGAGGGATCTCGGAAGACGGGCGACGGTCGTGAGCGCCGCCGATACTCACCCAGATCAGCCGCGGAGCCTTTCGACGTCGCCACCGTCGTTCGGCCGGATCGTTGAATCCGCGGATCCAGTGCCGGCCTTGTGAATCAGTGATCGGCGTTCCCTCTGGAGTAGCACGCAATTGCTCGGCACTGTCATAAACGCGCCCGCGATTGAGTGCTGCGTCGAAGTCGCTTTCGTAGCTGGCCATCATTCCCCCTGTAGTTCGTCTAGTCACATTACTAATGCGTGCGTGCCGGAATAACCCGATCTACCAGCCGATTTCGAGCACCTTCGTGGAGCCGGTCAGCGGCAGCATCGTGATGAGCATCATGCTGATTCCTCCTGGGGGATCTCGCGGGCGGGGCGGTTCCGGTGATCGCTGAATACCCGAATGTGAGTGGACAGAAGGACAAGCCCGCCCAGAATCGCCATTATCACTGGGGAGTAGGTCATCATGAAGTCGTGCGCCGCGGTGGGGCATTGCGGTGCTCCGGTGCTGCCCAACAAGGTGGTGTAGCACTCGCGGGCTGGTTCGCGGGGTACATAGCGAGGCTGCGTGAACAGCCATGCACATACGGTGACCACAACGACGTCGATCAGCATGAGGACCCGGAACGGTGTGATCACTTCGCCGACCCCCTTGGGTCCTCAGTTCTCTTGCTCGCGCGTGTTGACCTGTTCGCATCGCGGAGATTCTCTACGGCCTCTGCGGCGCCGAAGACAATCTCAGAGGGTGCATTCGGCCGCAGCACGATCACTCCGAACGGCACGAGGACAAGAGCCATGACCACCGCAGACCAGTCGTTGACTGCACCCGCGATCAATGCCGCGCCGGTCGACGCGACTATCGCGTAGTGAACGACAATGTCGAACGTCGTCGGAGAACTCATCGTGCCCGCCGAACCTTCGGAGTGCTGCGAGAATCTTCCACACCGTCAACCCTTCGTGTGGCGTAGGCCGCACAGATCAAATGATTGATCTGAAGTTTGCGTCCTTCGCGGGCAATGAATGCGAGAACCTCGCTGCTGCTCGCGGGTGCCGGTTCGGCCTGAGAGGTGATCTGGATTTCGTCGAGTGCCAGGTGCTTCATGGTTCTTCTCCGTTTCGTGCGGGCATGTCAGAACAGGTGGGTGGCGCGGTAGTCGTTGGTACCGGGACATTCTTCGACGGCCGCGGCGGTGAATTCGGTGATCGGGGGTCGCCATCGGGCGCGCTCGGCTTTGCTGATGTGGCACCACATCGTGGTGTC
>NZ_JARJBE010000085.1:0-336 GCF_029269915.1 Rhodococcus sp. C3V
CAGAAACGGTCACCGTCTGAGCAGGCGCCGACGAACTCACAAACCCTGCACCAGCGGTGAAGTCAGCCGTAACACTTTGTGCACCAGCAGCATCGAACGAATGGCTCAATGTCGCAACACCCGCGGAGACTGCCACCGGAGTGCCGATCGCCGTGCCGTTCGACTTGAATTGCACCGTACCCACAGCATTGTTCGGAGCAACCGTCGCCGTCAGATCAACCGCGCTGCCCGTGATCGCCGTAGCCGGAACCGACAACGACGTCGTCGTCTCCACATCCACGGGAGCCGGATCAGAAACGGTCACCGTCTGAGCAGGCGCCGACGAACTCACAAAGC
>NZ_JARJBE010000027.1:0-21406 GCF_029269915.1 Rhodococcus sp. C3V
GATCAGGGCGGAAGGATTCTCATAACTTGCGGCTCACTTGATGGGGGTCATGCCATGCACGAAGAAATCGGAGAACGCAGTGGAGTAGTCGAGCGTCCACACCGAAGACGCCGCTGCACTGGTTGTGACTTTTTCGGGTGCGAGAAGTGATCGTCACCGCCGATGCATCGCTGACCAGGACATCTGTTGATATGCGCCGAATTACGGCCGCATCTATCTGCAGAAACATCGCGACGAAGGGTTGATCGGCGGAGACCGCGACGATTTCCACTGCAGGACATAGACGGTCCGTGAAAACAACACCTTGGAATGGTTCGCAACCGTACGCGATCCGGTCAAGTTCTAGCGAAAGACGACCCTGGGCAACGAGTCCAAAGGTAATGCCCTGGGCCGGCTCCCATAGGTAGGGGCCCGTCTCCTCGAACCTGCAGATGGTCAACCCTGGCCGCACCTCCCGCGCTCCGACTCCGCCGACCCAGCGGTTCAGCTCGGCGAGCAGTTCGTGTGTTGGCATCGACTGAGCCACGCGGTCCACGACTGCGCCTTTCGTCTGAAGCGGCGGGTGTGCGGCGCTCACAACCGATCCGACAAGCGGCGGGAGGCGAGTTGAATCGCCTCCCACACCGTCGCGAACGGCGGGGCATACGAGAGATCCATCGCCGCAAGGTCATCGACACTCATCTCACCCCACAACGCCGCGGCGGCTGTGTCGATCCTCTTGGCTGACTGCGTCCCGCCCACTATCTGCACACCGAGCAACCGGCGCGTACGACGATCGGCAATGATCTTGGTGGCGATCGGTGAGCGCTCCGGCATATAGCCGCTGGCGGTGCCGCCGACCGTGACGAGCGATTGCACCTCGTACCCCGCCTCGGTTGCCTCCCGCGTGCTCAGACCGGTGCGTGCTACTTCGACATGTGTGCCTGCCGATACGAAGCGGGTGATGGCGGTGCCCAGGATGCCAGGAAACTGGTGTGATCCGCCGACGACGTTGTACCCGCAGATGCGCCCCTGTTTATTCGCATGGGTGCCCAGGGCTGCGAGGACATATTTTCCCCGAATACGTTCGATGACCTCGCAGCAGTCCCCGGCGGCCCAGACACCCTCTGCGACTTCCTGCCTCTCGTTGGGCAAATAGCCGCCGTATTCGCCAGTGGGCAGTCCGGCGGCCACTCCGAGTTCGGTGGCTGGGCGGACGCCGAGTCCGAGGACAACAACGTCAGTGGGGTAGACTTGCCCGTTGCTGCCGGTCACCGACCGCACGCGACAGTCGACGCTGTCGAGGCCGACGACCGTGGTGTTGGCCACGACAGCGACTCCGCTGGCATGGACGGCCTCGCGCACACGCTCACTCATGTCGCTGTCGAGGCTGCTCATCAAAGCACTGCGGGTCAGGAGCGTGGTACTGAATCCGCGTTGGACCATCGCTTCGGCCATTTCCAGGCCGATGTATCCACCGCCGACTACCACAGCGCGGGGGGTGGTCACCGCTGTACCGTGCGGAACCGGGCGTGAGACGAGATCGACCCAGTGCCGGGCATGATCGAGGCTCTTGACCGGATGCACCCCCTTGATCAGTTCACCGCCCTGCGCTACTGCCCACTGTGGGATGATCGGATGGGCACCGGTGGCGAGGATCAACTTGTCGAACCGAACGACCTCCTCACCTCGGGTGTCGTGGACATATGTCACTGTGCGAGCGTCAAGGTCGATCTGCGTAGCTGTGGCGTTCATTCGCAGGTCCACCCCCATCGCCCGATGTTTCTCGGGCGTACGAGCGCTCAGTTCGTCGATGGTGCCGACCGTCCCGGACACCAGATAGGGGATACCGCAGGCGGAGTATGACGTGTCGGATGTTTTCTCGAGTGCGATCACGTCCACGTCGCGACCCTCCGCTTTGGCACTGCGCAGCGCCTGATGGGCCGCACTCATTCCCGCGGCGTCGGCGCCGATGACCACGATCTGCTCGCGCTGCTTCGGTGAGGCCGTCGTACTCATCGCATCTCCGTCATCTGTGTGCATCGGGCGGTCGCCCATTCGATTGTGTCGGCGGCCAGATGGGTGCCACTGAGCGCATCGATCTCGCGGATTCCTGTTGGACTGGTTACGTTCACTTCGGTGAGCCTGTCTCCGATGATGTCGATTCCGACGAACACGAGTCCACGCCTGATGAGCTCGGGCCCGAGAATGTTGCAGATTTCACGATCATGGGCAGTAACCGTGTCTGGCAGGACACGTGCACCCGTGGCCATGTTGCACCGGAATTCGTCGCCGCCTCCACTGTCGACGATGCGGCGGACTGATCCGATCGGTTTGCCGTCGAGGACGATCACACGCCGGTCTCCCGCCGTCTTCGCTTCTACGATGTACTTCTGGATGACCACGTGCTGGTCACCGCGGGCGGTGGCGGTGTCGAGAATCGAGTGCAGGTTCGGGTCATCCGGCCGCAGGAGCATGATGCCGCGTCCAGCCATACCGTCGGTAGGTTTGAGAACTGCTGCGCCCCAAGTGCGTACAGCTTCAACTATCTCGTCTCGGTTGGCGGAGACGAGGGTGGGTGGACCGAGCTCGGGCATCTGGAGAGCGAACAGTTTCTCGTTCGCATCGCGAAGCCCAGCAGGCGAATTGATCAGCAGTGTCTTGCTCGGATCGACCAGATCGAGGATGAAAGTGGCCCGAAGATAGTTGCTGTCGACGGGAGGATCGGTCCGCATGAAGATCGCCGCTACCTCATCAAGAGAGTATCGGCGAGTACTGCCGCAGGTGTACCAGTCGGTGTCGGCGATCCACTTGTTCTCGCCCAAGACCGCTGGGCGCAGCGTGACGTCTCGGCAATGGGCGAACGCATGCCCTTGGTCGATACCGATCTCACCGATGGTCGTGGTCAGCACACGGTGTCCGGCCAGCTGTGCGGCCTCCATCAACGCGACAGTGGTGTCGTGCGCAGGTTCGAGTGCCGTGAGGGGATCGGTGATGAACACGAAGTTCAACCGAAACCCGGACCGTGCCTGCGTGTCGTTGAGCACCGCGCTCATGGTGTAACCTCGCTGCTGCGATGTGCCGATTCTCCAGTCCATGCGGCAGGTACCAGTCCGCTGTGCATCGCACTGCGAGGTCCCTGTTCGCGGGCGGTGACCCCGAACCGGGTGCGGTCGTCGGCGGAGTCGTCACCCCAGACCGAGGCGTAACCGTCGCGGTGGTGCCGTGAGTTGAATACCTCGTCGAGGTCGGCGAGCGTGTTCCAATGGACGACGGTCAGGACCGGCCCCAGCGATTCACACGAGTGTGCCAGCCCCGTCACCTTCGAGGTCACTTCGCCGAGGTCGGCGACCGTCGTGGGCAGTCGCCAACCCATTCGATGCTGGATGTCATCGGGAATCGTTCCCCCCAGCAAGACCCGGCCGCCACCGGCAACCAACTGGTCGACGCGGTCGATCGCCCGTTGACGCAGAGGTTCAGTGGGCAGGGGAGCGGCGCGATTGTTAAACAGGGCAAGTTGACCGAGGATGCAGGCGATCGCATTCTTGGCGACGTCGCGGTGCACGGCGACGGTGTGCAGAGCGAAAGGTCCGCCGGCGTTATGGACTCGCACCGCCTCTGCGATTTCGGTCGCCATCGTCGCGAACTTGTCCTCCTCGAGTCCCGGATAGACGATCGCGGCGTTGCCGCCACCGGCCAGCGTGCGTAGAGGCACGTGTGTTCTATGTCCCGCTCGGCTCGCGCGACTGAGCGTGGACTCGCTCGCTCGTACGTGCAGTGTCTGCAGTGCGGTACTGCTGATGAGCGCGGCGCCCACGTCGACGCCGGTGCCTTGCACGATGTTGAGAACGCCGGCGGGAAATCCCAGTTGGTCCGCGATGAACGCGACGGCCACTGGCGATAGGGGGCCTCGCAACGACGGCTTTACGACGGCGGTGTTTCCGGCAGCAAGCGCAGGAAAGACATTCAGGAGCATTTCCGAAAACGGTGCGCCCCATGATAATACGTGCCCGGATATACCTGCCGCCATGGGGCGTGGATGCAGGACTTCCCGGGTGAGGATCGCGCGGGCGATTCTCAATGACGATTCGATGGTGGCGAGCGAATCGTCGTATCCGAGACCTGTCTCGGTCGACTGCAGGCGCGCCAGTTCGGGGGCTGCCTCCGCGAGACGGTGCAACAATAGGGCCAACAGCTGGTCCCTGGTGTGTAGATCTGACCAGGGGCCCGACAGCGCGTTACGTGCAGATGAGATTGCCCGATCGACATCGAATCGGGACGAGAGGGGAACGACAGCGGTGATCGTGCTGTTGGAGGGGTTCCGGATCTCGTACTCGTAAGGTGCGGCCGGGAACACCCACCTTCCGTCGATGAGGTTGCGTGCGTAGTGCTCATCAGTCGGTAGTTCGATGGTTTCCAGCAACATGGTGGATCCTTCCGAGTTCGAGAGAGTTCGAGAGAGGTAGTGTGTTCAGACGATAAAACGGTCGAAGAACAGCCGGTCCGAGAAGGCTCCGCGCTCACGGACGAGCGCTCGCAGCGCAGCGTCGACCATTCCGGCCGGCCCGGCGAGATAGATGTCGTGATCGCTGAGATCGGACCAGTCTTCGGCGACGTGGTCGATCACACGCCCTACCCGGGAAGCGGCAAACATTGCCCATCCCGATGGCTCATTGACGGCGAAGTCCGGATCTTCGACGGAGACTGCGACACGGGCCCCCAGTTCGTTCAATCGGGCGAGCCGATCGTGGAGAACGACATCTCGGGCCATACGTGCACCGATGTACAGATCCACCGGCCGGGTCTGGTTCTCCACCAGAAGTTCCTCGGTGATCGCGAGGATCGGTGCCAGCCCGGTACCGCCCGCGATACACAACGCCGGACGCTCGGACCCCGATTGGGCGTATGCGCGCCCGTAGGGGCCTTCGACGAGTATCTCGTCACCCACCTGGACCTTGTCGAAGAGCCAACTCGAAGCAGCTCCGCCAGGCTTGGCACGGATGATGAATTCGACGGTCGTGCAGTCGTTGCCGGCTGCCGGATGCGCCATCGAGTAGGCTCTTCGAACCCCGTCCGGCGACTCCAGCAGCATGAACTGCCCAGGCAGGAAGTCGATGGGTGAGCTGAAGTCGAGAGTGAACAGAGCAGTATCGGGGCTCAATGCCTCTCTACCCAAAAGTCGCGAAGTCACACGCTCGGGCACGGCTTCCCGGCTCACCGGAAGTCTGTCGAGTATCGGCGCCTTGACCGTGCAGTCCGCTGTCGGAATTGATTGACACATCAGAATCCGATTGCCGCGGCGTCGGTCTCGTTCGGAGAGTCCCCCCGCGTCTGGCCAGAGGGACTTGACCTCGCCTTCGACGAGTTGTGAGCGGCAACTACCGCATCCACCGCTAGCGCATTCGTAGGGCAGGGCGAGTCCGGCCCGGAGGCCGGCCCGAAGAAGTGTTTCTTCGGGCCCGCACGTCACCGGTTCCTCGTGCCCACGGAAGTTCACTGTGACAGTCATGGAGTCAGGTCTCAATCGGATTCGGCCCGCAGGCCGAGACGGTCGAGGTAATTGTGCCAGTCGTGGCGGACGGCGGCAGCAATCTCGTCCGCAGACGCACCACTTGGTGACGCCAGTATCCGGGCGCCGGCGCCGATCATTTCGTGTCCGCGAGCGGCCCATTCATTCAGATGTCCTTGAAGCACAGTCAAATTGCCGGGATCGGCGGCGGCGAGGAATTCCACCAGTGCTGCTGACCAGCGCTGACTCCGCAGGCTGTCCCGCCAGAGGTTTTCCAAAATCAGTGTATCCAATCGCGCTCCCACACGGGCGGTTTGTCGTCCGAGTTGAACGAGGAAAAGCTGATCCGCGATCGCCTTGGTCACGAGGTTGGTCGCGACAAACGCTCGGTCCCAATCGAATTCCACGAGTGCCCATTCGAATGCGGCCCGGATTGGCTGCCAGTCGGGTAGCTCGGTCCACAATCCTTTCTCCGCAGTGCCGAATCCACGGTCGGGATGCGTCAGCTGAAGCTGGGTGGTCCGGTACGCGGTAAGTTGCACTCGCCGGAGCTGGTCCGCGGTCTGGAATGCGGCGCAGTTGCCGACGTAGCTGCTCATCGCGAGCTGCTGAACATACGCGGACAACATTTGCTGGCTGTGCGCGACATACCGCGTCGGGGTCGACGCCCTCAGCAACAGAGTCAAGGCCTCGTTCGAAAGCATCTCATCGGATCCGTCGATGTCGAACTGAGCGATCAGATTCTCGACGTAGGTTTCCTGATCATCTTGGTCCGCAACGTAACTGCCGTAGGTGACGGTGTCGGGATCCCGGAAGGCGTCCCAGTCGTCGACCGTCAATTGCATTGAGTCCCGGTGCTCGCGCAACCAAACGTTTCCGTGAACGTCGGGCCCCATTTCGAGCGGCACGGTGCCGGTGGTGTGGTTCATGTTGTGTGTGAGTACTTCGTATTCAGTGGGTCGCCGCCCGAGATTGCCGAATGCGCTCCAGGTCTTGAGTCCACGTGAACGGGACCGCGGTGCCTTGCTGGTCATGACTTCTCCTGTCCCGAGTTCTGGTAGAACCAGACGTATTCATCGGTGCGGGTCTTGAGGCGCCCCTTGAACGAGGGCATATCGATCTCGAGAGCGGCCAGTTGATAGCTCTGGCCGAGGTACTTTTCCAGGCTTGCTTGCGTGAGGCGGCACGCTCCGCGGGTGTGGATGCGGACGTAGTCTTCGCGGTCGAGTACCAGCACGTCCTGGCCCGGGTTGTCCTCGTCGATCGCATCGATCACCGCCTCGGCCAGGTTGCCGGCCCGGATGACCGGACCAACTAGGTCGGGGGACGACTCGTCCGAGACATCCATATCGACAATGGTCATGAGTGTGAGCTCCTACTGTCAGGGATGCGCCTGGACCGGCGACTTGAGGCGAACTTGGATGACGCCGTCCACAATGCGGACGTCGTGCTTGTGCAGACAGGTATCTCGGGGGTTGACTCCTGCGCCGGTCAGTGCGTCGAACTGCCATTCATGTGCACGGCAGGTTACGACACCGTTCTCGAATTCTCCCTCGACCAGTGAGATGCTCTGGTGTGGGCAGATTCCGTCGTAGGCGCGGACTTCACCGTTGACCTTCAATAGGAGTACTTCGTCGTCTCCGAGGTCGAACGATTCCATTTCGTTGTCCCAGAGTTCGTCCTCGGCGACCAGGTCGACGAAGTCGTTGTCGGGATCGTCAGACATCGATATTCGCCTGCTCTCGGAAGCCCACGTCGACCCATTGCAGTGGTGGGAGCGTGCGAGTGCCGAGCAGCTCGCCTAGGGTGGCGTCAGGTGTCATCAAGGTTCCTTCGACGAACACGTCATACTCTGTATTCGCCTCTGGCTCCGGGACGCGTCGACCCACCGAATGTAATGCGACTTTTCGGGCTATCTGATTCCAGGTGTCGTCGGTGTCCACCGCGACGAGGTGTGGGACGAAGTCGCCGATGAAACGTCCGGTGATGGGAAAAGGTGCCATGGTCAGTTCTCCTTGCCGATCGTGGGAATCCGAAATCAGAGTGAAATCGGTTCGCGTGCAACGATGTTTTTTACACCTGCGGCATTTGACGGAAGGTAATCCTTCGCCCAGGCGTAGTCGTACACGTCGTCTCCCATCACGTCCGGGGTCAGCCCCATATACAGGAGTCCGCCGGCGAGGTCGGCCGGGAGTACCTGGCCGTCGATGAAGCGGTCGATGAAATTCTGGTGGCCTGCGTAGCGATCAGGATCCTGCTCGAAGCACCACTTGGAGATTTCGGAATCGAAGTGGTAAAGCCGCCCCTTGTAGGTGAGGCTGTGCTCGGCGAGATCGTGCCGAGCAAACGCCGAGCCCAACGGAAGTTGGGTGAGATTGCACAACGCCGGCAATGTGTCCGGCAGAGTGTTCTCGATCCGATCATCGTTGACGTTCTTGATGATCTCGTCCCACATTCCGCCCCAGTTCTCTTCCCAGGTGGGGTATTTCTCACGCAACCACTCGCGCTCGTCCTTGGAGACACCGGCATTCGGCTTCCAGAACAAAGTCGGACGCCAGAACCACGTCCCGAGATGCATGGCGTGATGACCGTTTTCGAGCGAGTACATGAACTGGTCCCAATACCACGGCTTCTTCAGCCCGTAGTCCTCGAGGATCCGCTCGTGGTGGTTGACGATCCACTCGAGCATGAACTCCTTGAAACTCATCTTGCGTTGATCGAGAGGCGTGTAGTAGTCCATCGCCGGCCCAGTCAGCGTCTGGAAAAGTCGGGTGGACCGCCAGAAGGCGATATCGAGTGCCTTCTGGGCGCGGGCGGGATCGTGCTCCATCAGGATGGACAGCGTAGGGAAGCCCTGCTGCGCGTGCCTCGCTTCATCAGTCTGGATGGAGGACAGCAGGTTTGACCAATTGATGTCACCTGCGGCCATGGCATCGGCTGCCAACGCGACGAACTGCAGGTTAGTGAATCCGTGTTCGACGGTCAGGCTTGTGGCCAAGGCAGCTTCGACACAATCCGCATTGAGCATCGCATCGTCGAAGAAATTCTTCACCGCCAACACGCCCCACTCGTTGGTATGGAATGCCTTTTGTGCCCAATCGAAACGCGGATCCTGTTTGAGGAGATCATGCGAGAAACGAAGGTCGAGCTGGGTATGACGGGTCTCGTCGAGCATCCCGAAGACGCCCAAGTTGCGCCAACGGGGAGTCGGCGCAAATCGACAGAATCGGCTCTGCATCGTCACAGCCATATGCTCGACCATGCATGTCGTTCCCATATGGAGATGCGATGCGGCAACATGCGCGGGATCAAGCTTCTCGAAGATTCCGGAGCGCCCGAGAGCATTACTGACGGCGCGGACACCGGATTCCTTTTCACGCTGGATACGGACGTAATCGCGATAGGAAACCCGGAACGGTTCGTCCCATTGGTCCCAAGCCTCCTTCGGTACGTCTCCAGCGCCGCTCCAACTCGTCGGGAACGCTACCGCCGGATCGACGTAGCTCAGTTCCCAATCGAGGTCTCGTGAGGTGTCGTACCAATCGTCCCGGTTCAGTAACATGTTGTTCGCCTTCCATTGTGGCGGTATGGGCGGTTGTCTTGTGGGCGGTGCGTTTTTGCGGTCATCGTTTGACTCGCAAGACTCGGTAGTTGGTGTACTCGAGGACTCCGTGGATGGACTGTTCGACGCCGAGACCGGACTGTTTGATGCCTCCGAACGGGACATCGGAGGTCAGCATCGGATGCTGGTTGACCCAGACTGTTCCCGCTTCGACCTGCGCGGCGACCTTGGTCGCTCGCTGTTCGTCGGAGGACCACACAGAGGCACCCAGCGCCAGGTCGGAGTTGTTGGCGCGTGCGATCACATCGTCGATGTCGGTGTACGTCAGGATCGGCAGGACAGGACCGAACTGTTCCTCGCGTACCAGAGGGACGGTGTCATCGATCCCCCGGACCAGGGTGACAGGGTGGAAGTAGCCGGGCCCCTCGGGTACCTCCCCGCAGAAGTAGACGTCGGCGCCGCGGTCGACCGCGTCGTCGACATAGCCGCGGACCTTGGCGAACTGAGCGGCGTTCTGGACCGGTCCCATGTCTACGCCGTCGTCGAGCCCGTTGCCTACCTTCACGCCCTTGGCGACCTCGGCGAGTGCTTCTTCGATGGCGGGTGCGAGGTGCCCAGGCACATAGAGGCGTTTGAGGCCGGCGCAAACCTGGCCGCAGTTCGACATGGCACCCCAGTACAGGTCCGCAGCAATGGATTCCACGTCGACGTCGTCGAGGACGATGCCGGGATCGTTGCCACCGAGTTCGAGGGTCAGGCGCTTGAGGGTCGGGCCGGCGCCTGCCATGATCGACTTTCCCGCACGTTCGGACCCGGTGAACGTGATCTTGTCGATCCCGGTGTGTGCAGTCATCGCTCGGCCGAGATCGTCACCGCCACTGAGTACTTGGAGGACTCCCGGGGGGAGGATCTCTTGGGCCAGCTCACCCAGTCGCAAGGTGGCCACTGGGGTCAGCGGTGAGGGTTTGACGATGATCGGGTTGCCGGTGACGAGTGCCGGGCCGATCTTCCACAGTGCCAGCAGGAGGGGGTAGTTCCAGGCAGTGATGCCGCCAACCACGCCCACCGGTGCGCGATGTACCTCGATCAGCTCGTCGGAGTTGTCTCGGATGACTTCGATGGGAATATCCCAGCTCGCGTAACGTTCGAGGCTGCGCAGGCCCGATTCGATTTCGCCAGCTGCCTTCGCGACAGGCTTTCCTTGTTCGAGAGTCACCAGCCGGGCAAGTTCGCTGATATTGGCGCGCACGTGGTCGACGAGTTCGAGGACGATGCTCTGCCTGGTGGCCAGGTCCTTGCTCGACCAGTGCCGAGCGGCGCGCCGGGCCGCAATGACTGCGGTGTCGAGGTGCTCGACACCTGCGTTGGGAACCTCCGCGAAGACTGACTCGGTAGCGGGATTAATAACTGGGATCACCGCTGTGGTGGTGGTGATCTGTCCGTCGATGGTCAATCCAGGGGTGAAGTGGGGCAATGAATCTGCGGTGATACTCATGCTTGACTTCCTTCCGGGCGGAAGAGCGTCTGAAACTGCTCCGCGCTGTATTCGTGGCTTCGGGCCTTCTCCTCGCGCGGGTCGGAGATGCGGACCTTGGCAGAGGGGCGGGCGGAAATGCGGTCTGCCCACGCTTTGACGTTGGGGTAGTCGGCGACATCGATTCCGTGTCCGGCGGCCACCCGAGTCCAGGGGAAGGTCGCGATGTCTGCGATCGAGTACTCGCCGGCGAGGTAGTCGCGATCAGCGAGCCGGTCGTTGAGAACACGATAGAGGCGTGCCACCTCGCCCGCGTACCGATTTCGGGCGTAGGGGTTGTCGATTCCCTGCTTGGGGGCGTGCGAGACGAAATGTGCGGCCTGTCCAGCCATCGGTCCGTGGTTGGACACCTGCCAGAACAGCCAGCACAGCACTTCTTGTCGGCTGATCGGATCGGTTGGGAGCAGTAGGCCGGTCTTCTCTGCCAGGTAGAGCAGGATGGCACCGGATTCGAAGATCGTCAAGCGCCGGCCACCGGGGCCGTCGTGGTCCACGATGGCCGGCACTTTGCTGTTCGGATTGATCTCGACGTACTCCGATTCGAACTGATCGCCCTCTCTGATGTCCGTCCAGGCGATCTGGTAGTCAAGTCCCATTTCCTCCAGTGCTATGAGCACTTTCCGAACATTGGGGCTGGTGTAGTAGTAGAGATCAATCATCGAACGATGCTCCAAGAGAGTCGATTACGGACGGTTAGATGTCGTACTGCTTGCGAATGCGGTCCATGTAGTCCACGAGATTCTGCTTGGACTGGACGTATCCGGTTCCGAGCCAGTGCTGGGGCTGGTCGGCAATTTGCCGCAGCGTCGAGTAGACCGATGCGTCGATCGAGTGCAGTTTGTCGCCGAGGAAGAAAGGCTTGTCGCCCAGGAATTCGGACAGGGCGTCGATGTCGGTCCGGAAGAACTCGTCGACGACCTCCGCGCTGCGACGACCCATGCCCTGGCCGTCGAATTCGGCGAGGATCCTGCCTCGGAATGAATCAAGACCCTCACGCATCTCGGGAGTCACCTCGGCGCCCTGAACAATGTACGGAATGTAGGTTTCCCATCCGCTGTCCTCACGCCAGCGCGGCTGAATTATGCCGCTCCAATAGAGGTGTTCTTCGATCAACCGGTTGAAGGCAAGTCCGAGGGCAAGCTGTTCCTTGCTTAGGTCTGCATCGAGTTTGTCGCCGTATTTGTTCTTCAGGTAGGCGATGATCGTGTTGGAGTCGCCTACCTTGGTCCCGTCACTGTCGACGATGTATGGAAGCTTGCCGTGGGGAGAGTCTTGGTCGAGCGTCGCGAGATCCTGTGTCTTGTGTTCGAACTCGATACCAGCGAACGTCAGGTAGTTCACTACCTTCGTCACGTACGGGCTGATGTCCGGGATCCCCCAGGCTGGAACGTATCCATAGACGGTGATCATCGTGTGTGTCGTCCTTCTGTCTCGATCGGATGGATATTCACTGGTAAGCGAGGTGTATGTTGCGTCCTCACCACTGGAGGAAGGTTCCGTCCGAATGCTGGAACTTGCCCGAGTTCTCGGGTGTGAGGTTGTCGATGTTCTTGATCAGCCCGGCAGCCGCCTGTTCCGGGGTGATGTAGGTGTGTTCGCCGGGGAAATTCTTCGTCAGATCGGTGGCGACCATGCCCGGATGGAGCATGAGCACACTGATCCCGTTCTTGGATAGGTCGTGGTGCAGATTCAGTCCGGCCATGTTGGCGGCAGCTTTGGAGATTCGGTAGCTGTACATGCCGCCGGAGGTGTTGTCTCCAAGGGATCCCACCCGGCTGGTGACGATGCCGACCTTTGCGCCCTTGTTGAGCAGCGGATTCAGCGCTTCGATCGTGCGCAGAGGGCCGAGGGTATTGATCTCGATCTGTTTGCGGACGAGGTCGTAGTCGAGCGATCCGAGTTCATCGAGCCACATGACGCCGGCGACATGGATCAGTGCGTCCAGTTTAATTCCGGTCTCGATGAGACGAGAGGCAAGGACCGTGACTGATTCCTGTGATGTGACATCGACATTCGGTTCGACGGTGATGCCGTCGGCGGTGAGATCGGTGCCCTCGAATAGGCAGGCCGCTATGACATTATCGCCGCGATCGTGCAGTTGGCGAACAATCGAATGAGCAATGCCTTTGTCGGCACCGACGACCAATACAGTGGACACTGTCCAACACTTCCTTTCAGGCTAGGACGCCGGCGTTGGCGTCCTGCTCGGTTCCGATGATTTTTTCCGCAGCGAGTGAGGCGATTTCGTCGTTGCTATAACCGATTTCCGCAAGAATTTCGGTGTTGTGCTGTCCGAGCAGGGGAGCACCTTTCGGCGCATCCGGAACGGTGCCCAGGAACCTGGCGGCCACTCGCGCCTGCCGTAGGCGCCCCGCGGTGGGGTGCTCCAGCTCGACGATGATTTCGGAGGCCTTGACCTGTGGGTGTTCGATGACCTCGGAGCGCTTGAGGATGGGAGCGGCCGGAACGTCGAACTCGTCGAGCAGCGCTAGCCACTCGGCAGAGCTCTTGCCGAGCAGTACGGCTTGGATCAGTTCCAATCGTTCATTGATGTGTGCCGACCTGCCAACCGGCGTGGAGAATCGCTCGTCCTCAATCCACTCGGGGTGGCCGAGTGCCTTGCACATGCTCTGCCATTCACCGTTGCTGTTCGTCGCGACCGTGATGTAGCCGTCTGCGGTCTGGTAGATCAGGTCGATGAAGCTGCCGCCCTTTGCCAGCGGTACGGGTTGATCCGGGAAGGTGTAGGCGCCCATGTCTGACGCCCACAGGAAGGACAGGACCGCCTCGAGCATCGACAACCGGATGTGCTGCCCTTCTCCGGTGCGTTCGCGAGCGAACAGAGCTGCCGAAAGTGCCTGCGAGGCAACTACTGCGGTCAGTTTGTCGGGAAGGATCGTGCGAATGAGGCGGGGGCGTTCTTCGTCTGATCCTGCCTGGACGGTGGTCAGGCCTGTCAGGGCCTGGATCAGCGAATCGTAGACACGCTGGCCGGAGGCCGGTCCGCGTTCACCGAATCCGCTCATGGAGAGGTAGATGAGTTTCGAGTTGAGCGGAGCGAGGTCGTCGTAGCCGATACCTAGGCGCTCGACGACGCCTGGCCGAAAGTTCTGAACCACAACATCTGCAGTGGCAACCAGCTTCTTCAGAACCGCGACGCCCTCGGGAGTCTTCAGGTTGAGAGTCAGGGACCGCTTGGACCTGTTGACATTGACGAACATTGCCGACATATCGCCGGAGCGGTTGGGTAGCGACCGAACGTGATCCCCTTTGCCTGGCACCTCAACCTTGATGACGTCCGCGCCCTGGTCCCCGAGAATGTCTGTGGCCCAGGGGCCTGACATCATCGAGCACAAGTCGACGATTTTGATTCCGGTCATTGGGCCGCTCATGCATAGCGCCTTTCGCCTGGTGGAGAACAGTTGTATGGAGTGTCGATCGACACAAACTGGGACTTGTTGTGACTTGCTTCACTACATACTATGGAAAGATCTCTTGCTCGTCAATTGTTGAGACGTGAAATGTTTTGCATCTAGAGTACTAACGACGAAAGGACCAGGCTGATATGCCCTGTTCTCGCCCCACCCTGACAACCCAGCGTGCATACGAGATCGCATGTGAGGCGTTCGTCCCCTCCGGGGACGACCTAGTAGGAGTCGAGGTCGAATGGCCAGTGCACAAGCGCAGCAGCCTCTCTCGGCCGAACCTTGCCGATTTCCTGCCCATTATGAATCGACCATTACCGAACGGTAGCCGGATCACGATCGAACCTGGGGGGCAGATCGAGTTGTCCGGTCCTCCGCTCGAATCCGGGCTCGCCAGTCTTCGCGCTATCGACGAAGACGCCGCGATTCTTCACCATCGGCTCAATGCTCACGGTCTGATCGCGACCAATCTCGCCGTCGACGATCGCAGGCCCCCGCACCGGATACTCGACCTACCTCGTTATCGGGCGATGGAGAATTTCTACGCGCACCGCGGGCGCGAAGGGATCTGGATGATGACGAACACGGCATCGGTCCAGGTCAACGTCAGCCATGACCCCAATGGTCGAAACATACGGTGGGTCATGGCCAACAAGATCGGCCCCCTGCTCATCGCGGCCTTCGCGAACTCCCCCGGAACTGGACCGGACGGGACGCACTGGCAATCGGTGCGGCAAGCGATCTGGGGCGGCATCGACCCCGGCAGGACGGCACCGGTCACGCTCAGCGAACACCCCGAAATCGACTGGGGTAGGTACGCTCTCGCCGCAAATGTGTTCTTCATTCGCGGCGGCGAGCTAGGCACGAGCGTTCCGCCAGGGCTGACCTTCGCCGACTGGATGGCAACAGGGCACCCGGCAGGTTGGCCGACCGAGGACGACCTTCGTTACCACCTGACAACGCTCTTTCCCCCGATTCGCCCCCGTGGCTGGCTTGAATTCAGGATGATCGATGCGTTGGAGCCACCATGCCGGTCCGCCGCGGTCCTTGTGGTTGCAACAGCGATGGACCGACGGCTCTGCACGGAATTAAACGACGTGCTCCCGGACACCCGAGACCTCTGGACGACGGCCGCTCGCGACGGGCTCAACCATCCGGTGCTCCGGGACTCCGCAAAAATCCTGCTCGACGCGGTCGAGCTGCACCTACGCCGGCACGCGACCCATGCCTCCGCCGCAAACACGGTTGCGGAGTTCATCGATCGTTACACCAAACATGGACTCGCCCCCGCACACCTTCAGGGCGATATCGAGACCGACGCCTTTCGACGGCTCGACGATGTGGTTGTTACGGCACCCTGACCTGGACCTGCTGACTGTCAGGAAGTGAAGCTCGCCTGTCTGGGTTGGCGCGGATGCAGGGTGCGAGGTTTCAATGCGAAACCCGTTTGGCACTACAGCGCAGCTGCGACGTTTACAGCGTTCATGCAGACCCTCTCAGGTCGGCTCTGGTCTAGGTGAAGGGTTTCGTTTTTTCGTCAATCGCCGGTGATCAATCAAATGTTGCAGAGTGCAGTAGGAATTGGAGCGACGCGCAGCTCAATCGGTCTCCAGCCCGTCCCCCGGATCCTCGAACTGAGCCAGGAGCAACTTGAGTAGCCGACGAAGATCGGCTTGGTCGCCGTCATTCAAGGCCTCCAGTAGCCGTGTGTCGTAATCCATGACTTCGGAGACGACCTCATCGACAAGTTGCACGCCTTTCTTCGTCAATTGCACGTCGACGCGGCGGCGATCTTTCGGGTGAAAGCCCCGTTTGATCAGTCCGCTGCGCTCGAGCTTGTCGAGACGGTTCGAGATCCCACCGGGAGTGATCAGCGCAGCCTCTGAGAGTCGTCCAGCCGTCATCCGATACGGTTTCCCAGCGCGCCGAAGCATTGCGAGGACGTCGAGCGTAACTCGGTCGGTGCCCAGCTCGGTCAGCCGTTCGACACGTTCCCGCTCCAAATGTCTTGCAATGCGCCAGATCCTGGTCACGATCCCGACGGAACTGACGTCCATGTCCGGGCGTTCACGTGCCCACGCCTTTTCGATCCGGTCGACACCGTCCTCGCCGATCGCATCTGAACCCTCCCGGGAAATCTCAGCAGTCATCTTTTCCTCGTAGCCGCATGGATGCAGTCTACGACGACCAAGAAGTTCACGTCGAAAAATACGAGCACGCAAGTTTTGAGTGCTCGAAGCTACCTCCGCAAAGCCGTTTCCGAAATACCCATTCGTCATCCATGACGGTGTTTCATCTCGGGCGTCACCCTGCTGTATCGGCTCGCTCTGACGACGGTGCGGAAGGCCTACCCGCCGCGGCGTACCAGGACGACGGCTGGCCCCGTCGAGCAGCTCTCGTACGGTCAGATGTTGTTAGTGTCGGCACGTGAGGAACACTGTGATGTCGAAAAATATTGCAGTTTTCGGTAGTTGGTGAACAAAGCGATCGTGCCGTCTTTGCCGTATGGGACAAGCGTCCCTCGATTGAGTTGTGATCTGCGAATGATAGGAGTAGGTCGAAAGGCCCTCGGATGCTATGTGATTGGTGGAACGGTTGGAAATATTGTAGGTACACGCTAAAATTTCGCAGAAAACTATTTAGTCAGAAATAGTTCCGGGCTAATTAATTGCAGGGGAAAAGATGGGGCATCGCATGAGCATTGAGGCGCCATCGGAACTCGCTGGTGACGATGGCATCGATCGTGTGGAGCAGGCATGGGTCCGGGAACGACCCGGCATCGACGTAAGCTCGGTGGGGATTGTGTCGAGGATCTGGCGCATCGCCCGGTATTTGGAGCGTGCACGCAGTCAACGTCTGGCCGAGCTCGGAACCGATCACGCGACACTCGAGGTTCTCGCGGTGCTGCGACGATCGGGAAAGCCGTATCGGATGACGGCCGGCCAACTTACCGAGGCGGCGCTGATCACTCCCGGTGGGATCTCGAATCGACTGGACAGACTTGAGCGGGGAGGAATGCTTAAGCGGAGCTTTCATCCGAAGGATCGCCGCCGTGTGGATGTGCAGTTGACGAGGAAGGGAGTCCAACTTGTTGATGAGGTCGTCTCCGATCTCATGGATCACGAGTCGCGGTTGCTGGCGTTGATCGGCGCGTCCGACCATGCCGAACTTCGCAGGCTCCTCAAAGTCCTCCTGGCGCAGTTCGAGGATCCAGGAAATGACTGAACAGGTGCGGCGTTTGCAAGGTGCCAACCGACGCAACATCGACACCATCGGTGCAAGGACTCGCCGCTGACCGTTGGGATCGGAACAAGAGGCGAGTCTTGGGGTTGACGCCATTTGCCCGAATTGTTGCAGGTAGATCGGCGAAGGCGGCAAGATTGATCGTCTCGATCGGCGCTCGCGCAGGCCGAGAACGCGTAGGGGCATGCGATGAGGTGTGGTTTCGACTGAGATACATCTGGTCAGCTGTCAGCTTCCCGGCCGGACACGCCCGCCGGAACTGGTGGGCCATTCGGCCGACCGTACCGAAACATTCGACAAGTCCGCTCGTGCGACGAAACCGCGCATATGACATGACCCCGCACCTCACTGCGCAGGTGCATCGGCGGCAGTGATGGGATGACGAGTACACATGACGGCACGATTACGTCAGCGCCGCGCTCGCTGGTACAACAAATTCGCCTCTGTGCATCGGCGGAATATAGTGGTGGCTCTGCTGAGCCTGCTGGTAGCAGTGGCCACAATCTCGGCGCCGGTCGCGCAGGCTCAAGAATCGACATCCGGACAATCGAGTGTGTTGTTCGTGGTCGACACCTCGGGCTCGATGTCGGGATCCCCACTCTCGCAGGCGAAAGAGGCGCTGTGCGCCGGGATCGGCGCGCTCGCTCCCGGCCAGGCCGCCGGGCTCCGTAGTTTTCAGCGGCAGCTGCGGTGACGGTGGCCGGTGCTTGTGCCTGTCGCCACCGACAACAAAGACCAACTCAATGCCGCGACAACGCAACTCCGCAGGCGGCGGTACCCCTACCCCTGGCGCTCTACGGGCAGCAGCGCGCGACCTCCCGGCCAAGTGGTGACCGCACCATAGTGTTGATCAGCGACGGGCAGAGCAGCTTCGGAAACCCTTGTACGGTTGCCCAGGAGATCAAAAACGATCTCGGGGTCGACTTCCGAGTCCATACTGTCGGCTTCAACGCCCCGACCAATGCCGAGAGCGAACTGAGCTGGATCGCCAATGCCACCGGGGGTCCCTATTGTTCTCGTCAAGCGGCAGTCACGGCGGGTGATCGATAGGTTTCGTTGTTCTTGAGCATGGCGTAGAGAACATCGCAGCGGCCGTCTGGCGAGGCAGATGAGGGCGGCGTTGCCCTTCTTTCCTTCGGCTCGTTTTCGGTCGTAGTAGGTGCGGCTGGCGGTGTCGTGCAGCGCGGCGAACGCCGAGAAGAGCAGGGCGCGTTTGAGTTTGTGATTACCTGATCGGGCGGGGTGTTCCCCGCGACTCGGCGTCCCGGAGCGGTAGGTCACGGGTGCGATCCCGTAGGCGGCGAGGCGACCGGCCGAGACAAACGCTGAACCATCACCGACCTCGAGCAAGATTCGTGCGCCGGTCCTGACCCCGATGCCCGGCATGGAGGTCAGGACCTGGGAAAGAGGGTGGTAATCGAGCATCCCACCGCGCCGGGGCACACCGCGGTGCCACGTTCACACGGTGGGCTCAGTGCCGATCAGGTTGTCGTGCAGTCCAGCGCGCACCTGTGTCCCGGTTTCGTTGCGATCCGCGGAGCGGTGGGGCAGGTGAAGAAGTTGAGCAAGTTCGTCGGAACGCTGTTCTCCGATCCGGTCGAGGTCGGCACGTTCGAGGTGAACGACGACGGCGTAGGGATCATCGATTTCGTCGTCCCGGCGGAGAACATCATCTTGAACTGCGCGGCGACGACGGCAGCGTGTACCGACTGCCGATCCTTGTCACCGATACGCCGGTCGCTGACGTGCCTGTGGGGTATGTCTTCGACGGCTCGACGGTGCACGTTCCAGCCGGTGCCGGGACGGGAAGTGTCGACAGCTCTGGGACCATTTTCGGTAGCTGACGAACAACTTTCCTGTCAGCGATCCTTGCTCCGGTGCTGTGAAGGTGCCGGGAGTTGTGAAGGTGCCGGGAGTACAGTCGTCTCGGCCTGGCGCATCCCACCCCCCCGGAATCACGTTGGCGAAGCTGTCGGACGTGAGAGCGTTTCAGTGCCTGCGGCCGCCGCCCGGCGTGGCGGGGTTGCATGTGGGGCAGTTGTGGGAGACGGGCGTCCCGCCTCCCGTAGAGTGACCAGCCGGTCGACGGGCGCCCTAAGAAAACATAGCTTCGAAATCCTCTACTGCACAAAGATTCCCCCAACCTTAGGGACGGTGACAGACGCGCCGGCAGCGTCAGAGAGTTTCGATGAGTGATGCGATCTGTGCGCGGCGGACGCCGGTCGTTACCTCTTAGTGGACCCTGCCGACAGACCTCTCGCCCGCGTATAGGCCGACGCGGAGTTCTCGGGCTGGACCGACCGCTGGTATCTCAGACCGGATTTCGAAATTTCTCCAGGCGCTATCGTGCTCGATGTAGCAGAGTGTTTTTGCGGGTGATGTGGCTGCCGGTGGTAAGTGTTTTCGATGCTCGGCGTGCAGGAAGCAACGGGGCGGGCCTGGTGTTCACCGTGGTGGGAACCGTCGTTGTCGGGGCTGTGGGTAGCGCGCTTGTACAGAGCGCGCGGTGCTGCTCGTGCAGGAGGTGACGATCGCGGGGCGGGATCCAGGGTCCTTCGTAGACGAGGAGGTAGCATCGTCGACACTGGGTTCGGGAGTAACCTTCGCTCATCGATCAAGTTCCTTTCGTTATTTCTCAGCGACGAGTCTCTGTCGGCGCGCGAGGGCACCGGCGTTCACGATTTCGGTGGAAAACCATAGCGCCGCCGTATCTGAGTGAGCGCCGCGATGTTATTAGCACTGACCTCGGTTGCGGTCGCTTAGGCGAGGCTGTCGCGTCGACGCTGTTGACGATTCTCGGGCGTGGGTGCCGTAGCGGCAGTGTGAGGGTCTGCGCAGCTCGAAGCGGTGTTCTCGAATTGCGCGAGGTACGCGGCGAGGGCAGCGGTGTCACGCCGAAATCTACTCAACACCGCTGCCTCGCCTTAACAGGGCAGCAGTCGCGCCGTCTTCGCCACGTAGCGGAGGCAAGTGCTTTTTCAGGCACGGGACGTGACGCTCCATTCGGTCCCGACCTCATAAAGACAGTGAAACCTTTGATCAATGCGAACTTTGGCGCCGCATCGCAGTCGTGCAGTTATTCACAAGTTATTTGTCGTAGTCCAGCACCGCCGTCGTTTCACACCACTACGACGTTTCTTCACCACTGTGCCCTTCATCGCTCGAAACGGAGCGCGGGACGCGCTTGCTTGTATGGCCGATGCCCCGCCGAACTGTGGATCGGCCCTAGTCGCAGATTGGTTACCGCGCTGATTTCCTTGAACAACGGGAAACACCCGACGGCGACGCTCTCGCCCACGCACTCGCGGCCATGCGGAGCGTCCTTGGCGGTGCCCTCGCAGGGGGCAGCGGCGCACGCGACGTCCTGCTCGCCACACAGACCGGGGGCGACGTCGAGTCGGGCCAGGGGAATGGCGGCGAGATCGCCCTCGATTTGTATCTGGCACATGCTGCGGCGGATCTACACACCGTGGTGTCGCTGATACGCGATCAGTTACGAGACGGACTCTGATCGAGCCCCACAGATCGAGTGCGAGCGTATGACACGAGAGAGCGGAACGACCGAGAGGCCGGGGAGTCGCGGCCAGACGACAGGCGAAGAGGCGTCGCGGGTCCAATACTCGACTTGGCCTTCCTTCCCAGTCTTTCCAACTCTGTTTTTCTGGGGTGTTTCGACCTGAATGACCGCCGAGTGGGTTGACCAGTGCGCATTGCCAGCATTCATATGTCAGCTGGGTAGCAGGTACGTTTTGTTGTACATTTCACCGCGGACATGGTGCGGTGTGGGTTCCCGGCGGTGCATGGGGTGGCCGGGGTTGACCAGATTGCTGCAAGTATTCCTATCGGCCCGAAGAAGAATCGGAGTTGGCTGCGGGTCTTCTTCGCTGCGATTGCTCCTACGATTACTCCGAAAAACAGCCAGATCATTGCCACGATGAACAGGATTCCAGTTATGTCGTTACTCATCTACACTCCTTGTAACGTACTTATATCCCGCCCCCGGAATTTGTCTGTGAAGAGCAAATCGTAAAATTGCTTCAACAACCAAGTCCTGTTCCCGGGGTGCGGGAGGGTGAAATTCGATAAAATCCAAGAAAGTCTAGTTGTTGTGGGTTTGGACGTTGCTGACGCTGGATTGAAGTAGATGGGCTGGT
>NZ_JARJBE010000028.1:0-20933 GCF_029269915.1 Rhodococcus sp. C3V
ATGAATTCCAAGATAGTGCAGGTCAGAGGCCCTGTCATCCCAGTATGACCTTATTGTGGTAAGCGTTCCCAAACTAAAGAAGACCTAATTTTTCTTCGAATTCGGTGAGGTTATCGAGCCCGGTGAATTCGAATGTTTCATTTAGGAATGTCCATTTCACCAGGCGAGTTCCGCGCATTTACCGTCGCTTCCCTGTAGTTCCACCTGTACGGTGGCGTGCCCCAGTTCGAATACCTCGGCAAGCAAGGTTCGGGTTGCTGCGAGCACCGTTGTGGGATCGGCGTCACTGACCGCGGTGACGTGAACGGAAGCAACTTCCATCCCCGAGGTGAGTGTCCAGACGTGCAGATCGTGCGCGTCGACGACTCCCGGCAGAGCGTTGATCTTCTCGATGATCGAGGTGACGTCGATGCGGTCGGGAGCCTGCTGGAGGAGGATGCGAACGGCGTGGCGGCCCAGGTTGAAGGCACGTGGCAAGACGAAGAGGCCGATCGCGACGCCGATGACGGGGTCGGCGTAGCGCCAACCGAACGCAAGCGTGACCAAGCCGCTGACCAGGACGCCGACGGACCCGACCATGTCCGCCATGACTTCGAGGTAGGCGCCGCGGATGTTGATGCTTTCCTTCGCGCCGCTGCGCAGCATGAGGAAGGCGATGACGTTCATCGCCAGACCGACGACGGCGACTGTCGCGACGGGAAGGCCGGGAACCTCGGGCGGATCCGTGAAGCGGCTGGCGGCCTCGTAAAGCACCCACCCGGCGACTGCGAAGAGCAGGATCGCATTGGCCAGTGCCGCAAACACTTCCGTGCGGTACATGCCGAAAGTACGGTCGGGGCGCCGGGCGGCACGCTGTGCGACGAGGATCGCGGCGAGCGCCATGAAGATGCCGAAGATGTCTGTGAACACGTGCGCCGAGTCCGAGAGCAGGGCCAGTGACGAGGTGAAGAGGCCGACCGTCACCTGCAGCACGAAGGTCACCAACCCGAGGCCGGCGGCGATCCACAGTTTGTTGACATGC
This sequence comes from Rhodococcus sp. C3V, assembly GCF_029269915.1. Classification (NCBI taxonomy): domain Bacteria; kingdom Bacillati; phylum Actinomycetota; class Actinomycetes; order Mycobacteriales; family Nocardiaceae; genus Rhodococcus; species Rhodococcus sp. C3V. The sequence continues at coordinate 1,022 of NZ_JARJBE010000028.1, forward strand.
TTGCCGCTGTTGCTGGTCGCAGCCTCGGCGGGGGAGATTCCGTGCCCGTGTCCGTGTGACATCGAAGGTCCTTTCGTCGACGCCAGCCTAGACACATATGCATATATGCGCAATAGTGCATGTCTTAAAAACTATGCAACATAGTTGTAAGGTGGCGGCGTAGACCTTCATTTGTCATCGACGCGAGGACCGAGAAGTGGGAAGACATCGAAAATCCGAGCCGATCAGACCCGGCGGGCGCATGGCCGCGGTTTCCGTGGCGACGGGTGCAATCCTCGCGTCCGGCACTTCCATCGGGCACGCGTCGCCGCCGTCGGTTGTAGTCGAGGATGTATCTGCGGTGTCGGCGCCGGAGATCCTCGACCTTGTCCGGTCGACGGATCTTGCCGGAATAGCCGAACAACTCGGCAAGACGCGACAACTCGAATCCGAGCGAGCGGCGCTGGTGTACGAGGCCGAAAAGCCACAGGTGATGGCCCCCGTCAGCGGGACGATGACGTCCAACTTCGGTCCACGGTGGGGAACCACCCACTACGGTCTCGACATCGCGAACGCGATCGGAACGCCCATCGTGTCGGCGACCGACGGTGTTGTGCTCGAATCCGGTCCCGCCGCGGGATTCGGGCTCTGGGTCCGCATCCAGCAGGACGACGGGACCGTCGGCGTCTACGGACACATCAACGAGGCGCTCGTGGTTGCGGGTCAGAAGGTGCGGGCGGGTGAGCTGATCGCGACCGTGGGCAATCGTGGACAATCGACAGGACCACACCTGCACTACGAGGTGTGGCAACCTGACGGACAGAAGACCGATCCGCTCGCGTACCTGAATTCCCGGGGCGTGTCGTTCGGGGAGATGACCACGGGCGACTGAAGTTCTGTCACGACGCGATGGAGGAGCAATGCAGGGGCTTGGCGGACTCGAAGCCGAGGTCATGGATGTGCTCTGGCAGTCCGACGACGCGCTCTCGGTCAAGGATCTGGTCGAGACCCTGGGTGAGCGTCGACAACTTGCGTACACCACCATCCTGACCGTCGTGACGCATCTCTACGACAAGGGCTGGGTGAGTCGTGAGAAGAAGAGCCGCGCCTACTTCTATCGGCCGAGTCGCAGCCGTGAAGAGGCCACATCCAGAGCACTGCGCGAATTGTTGGACAGCAGTTCCGATTCCGCTGCCGTGCTGTTGCACTTCGCCAAGACCATGACAGATGCCGAGAACGAGGCCCTGCGCCGGGGTCTTTCCGGGGAAGGTGTGCAATGACATTGGCGTTGCCGATGTTTCTCGGTGCGATGCTCGTGGGATTCCTGGTTCCGAGAGTGTTGCGAGCCGTTTCCTCGGCGTTGTCACCGGCGGTGCTGCTCGCGGCGTGGCTCGGCAGCATGGCGTCGGCTTTGTATCTCGCTCTCTCCGCGGTCTTGGTTCTGGTGTGGCCGAGCCACGCGCCGGTCGAGGGGCTGGTCGACGGTATCGCTCGGTGTTTCAGCGCCTTCGCGCACGGCACGAGTTCATGGGTGGGTGAACTGATCACCGGCACAGCCGTTGCTGTGGTGGGTGTGATCGCCGTTCGGATCGTGCTGGCCGGCCGCAAGCAGGCACGTGAGCACGCGAGGGTCCGAGATTTCCATCGTGATGTTCTCTCGATCGTCGCGCGCCGCGACAACTCGGAGTCCGACGTGTTGTGGTTGGATCATCCGCTGCCTATGGCGTACAGCGTCGCCGGAAAGCCTGGATTTGTTGTTGCGACGCAAGGCTTGTCATCCGCTCTCAGTGGAGGCGAGCGTGATGCTGTCCTCGCGCACGAGCGTGCACACCTGAGCGGCGGTCATCACCGAATTGTCGGTGCGTGCGAAGTCTTGGCCGCTGTTCTTCCGCGAGTGCCGTTGTTCGCGGCGGCACCCGCTGCCGTCGGCGCGATCGTCGAACTGTCGGCGGACAGACACGCCGCTCGCGTCACCAGCCCGGCTGCGGTGCGTTCCGCCCTTGCCGTGGTGTCGAAATCGCCGCTTCCTCAGCCGGACTGGAGCTTGAGCGATCGCGGCAGCGCGACCGCGGTGCGATTGAGTTCCCTGGTCGACGGCGACGTGGCGTCGCCTCGGCGACTGACCTGCGCGGTGGCGGCCTGTGCGCCGGCCGCTGTCACGACGGCCGTTGCCGCAGCCGTGACGGTGGCCGTCTCCGCGGGGATCTGCGCTGTTCTGACCTGATCATTCTCCCAAGGCCGAATCGATCTGGGCTTTCAACTGCTCGTAGCTCGGCATCTGGTCCAGCTTCACGTCGTTGAGGAACAGCGTCGGAGTACCTTGGACGCCGAGGCGTCGGCCTTCTTCGAAGTCGCGCTCGACCCGCTCGCGGACGCCGCGGCTGCCGAGGTCGGATTCGAATCGGGCCATGTCAAGTCCGAGATCTTGTGCGTAGGAACGGAACAGCGCCTCCTGTGATTCGGCGGATTCACCCCATTGCGACTGCGTCTCGTACATTTGCTTGTACATCTCGACGAATTTGCCCTGGCGAGATGCGGATTCGACGACCTGCGCCGCGAGAGTGCTGTTGGTGTGACTCGGAATCGGAAAGTATCTGATGCCGAACGTGATTCGACCCTCGTACTCCGCTCTGATCCGCTCCATCGTCGGGTACAGCGCGAGGCAGGCTTCGCATTCGAAGTCGAGGAACTCGACCAGGTTCACCTTGCCGTCGGCGGCCGAGGTCAATCGGTACGCGTCGTCGGTGAGGACGGCGGTGGATTGTGCTGCCCGATCGGCGTTCTCGTTGTCTGCCCGAATCGGATCGACGGTGATGAACGTGATCAGTGCTACCGCGAACACCGCGATCAGGGCGGCGGATATCTTCATGCTTCTGGACACTGCTGTGCACCTGTACCTTCCGTCGAATTCCTAAATACTATCCAACATAGTAGTTAGGTGTAGAGTCGACGGTACCCGCATGGAGACGAAGGAGGACCCGCCGGTGAAGCGTTCGTGAATGACACGCCGCCGCCGTCGATCGGGCAGATGCTGGAGTGGGATACCTCATCCCTCCCGCTTCTTCCTGCCCTGGGAGTTGTTCTTGCACTCTGGTATTGGACTGGCGCTCAGCGAGTTCGCGCGAGTGGGCGACCATGGCCGTGGTATCGGACAGCGTGTTTCCTCGGTGGGTGCCTGCTGCTGATCGCGGTAACCGGACTGAAGGTCGAGAGCTACGGCTACGAACTCTTCAGCGTCTGGATGTTCCAACACCTGACGCTCTCGATGGCGATCCCGCCGCTCTGGGTACTGGGCTCGCCGGGACTGCTGCTACTACGTTCGACGCCGCACCGAGGAATAGGAAAAGGCATTCTCGCGCTTGCCCTCTCGGCATTGCGCAGCCGTCCGGCGCGGTGGATGCTGCACCCCGGGTTCACGATCCCGGTATTTCTGTTCAGCTACTACGGGATCTACCTGTCGCCGATCTTCGACACCGTCTCGGCGTTACCGGCTGGACACGTCTTTCTCGAGATCTTCTTTCTCGCCAGCGGTCTGCTCTTCATCATGCCGGTGCTCGCCACCGGCCCACTGCCGGTGCGACAGAGCTACCTCGGCCGGTGTTTCGACCTGTTCGTGGAGATGCCGCTGCACGTGTTCATCGGCGTCGTACTCATGATGGCGACAAAGCCGCTGCTGACCACGTTCGTGGATCCGCCTCCGGAGTGGGGCGTGGACGTGATGCAGGATCAGCAGCTGGCGGGCGCCCTCGCGTGGTCGTACGGAGAGCCCGTCGCGCTGGTGGTGGTCGTGATCTTCGCGATGCGCTGGAACCGCGACGACAAACGGATGAACGCCGACCTGGACCGCCGCGCCGAGATCGACGGCGACAGTGATCTTGAGGCGTACAACAATTTCCTCAGATCACTGAACGCCGCCGAGCGGCCGGAGACTCGGTAGGCCGGTGGCCCTCAGACGCCGCCGCCGGCGGGCGTCGGCGCCATTGCGTCGGCAGCGGCCGGGGTGTTCATCTCGCGTGCGACAAACGTTTCGAGGTGGAACAGGTTGTCGCCGGCGCGGTCGACGATGGTGAGAAGTGTTGTCATGCTTGCCACTTCCTCGACCTGTTCCTTGAGGAACCACTGCATGAACTGCTCGCCCAGGTAGTCGCCGGTATCGCGCGCGGTGCGTGCCAGCTGCGTGATCTGCTCCGTGACCGTCTTCTCCTGCTCGAGTGCCAACTCGACCGGAGCCCGGACACTGTCGAACTTCGTCACGACGTCGTCGATGCCCGGAACATCCACGTCGAGGTCGTTGTCGAGCAGGTACTGGATCATCATCATCGCGTGACCGCGTTCCTCGGTGGCCTGGCTGTAGAAGCGCGCGGCCATCTGCGGAAGATCGTGTGCATCGAAGTACACCGCTACCGCGATGTACTGCTGCGATGCAGTGAACTCGTTACGGATCTGCTGACGCAGCAGAGTGGTGAATTCGCTCGAGTTCTTCGCCTGTGTCATCCCAACAGGTTACTGGGTCGTCGCCGCTGAGAGGGAGCTACTTCTTGTCGAGCTGATCGATGACGAAGCCCACAGTTTCCGGTCGGTACCCGTAGACGAACGAGTCCTTTTCGCCGACGTACCAATCGCCGCACTGCAAAGAACTGCCCTTCTCGACCCCCGTCGGCCACCACTGTGCGGACAACGATGCGGGACGAGTTTCGACGGTGGGTCGTGCGATGCAGCTGTTGTGATCTATCTCCGCGATGTTCGCAGTCATTCGCAGGATGCGTTCGTTGCCGGTGGTGCGGATGACCTCGTCGATACCCGTTGCGCCGGCGGGAACCCAACTCGGCAGTGTGTCGATTCCGTTGGATGCTTGTGCAAAAGAGAAGGTTTCGGTTTTCTTGTACGCCTTGGAGTCGTCGAACTTCTCGAAGGTTCCGGAGCAGGACGTCACGAGTGCAGCAGCTCCGACGGCGGCGGCAACGACGGCGAGAGTGCGGAATCGGCGGTGTGTTGTGTTCATACCTTCACGGTATTTTTCGGCCGCCGATTCCGCGTCCTGCCGGAAAGCGATTTGTTCGCCGGGCTTGTCCTCCCGCGGTACTACCGGAACTCAGGGCGATTACCCCGTCGTGATCAGATCCTGTGGAATCTGCTGATCGTTGGCCAGGGCGTCGAAGAACTGCGAAGCGCGCGCCTTGTCCCACAACAACACGTTGCCCGACCCGTCCACGTCCTCGAAACCGGCGACCGGAACCGTCGTGGTGGTCATCCCGCCGCGAAGCGCCCAGGCGAGTGAGGCCAGATTCCAGATGTGATCGCCTTCGTCGACCTGTAGAGACTTGGCGGTATCGGAGACGAGTGGCCACAACCGGAACGGATTGAGGAACGTGGTCGGACTCGTCGCCTTCGACAGCAACGCCGACATGAACTGGCGCTGGTTGTTCATGCGGTCGAGGTCGGCGAGCGCCGTCGCGCGAGTTCGCACGAACCCGAGTGCGTCCGAACCCTTCAAGTCCTGGCATCCGGCGGGGAGGTTGATCCCGGCCAGCGGATCGTCGATCGGCTGTGCCAGGCACACGTTGACGCCACCGACGGCGTCGACGATGCCGGCGAACCCGCTGAATCCGATCTCGGCGTAGTGGTCGATGCGAAGCCCCGTTGCCTCTTCGACGGTCTGCACCAGCAATGGAGCGCCACCGAAGGCGAAGGCGGCGTTGATCTTGTCCGACCCGTAGCCGGGAATCGGAACGTACGAATCGCGAGGGATGCTGACCATGGTCGTCTTCCCACTTTTGGGGACGTGGACCAAGATGACCGTGTCAGTGCGCTTGGGACCGGTGTCGCCGCCCGTCGCAAGGGCTTGCTCCTGCTCTGGGGTGAGCCCCTCACGACTGTCGGACCCGACGATCAGCCAGTTCGTGCCCGGAGTATCGGCGACGCGTCCCGCGTAGTCGGGCAGCGCGTCGATTCGATTGAGCGAACTGTCGACGTAGTAGATCGCGCCGGCCAGCGCGAGCAGCAAGACCAACAACGTGATGCCGATACGTCTACCCCAGCTACGACGCTTGCGGGGGCGGCGCTGCTTCGGAGGTTCTGGAGGGCGCGGCGGGGCGTTCGGCGGGGTTCGGCGCGGCGGTGCGGGCGCGTACTTCGCCTGGCGCTGCGGATCCTGACGCGGCGGCCCCTGCCTGCGCGGGTCGTCCTGAAACGGTTGCGGGCGCTGGGTCGGCGCCCAGTCCTCACGCCTGGGCTGCTGCGGCGCTTGTGGTGGGACCTGTGACCAGGCCTGATTGGCCGGATTCTGCTGCTGCGGGCGTCCGTCGCGGCGAATGACCGTCGGCCCTTCCGGCGGCATCGGTGGACGCCGCTGCGGGGGTGGGCCCTGACGGGGTGGATTCTGGCGTGGAGGGTTCTGCCTCGGAGGCATCGGTCCACGCGGAGGTGGCCCTGGCGGCTGGCGCCGCGGAGGGCGCTGAGGATATTCGGAGTCGCCGGTCACCAGTTCACGGTACCGGTCACGGCAGCCAGGAGACGTGATCGCGCAGGAGGGCGTAACCGATGAACGCCACCATGTCGATGAGAGCGTGGGCGATGACCAGCGGCCAGAGTTTCCCGGTGCGCTGCCAGTACCGGCCGAACACGAGCCCCATGATCACGTTTCCGACGCCGCCACCGAACCCCTGATAGAGGTGGTAACTGCCGCGCAGGAGTGACGACGCGAGCAGTGATTTGTTCTCGCTCCAACCCAGCGTTCGGAGGCGAGTGATCAGGTAGGCGACGACCAGCACCTCTTCGGCACCGGAGTTCGCGATCGCGGACAGTACGAGGATCGGCACCCGCCACCAGTGATCGTCGAGCGCACTGGCCTGGACGGTGAGGTTGATGCTCAGTGCCTGAGCCACGAGATAGAACAGCAGACCGGGGAGACCGATCACAGCGGCGAGGCCGAATCCCGGTGCTATGTCGCGCCCGAATCGAGGCTTGGGGGTCAGTCCCGCAGCACGTGGACCGATCCCCGAACGCCACAGTAGATAGAGTCCCAGCGCTGCCCACGCGAGAAGCTTTGCGACGCCCAGCAATTGGCGCGCCAGGTCGATCCAGTCGATGGCGGCCCGCGACGGGTTGAGTGCAACCGTCTGATCCGAGAGCGCAACCGGCGTCGCCAAGGATTCGGCGAGCGAGAGGATCCCGGACAATCCGCTGAGTCCGAAGGTGACCAGCAGGACGATCGTGATCTCGATCCAGACTCCGCGTCTGGCGGCCGGATCGAGGGCCGGGCCGGCCGGGACGGGAGTCGGCGGCCGTAACCAGGTGCGGACGGTTTCGCGGGCATTCACCCGCGCAACGCTAGCCGTTTGATGCGCCGCCTGATCGGAGGCCGTTGAGGAAAGGGCACCCGACCAGCATGCGGATGGCGCGGCTCAGCGCGGGAGCGTCGTCGACGGGGTTGGCGAACGGCATCCACACGTCGCGGTCACCGGTGTGATCCTCGACCCGCAGGCGAAGTCCGTAGCGGTCGATGCCGAGTGGGCGAACGCGTCCGGTGCGCATGTACGGGGGAAGCTTGCGCACGAGCAGGTCCACGAGGTCGCGGTGGTCTTCGTCGAGATGCTGCAGCCATGCGGTCTCCATTTCCCAGAAGGGATCGGGGCGGGCGTTCAGCAGTTCGTCCACGGCGACGGGTTCTGCCCCCGTTGCATCAGCGACTACAGCCGAGGCCAGGCTCAAGCGAAGGAGGACCGAGGTGTGGCCGATGTCGAGGAGCCCCGGGTGGGGATGTTCGGATGCGACGTCGTCGGCGAGAACGCGTGCCTCGTAGTCGGGCACGGCGTGTAACGAGCCGCGAAGCCACACGAGGGAGCGCACGGGCTCACGCAGACGCAGTGGTGCGTGATCGGTGATCTCGAGGACGGCAGGCAGGCCGCCGCCGCCGGAGTTCCAGGCCAGGGCCGCAGCTGCGGAGGCATGTGGGACTGCAACGACGACGTCACCGTTCGAACGCAGGTGATGCACCGACGTGACGGTGGGATCGCTGCCTTCGATGGCGAGAACTGCGTCTTGTGCGCGCACACAGGCGCTGCGGACGCGTTCGGCGGTGGACGGGCCGGTGCTGGTCTTCGTTGCCATGCTGCCCCCTTGGCGGGTGTTCTCTCGAACTCCATCGGATGATGAGGTAACCCTAACCTAAGGTGCTTCGGTGTGAATCGCAAGACTTTTGCGCAACTCGCGTGGAATCCGCCGCCTGCGCCGGGGTTACGGTTTGTCTGTGGCCATTCCTCTCTCACTCGGGCTGCCCGCCCCGAGAAACTCGCGCGGACTCCTCGAAGCACTCTTTCTCCCGGTTGTTCCGGCGTCGGCTCTGATCGGCGGCGAAGCAGCAGGCCGGGTTGTCGTCCGCCTCGATATCGATCCGGAAGAACTGCGTGCGGACACGGAAGCGTCGTACGAGGCCGTCCGATTCGACGTCGACGTCACCACCGACCAGATCGACGACGCGATCGCGCTGCGCCTGCCCGCTCCGCTCGCTGTGTACGTCGACGGCGGCGAAGAGGATCTGACACCCGCCGAAGCGGCGCTGCGTCTGTGCGAAGGTGGCCGGATCCCCGGACTCGCCGCCGGTCTTACGCCCACCGAAGTGGCTGATTTCCTGGCGGTACTCGCGCACGAGTCCGTCGGTTTCGTAGCCCGCGCGGCCGACGGCGACGAGGTGATCGCCCTGCTGTGTGGCACCGTCGCTGCACTGCGCGGCGACGACGTGCGCGCCGCGATGGTCGATCCGAAGCCGGAAAAACTTGCCGCGCTGATCCCCGAAGCCGCGTCGGCCATGCGTGAGGTGCTGCTCACGATCGAGGTCGCGGATCTGCCTGCAGTGGAAACGGCTTTGCGTGCCGCGGGTTTGCAGTGACCGGCGTGGGTCGGTGCGTAATCTTTTAGGCGTGCCAAGAATCGCGTATTTCGGTCCGTCGGGAACCTTCACGGAGATAGCTCTCGCCCAGTTGGAGGCTGAGGGCGCGTTCGGCGAAACCGTCGAGCGAGTACCGGCAGGCAGTCCGCCGGCGACTCTCGACATGGTTCGCGACGGTTCCGTGGACGGAGCCGTGGTTCCCTTCGAGAACTCGGTGGAAGGCGGCGTAGCTCCGACGCTCGATTCACTCGCTCTCGGTTCGCCGCTGCAGATCGTCGCCGAAACCGATCTGGACGTGAGTTTCTCCATCCTGGTTCGGGCCGGGACCACCGCCGATCAGGTCCGAACGATCGGCGCGTACCCGCATGCGGGCGCGCAGGTCCGCGGATGGATCGCCGAGAACCTGCCCCAGGCCGAGGTGGTGTTGGCCTCGTCCAACGCCGGTGCGGCCCTGGATGTGCAGGCCGGAACCGTCGACGCCGGTGTGTCCACGGCTTTGGCCGGTCAGATGCTCGGACTCGAGAGCCTGGCGGACAACGTCGCCGATGTAGGCGGCGCCCGCACACGTTTCGTGTTGGTCACCAAGCCGGCCCCGGTTCCGGCGCGGACCGGTGCCGATCGCACCGCGCTGGTGCTTCACCTCGACAACGCTCCCGGCTCCCTGGTGCGTGCACTCTCCGAATTCGCCGCTCGCGGTATCGATCTGACTCGGATCGAATCACGGCCGATGCGAACGGAATTGGGCACGTACCGGTTCTTCGTGGACTGCGTCGGACACGTCGAGGACTCGCTGGTGGCCGAGGCGATGCGTGCGCTGCATCGTAAATCCGGAGTCCGCTTCCTGGGGTCGTGGGCGACAGCGAATTCGACCGGGCCACAACCTCCTTCGGACGAAGAAGCGATTCGGTGGATCGACGAACTCAAGCATGGAGGGGGAGAACGATGACCGGAAGGCTCATCCTCGTTCGGCACGGTCAGACGGAGGCGAATGTCGCCAAACGTCTCGACACCGCCCTGCCAGGAGCAAAGCTCACGCCGGAAGGGTTGGCGCAGGCCGAGACGTTGGGCATCGGCCTGGCTTCGGCGCCTCCGCTGGCGCTCGTATCGTCCTTGGCTTTGCGTGCTCGGCAGACAGCAGGTTTCGTGGAGCAGGCCGCCGGTGTCTCTCTGGACGTGCGGGACGGATTGCACGAGGTGCAGGCCGGTGACCTCGAAGATCGTACCGACGAGGCCGCGCACCGACTGTTCATGGAGACGTTCCATCACTGGCACACCGGCAACCTCGGCGCTCGCATCCCCGGTGGTGAAACGGGATACGACGTCCTGGAGCGGTACGTCCCCGTCGTCAATGCGTTGCGCGAAGAATTTCTCGAAGGCTCACGAGACGTCGGCGACATCGTCGTGGTCAGTCATGGTGCAGCGATCCGTCTTGTCGCAGCCCAGCTTGCCGGTGTCCCCGGTCTGTTCGCAGCCAACAACCACTTGGCCAACACCGAGACCGTCGAACTGTTGCCTTCGGTCGACGGCGGTTGGGAGTGCCTGCGCTGGGGAACCGTCAACCCGCCGTTCGAGCACCGACTCATCCCCGGTGCCGACGACGTGATGGGCTGACGGCCGGCTTCACCACCAACCGGTCTGGACGCTCAGTTGGCGCCCGAGTTCAGCGGACAGCGTGCTCACGTAGCTGGCTGTCAGGTGGTGGGAATCGTGATACACCAATACATTTCCCTCCACGACGCGGCACAACTCCGGTCCGCAGACGCCGTCGCTGAGGTCGAGTAGACGGACGTTGGTCAGATCGCCGATCGCCGACGGCGCCGGATTGACGTCGCTGAGCATTTCGGACCGTGGCATCGCGCAGTGATCGGGTGACGTGGTTGTCGCCAGACAGTCGATCGCGCGGTAGGCGACGCCGTCGTGGTGCAACCACGGGGTATCGCGGATGGCGAGCACGTCGATACCGTCGCGCCCCAGTTCCTCCCACACGTGTACGTAAGACTCGGGCGTCACGTCGCCAGGGCCGTCGGAACTCGGCCTGGTTGCCGTCGTGAACACGAAATCGGGTGAGGCGTCGGCCAACTCGGTCAGCACTCCACGCGACCAGTCGACGCAATCCGGATAGTCGTTGTCCGACAACGTCTGCATGGAGTCGATGGTGAGCGGGCAGCCCATCTTCAGATACGTGTCGACGCGGAACCCGTGACTCTTGCCGAGTTCGTCGAGTGCAGTGAGCCAGTGCTCGGAGTGCGAACCACCTGCGAGGGCGATGGTTCTGTCGGCGTCGGCGTCGCCGTAGGTGCAGTGGACGACGTCCCGCTCGAGAAAATCGGCGATACAGCCGTCGAGCGTACTGGCCGGAAGGTCCAGTGGCGCATCGAAGATCGAGGGAACCATCGACGCCTTGGGTACTTCGGCACCGTCGGTGAGCGCGAGTGCGCCGGGATGGGTCAAGAGGTCGAGGGTGTCGACTGCCCGCTGGCCCGTCGTCTGGCTGCTCGCGTACGACTGCCAGGCGACCGAAGCGGCGAGGACCACGGCAGCGGTGACGACGCAAGCCAGGACGGTGTACCGGCGCGAGCGGCCTCCACGTTCCACCGGAACCTCGATCAGGCGCCGGAGTGCAAGCGCCCCCGCGACGGAGAGGGCGATGATCAGTGCCCCGCCGAGCAGGCCGGCTTCGGGGCGTCCGGTGATGACGAGTGCAAACACCAGAATCGGCCAGTGAATCAGGTACAGCGCGAATGCGAACGAGCCGAGCCACGTCAGTGCCGGATGGGCAAGAGTCTTCGACGTCCAAGGCGTGTCGTCGCCGACTCCGGACAGGATCAGCGCAAGAGTGGCCAGCACCGGCACCAGCGCCCACGGGCCGGGGAACTGCTGGGCGCCGTCGAGCACTATGCCGCACAACAGGATCGACGAAAGCCCCGCCCAGCCGATCGTTGCTCTGACCGAGAACGGCAGGGATGCGATCTGCCGACTGCGTGTGCTGGTCATCAGAACGGCCAGCAGACCACCGAGGGCCAATTCCCACAACCTGGCGCCGGAGTCGTAGTACGCCCAGGCTTGGTGACGCGAAGATTTGGCGAGTGCGTAGAGAAAAGATCCTGCGGTCAGAACCAGAAGGGTGACCGCGAGTGACGGGCGGAAATAGTTGGGATTCACGCGTGAAGCGACATAAGCGATCACGGAGACCAGTGCGATGGCCAGGAGATAGAACTGACCTTGTACGGCCATCGACCACAGGTGCTGCAGGGGAGTGACCGAGCCGTCGGCGGCCAGGTAGTCGCTTGCGGTGCTGGCGAGCTGCCAGTTCTGGAAGAACCCGAGCACCGCGATCAGTTGATCGCCCAGATCGGCCCAGCGTGTGCGTGGCAGCAGCAACGCGGTCCCCAGTGCGGTCAAAATGCTGACCACCGCGATCAGGGGGAACAGCCGCAGAAACACCCGCCGCAGTGCCGGGACCGGGTTGAGTGAACCCCCGGCTTCGGCGCGTCGAACCAGTGAGCCGACGAAGAAGTATCCGGACAGAACCAGGAAGACGTCCACCCCGCCCGATACCCGTCCGAACCACACGTGGAACACGACCACCAAACCGATGGCGAGGCCACGCAGTCCGTTCAGGTCTTGTCGGTGCGGTGTTGTTGCCCGTTCTTCGTTCGGCCGGTCGATCGTGGCGACCGAGCCTTGTTCGCTCGGTGACGACGGTTGACGCGAGAACTGCATGCTGAAGTAAGGCTCCGGGCGTTGAAGGGACGCCCCGAGGTTACCCGGAAGTCTCCGGCGCCGATTCCTCGAGTTCCGTTACCAGAGCGTTCACGGCTTGTCGGAGGCGATGGGATGTTCCGGAACTGATGGACGTCCATTCTGTGCCGTCGGCGGCCCGAGTGGTCGAACCGACCAGCCGACCCGACAAGGTGTCGTACACAGTCACTGCGCCGGTCATGAGCGTCGTCGCTCCCAAACTGTGTGGTATTCCGACCAATTCGGCGAAGGCGGTGCATGTGACGATTGCGCTACCCAGTTGGCGCGCGTCGTCTTCGGGTATTCCGGCGTTGATCAAGGCCGAGGTTACGCTGCCTGCATCCGGGCCGGCGCCGAATGCCAGGCTGAGCATCTCGGTCGGTGCGTTGATCACGGCAATCGGCATTGCTTCGGCGCTGCCGAGCGCGGTGACAACGGGTGCAGTCGGTTCGGCGGTGACGCTGCGCAATGCGAACGAAGAATCAGTTGAAGTCGCTTCGACACAAAGGAATTCGCCCTGCGCGACGCAGAGGCGTGAAATGCTTCCGCCGACATGCCGACGCAGCGCCAACTCCCATTTGGGGTGGGTCAGGACGCGCAGGCGGGCACTGAGGTCGTGATGGATCTCCCCGCCGGGGAGGAGATCGCGCTCGGAGAGTGAATCTGCCGCGGACTGCATCGCCGTACGGTGAGCGCTCGCACTGCCGTGAACCGTCGCGCCACCGAGAACTACCGGAAGCGCATCGAGTCCGAGTCGCTCACGTACATAGTCGATTTCGTCCTGTGACAGGGCGACGACAGGTAAATTCCACCCCTCAGGTGAGGTGCCGAGGTCCACCATCAATGCTCTGCAGTTTCGAGTGCGCCACCGATCACGGACGGGATGACTGTTCGGCCGTCGGCGAAGTGCTCGAAGTGCTTCAGGTAATCGGGTGTGTCGTGCTCGGTCTCGTCTTCAGATTGGGCCGCATGACGGCCGCCGGCGATCGGCGCAGATCCGCCTGCGGTTCGGGCCGGATCCACCTTGACGGTATCCGCGGTGCCCTGAACCGGCGAGGTCACGGGGTTCTGGCGTGTGGCGTTCTGGCCGGTGGAGGGATCAGGAAGAGCGTGCCGACCGGTGCTGCTGCTGCTCGACGACGAGCCCGCGATTGCTCCGGCTCCTGTAGTCGCGGATGCTGCGCTGACCTGTGCCGGTGCCCGACGTGCCGACGGGGTGCCGAACAGTGATGGTGTGGAAGCGCCGGGTCTTGCGCCGCCGAGTCCCGCGCCGCCCAGTCCGGTGAGTCCTGCTCCTGCCGTCGCGAGAGCTGATGCGGCAGTGGTGGCGCCTGTGACTGCGGTGGTGGTGGTGGCGCTGGCTGCGGTGGCAACTCCACCGGAGATGGCACCGGCCTGTGAGGCAGCGGCGGCAAATACCGGGTTGGAAACTACGGATGCGACAGCAGCGGTGGCGGCGCGCACGGGATCCGCGATTGCGTCAGCGAGCGTGGATGCCGCTTGCACGACGGACTGTCGTGCGGCGCTGCCTGGGCTTTCGGCCGAAGCGGATGCCCCAGCTGTGGGTTCCGCGATGGACGGTGGTGAGTCGAAGTTCTGCTGCACGGCCAGATGGGCCGTTGCGACGTCGTACGTTTCCATTGTCACCGCCGCTCGAATTTTGAGAGCTTCTTCGGCAGCCTCGGCGGCGGCGGCACCGCCGACCAGGGCACCGCCGATGGAGTACGCGGCGACCTTGGCCGCTTGAACTGCTGCAATCTCGGCCAGGGACGGCATGGCGAGGGTGGCAACCGTGTACGAACCGGACTGCACCTGGGCCTTACCTGCAGTTTCTCCCGCGAGCAACGCGGCAGCAGCAGCCCATTCCTGAAACGGCGCGAACTTGCTCAATGCGGCATCCGCTGCTTCACCGGACCACCCGGTGCGAAGATCCGCCATCACGCGAGAGATGGACGCAGCGGTGTCGGTCAGTCCGGACGACACGGTGGACCAGGCTCCGGCCGCCACGCCGAGAGGGACCGGCCCGGCTCCGGCGACCAGTGCTGCGGAGTTGGGTGCTGCGCCCCGTGGATACCAGATGACGCCGGTGATGCCGACCATTGTTCTTCCCCCCAGGAAGTGTGACTGTGTTGCCGAGTTACCGAGTTCGATTTCTGTCGATCAGATCGGTGCGGCTGCCAGGCTGGACTTGGTGAGCTGGTCTTCGAGCTCGTAGGCAGCTGCATTCTTGCGCAGAGCTGCCGCAGCCGCGGTGAGCTCCTCGATTGCCCGATCGGTGGACGAGGCAAGGCTGCCCGAGATGGTGTTGAAGTAATTTGCCGCGCTACCGGACACTTCCTCGGATCCGGCTGGGAGAACGCGTAGCGTCGGCTGCGCAGTAGAGACGATTCCGCGCAATCGCGTCGCCGCAGACTCGAGTTCCATTGCGGCGGCAACTAGGGCTTGAGGGTCGACGTGCATAGTGCCGAACTCCTTCCTGACCAGGGCGGATAAGTGGTCGGGAGGCCGTGCGCACAGCCGTCGATATCCCCCCGCACATACTTTGATGCCTACCGCCCGCTTTTGGTTCCCCCCGAAATCGGACGACTTTGCCCTCAGCCCCAGCCGAGTTCGTGCAATCTGTCTTCTTCGATGCCGAAATAGTGCGCGATCTCGTGGATGACGGTCACGGCAACCTCGTGAACAACCTCGTCCTCGGATGCGCAGATGTCGAGTATCGAATCGCGGAAAATAGTGACCGTGTCCGGCAGGTACCCACCGTAATGAGAATCCCGCTCGGTCAGAGCGACGCCCTGATACAAACCGAGCAGCCCCGGCTCTTCCTCGTCACGTGCTTCGACAAGCACCACGACATTGTCGATTGCCTTGGCAAGTTCGGGCGGAATCAGATCGAGCGCCTCGCCGACCAGTTCCTCGAACCGGTCGGGCGTCATAGTTACCGTCATGGCTTACGACGGCGGAGCTGCGCCGGGCAACGGCGTCGGCAACGACCGACCTTCCGGTGCAGCGGGTGGCGGGACCGGAGCGGCGCCGTTGATCAGGATGTCGCCCTTGGCGCTTCCGGTGATCGCGGCAAACCCGCCGGTTTCGACCTCTTTGCCGATCGAACAATTGACTCGGCGGCTGCCGGCCAACCAGCTTTCCAGTGAAATGTTGTCCCAGAACAGTGTCAGCGTCTTGTCGCGAAGCGCGTCTGCGGAACCAAGGTACTCGTTGGACGCCTGAGTGCAGACGCCCTCGAGATAGCGGTCCTGATCTTCGACCGACGGCATTGCGCCCGGGAATTGAGTGCCGAGGTCTATCACCGAGATAACCTCGTATGCATGCGGTTTCGCGCAATCGACCGGATCGGTCGGGAGGTTCTGGTTGATGCCGATGCAAGTGCCGACGTCCCACACGTTCGACTGGTCCTGGTCCGCCACGCGGCCAACGAACGGTTGTAGCTCGCCGGTCGTGGTCGAGAACTGCAACCCGCAACGCAGTGCGCGCTCGCCCGAAGCCCAACCCGATTCGCTCGGGAACATCAAGCCGACGCTGAACTTGCCCTTGGGATCGAACTTCGAATCGAGGTAGGACATGACGATGGGTGTGCAGTGCTCGTCGCGTAGTTCGGCGAATCGAAGGGCGCCCGGGTACCGGGAACCGGGGCCGAACTCGGCGCCCGGGAACACCGAGAGGTCGAGTGGTCCGGCTACCTCGAAGCGGTGTTCAGTTCCGCACTGAACCTTCGACATGTCCGTGCGGTCTCCGCCCGACTCGGTCGCAGGCGTCCAGTTGAGGCAGTCGCCGGCCGCAGCCGCGGTGAAGGCGTCGTCGCGAGTCGATCCCGTCGCTGCGGGACCGCCGCCACTGACACTGACCGAGGACGAGTCGTCCTTGTTCAATCCACCGGAAATCGCGATCGTTGCGATCGCGGCGACCACCGCACCTACCGCCACAGCAGCCAGGACCCGACGGGTGCGACTCGCGGAGACAGTTTTCTTCGCCGGCGTCCCCTGGGGATCGGCCGGATCTGGCGACTTCTCGATCTTGTCTTCGGACATCGATTCCATCATGCCTGTTGCCGTGGCGATATCGAACCTTCACTACAAAACTCACAATCGCGTCTGTGAGTATTTTGTAGTCATGAGCGAAAACACCCCACTCGATCCCGAGGCTGTCGAGCTGGCGGGCCGGCTCTTCGACATGGCGCGAACCGGTGACGCAGCCGGGCTGGCGTCGTACGTCGATGCCGGAGTTCCCGTCAATCTGACCAACGAGAGTGGCGACACGCTCGTCATGTTGGCGGCGTACCACGGTCACGCTGACGCCGTCGTTGCCCTGATCGAGCGCGGTGCCGACGTCAACCGACCCAACGACAAGAACCAGACTCCACTCGCCGGAGCCGTCTTCAAGGGTGAGGATGCGGTGGTGAAAGCGCTGGTGAGCGGGGGAGCCGACCCGAAAGGTGGACACCCGACGGCGGTCGACGCGGCTCGGATGTTCGGACGCGAGGACTACCTGAGTCTGCTCGAATCGTGATCTCCCCCTCTCCGACGTGGACGTGACCGTCGGAGAGCTGCAGTGAGTGGGTAAAGTTCGAAGTCGTGATTGACCTCAAGTTTCTCCGTGAGAACCCCGAAATCGTCCGCGAGTCGCAGCGCACCCGTGGAGAAGATCCAGGACTGGTCGACGCTCTGCTCGAAGCCGACGCGTCCCGACGCGCTGCCGTTCTGACCGGAGACAACCTCCGTGCAGAGCAGAAGGCCTTCGGCAAGAAGGTCGGACAGGCATCTCCGGAGGAGCGTCCCGCACTGCTCGAAGGTTCCAAGGAACTGGCAGCCAAGGTCAAGGAAGCCGAGGCCGCGCAGCACGAGGCGCAGGCCGCGCTCGACGCCGCACACCGCGCGATTTCCAACGTCGTACAAGAAGGTGCGCCGGCCGGCGGCGAGGACGATTACATCGTTCTCGAACACGTCGGTGAGATTCCGAAGTTCGACTTCGAGCCGAAGGATCACCTCGAGCTGGGCGAGTCGCTCGGCCTGATCGACATGGAACGCGGCGCCAAGGTTTCGGGTTCGCGCTTCTACTTCATGACCGGCTACGGGGCCATGCTCCAGCTCGGACTGCTGCAGTTGGCTGCGCAGAAGGCGATCGCCAACGGATTCACGATGATGATTCCGCCGGTGCTCGTACGCCCGGAAATCATGGCCGGTACCGGCTTCCTCGGTGCTCACTCGGACGAGATCTACCACTTGCAGGATGACGACCTGTACCTCGTCGGAACTTCCGAGGTACCCATGGCCGGCTACCACTCGGGCGAGATCCTCGAACTGAACGAAGGCCCGAAGCGCTACGCCGGTTGGTCCTCGTGCTTCCGCCGCGAGGCCGGAAGCTACGGCAAGGACACCCGCGGCATCATCCGTGTCCATCAGTTCGACAAGGTCGAGATGTTCACGTACTGCCGTCCCGAGGACGCCGACGCCGAACACCAGCGTCTCCTAGGGTGGGAGCGAGACATGTTGGCGGCCATCGACGTTCCGTACCGCGTGATCGACGTCGCCGGCGGAGACCTCGGTTCTTCGGCTGCGCGTAAGTTCGACTGCGAGGCATGGGTCCCGACGCAGGGCACCTACCGCGAGCTGACATCGACGTCCAACTGCACGACGTTCCAGGCCCGCCGCCTCGGAGTTCGGTACCGCGACGAGAACGGCAAGCCGCAGACGGCCGCCACTCTCAACGGCACCTTGGCTACGACGCGCTGGATCGTGTCGATTCTCGAGAACCATCAGCAGGCCGACGGCTCGGTGCGAGTGCCCGAGGCATTGGTGCCGTTTGTCGGCACGGATGTGCTTCGCTGACACGCTGAACCAACACAATCAGGGCCGCGACGGACTCCGTCGCGGCCCTTTTCGTACTTTCGTACTGGTAGGTTTGGAACTTTTTCTGAACTGACGAAATATCAAATTTTTCCCGCCGATTGGCGCGGTGACCACCAAAAGCGTTGTCGATGGGCCGCTTTGGCGATAGTTTTGCGTTCAATCGAGTTTCCATACCCTGCTTTTCCATCTCGCGTCTGGTGATACGAGGGTGAGTCCGGGGTGAATTGGACAAGTGTCTTGCCAAAAGTAGTACACGTACTAGTTTTTTCGTTATGTTGTGACGGCGCGCACACGTTTTGTCCGAATCCACTGCTCATGTTTGCCCTTCCGAAGGAAGTGCCCATGCCCCAAATCTCTCAGTTGCGGCGATTCGCCGTGCCCATAACCGGAACCGCCATGGTCGCCGGAATGCTGCTGGTCGGCACGCCCGCGTCAGCTGCTATCTCGACCACCGGTTTCAAAACAGCGTGCGTTGCCGGATCGATTATCGGAGACGTCCACAAGGTCACCGACAACCTCATCACGGTCGACGCCCCGGCTTCTGTCCAGCCCGGCGAGACTTTCACCTACCGAATTCAGCCGAGCGGAACGTCATATCCGGACAAGGACTCCGGAGCGACTACTACGAACTTGTCACGTCTGAAAATCGACTATGCCATCCCGAGCAATGCGACGTACGTTTCCGCTACCGTCGTCGCAGGTACCTCCATCGGACTCGACAATGTCGCACCGAATGTTCTCAGAGTCAACGATTCTGGCAATGTCGACGGCAGCGGCGGGATCCTGCGGTTGTCAGGAAACAACCAGGTGATCGGCAACAGTCCGACGACGAGCACGAACTCGGAGGGTGGAATTCGAGTACCGAAGTCCAAGAAGAACCTCGATGGCTCGACAAACGGCAACGGAGACACGTGGTTCCGACTTCCCGCAGTCGACGTAACAATGGTCGCTGGTGCGACGGGAGTGATCCAGCCGAAGGTGAGGACCGCGGGTGCGGCCGGCAACCTCGGTGCCAGCGAAAACTTCAGCACTCAGCTCGCAAAGGCGAGTTTCCTTGGTACACAGTGGGCTCCGACCCGGTGCTCGCCTCGCGAGAACAAGGACACCACGCCTCTCAACGCTGGTGCAGGTCCACTCGCGACGATCAGCATTGCTTCGGCTCCGGTGGATGTCGAGACCACGACGTCACTCTCGGTTCCGGCTACGGCAATCACGGGTACTGCGGTTGACCTGACCGCGACGGTTGCTCCGAACAACGCTGTCGGCACGGTGCAGTTCAAGTCGAACGGCACTGCAATCGGTTCCCCGGTCACGGTGAGTGGCGGTGTTGCGACTCTGTCGCACGCGTTCGATGCTGCTGGTGCGCAGAGTGTTACGGCTGACTTCACCGCTGGTGCTGGCTTTGTGAGTTCGTCGGCGCCTGCTCAGACGGTGACCGTTTCTG
>NZ_JARJBE010000086.1:0-322 GCF_029269915.1 Rhodococcus sp. C3V
GGCGGCTTCTAGTGGTCGTCGCAACACCCCACTGTGGGAGTTGCGACGACCGTGGCATCTGCATCTGAAGAAATCAAGATCCTGAAGGAAGCTTTCCTCGCGGCTTTGAGGGAGTCGGGAACGGTGACCGAGGCAGCCCGAATTGTCGGAGCGAACCGGAATTCCGCCTATGCGTGGGCCAAGAAAGCGGGAGTGCCTACCAGCGGACGTCGAGGGGCCAAGCCACATCCAGGACGTGAGCAGTATTCACAGTTGCGCGCTGCGGGAGTCTCCCGCCGGCATGCAGCCGAGCAAGCCGGAGTGCACATACGCACAGCTCAGG
>NZ_JARJBE010000029.1:0-20805 GCF_029269915.1 Rhodococcus sp. C3V
TGGTTGCCTGCATCAGGTTGCCGGCAGTGGTCGCCGCATTGCGTAACTGCCCTGAAGCTCCGGACAAGAGGGCACGCGCAAGCACTGCGTATCGGCTACGGATCACGGGGTGGGCCGCAAGGTCGGAGTTTCGGACTGTAGCTCCGATGCGGACCCCTCCATCCGAACGCACTTCCACACTGGCGAGGGGCAACCGACTTACGTCGATCACCATCCGCGGGTTGACCCCGCCGAGTTTCATACGGTCGACGAGGTTCGTACCCCCGGCCAAAAAGGCGGCGTCGACATTTTCAGACATCAGAGTCAACGCGCCGTCCACGTCCTCGGCGCGTCGGTACTCGAACGGCATCATGACTGCGCCGCCTGTCGAATTGCTGCGACGATGTTGCCGTATGCAGCGCAGCGACAGAGGTTCCCGCTCATGCGTTCCCGAATCTCGGCGTCGTCCAGATCCGGGTCGACGTCGAGGTCGTGCGTGACATGACTGGGGTGTCCAGCCTTCACCTCGTCGAGCATTCCCACCGCCGAGCACACCTGCCCTGGGGTGCAGTACTCGCACTGAAGCGCATCCTGGTCGAGAAAGGCTTGTTGTACGGCGTGTAGGCCGTCGTGATCCGACAAACCGCTTGCCGTGGTGATCTGTGCGCCGTCCTGCGCCACTGCGAACGTCAAACACGTAACGGCACGCCGCCCATCGAGGAGAACCGTGCACGATCCGCACTGCCCGTGGTCACACCCTTTCTTCGGGGACGTCAGGCCGAGACGATCCCGCAGCGCGTCGAGCAGCGTGGTTCGAGTGTCGACCGTCAGGGTGCGGCTATTGCCGTCCACCGTCAACGTGATTTCGGCATCGATTCGCGAAGACTCCATGACGAGCACCTACCCCGCTTCGGATTACTCAAACGGGTAACGCCACGGCCCGATGATGCGGCGTTTGCAAGATCACTCGCGAGTGCGGCGCCTGTGTAGCCGTGTCGTCACGGCTGCCTTTTCACGCTTTCACCTGAAACGTCAAGCCTCCTCCCGAGGATTCCGCAGTCTGACCGGGCCCGTTAAACCGCGTTGCGCTTTCCTCCCCAAAGCTGACGAGGGGGCACTCGCGATGCACACGTTGTGGACGCAAGAGCGAATGACCACCGGCCGCCACCGTTCGGTTCGCGAGTGAACTGCTCATCACCGCAACAACTACGAGTCTCTACGACTGTTCAGTCACTCTCTGAGGGGGGTGGTGTGGGCCGTGTCGAGGCCCCACTGTCCCGGGAGGATCCCGCCAGAAACTATTCCGGACACATTCAAACCATGTCGTCCGCGGCACGCGCACCTCCACGCGCACGAATGAGTGTGCCCTTTCCTGGGTAGCCCTGCCGCATGGACTAATGTCGTGCGCCGTTGTTGGAAGCCCTGGACCGATATCATCACCTGGATCGGTACGGATTCGCCCCTCCAGGGCACCGACAGGGACGCGGCACAGACCGCCATGCTCGATGTACTCGGCCGAGATCCGTTTCGTGGCGACGTACTCGCGTCGTCTGGTTTGGACGATCGGACATCGTCGAACGGCTATCTGGCAGACGCTGAACAATTGATGGCGGACGCGGTGGGAGCGGATTATGCGTTCTTCTCGACGTGCGGAAGTTCGCTCTCGGTCAAGGCTGCGATGATGGCCCTTGCGGGAAACGACCCTGGCGGGTTGCTTGTCGGGCGAGACAGCCACAAGTCCATCGTCGCGGGACTGATCTTCGCCGGGATCACGCCTCGCTGGATTACGCCTCAATGGGATTCCGAACGCCATATTTCACACCCGCCATCTCCCGGACAGGTTCGTGAAGCATGGGAGAAAAACCCGAACGCGGCAGGAGCGTTGATCGTCAGCCCCAGCCCGTACGGTACTTGCGCCGATATCGCGGCGATCGCGGATGAATGTCACAGCCGGGGAAAGCCTTTGATCGTCGACGAAGCGTGGGGCGCACATTTGCCCTTCCACGAGCAGCTGCCGGCTTGGGCGATGGACGCCGGCGCAGACGTCTGCGTGGTCAGTGTCCACAAGATGGGTATGGGGTTCGAGCAGGGATCGGTCTTTCACCTCGAAGGAAATCTTGTCGACGCCGCTCATTTGTCCGCGTGTGCCGATCTACTGATGACTACCAGTCCTAACGTCTTGATCTAATTCGCGCTCGACGGGCGGCGACGCCAGATGGTCGAGACAGGACAGGCCATTCTGGATTCTGCTCTGACGCTTGCGGCATCGCTCCGCGACGAGATCGAGGCGCTACCTGGTCTCGAAGTGCTCGACTACGAGTTACTAGGCCATCAAGCATCGCACGACTTGGACCAGTTGCAGATCCTGATCGATGTTTCCGGAACTGGCGCGACAAGATATCAATGTTCGGATTGGCTGAGAGCGGGGCGTTTGATCGATGTGGGAATGAGTGATCATCGGCGAATTCTCGCGACGATTTCAGCTGCAGACAATCGAGCCACGGCCAGGAGACTCGTCGAGGGCTTGGCTGCACTCTGTGCGGCCGTATCGCGCTTTCCGCCCGCCCAGTCGATCGACCTGCCTGCTCCCGCTGACCTTCAATTGGCCACTGTGACATCTCCGCGTGAGGCGTTCTTCGGCAAAACGGACATGGTGTTCGGAAGACACGCTGTCGGGCGCATCGCCGCTGAACAACTCACGCCGTATCCACCCGGGATTCCCGTTGTGGTCCGTGGTGAATGCCTTGACAGAGAAGTGGTGGACTACTTGCAATCCGGAATCCGGGCAGGCATGGTCGTTCCGGATGCCACCGATTCATCGTTGGAGAAGTTTCGAGCGCTAGTTTGACGGCTCGAGTACGAACCCGACCACTTTCGACGCACCGAGAGTGGGTCCACTGGTTACTCGTAGCGGGATACCCCAGCGCGGCAACTCAGGGGGTCAGTGGCGGCCCTTTAAGCGGAAGCGCAGCTGTGTTCGGGGCTCCCGAAGCGGTCCTATCTCGCGATTGCACGACCCTGAAGCCGAGCGGGCTGCGTCATCGACAACTGTGCCCCTGCCCTACCGCGCATCCTTTCCTAGTACCGCGTCGAGACCGCAAGCGATACTCGTATTTTCGCCATCCCTCCCTGCCTGGGACTTCTCCCGAACGGTCGCGACAAGTCCGTCTTTGCGGTTCTATGGACACGCATGCTCGTTCGTCAGATTCTCGGTCACTCGAGGTGATCGTGGGGATGTGAAGGAAGTGCCACAGTGGTCGAACACATCGGCAGCAGGGCCGAAGACGCTCTCCTTCGCGGCGGCCGCTTCTTCACTCCTGGCGAGTTCTCCGCCGACCTCAGAACTGTGAATCGTCGAGGGGGACGCGACGGCGACATCTTCTATCGGGATCGCTGGAGTCACGACAAGGTTGTGCGGTCGACGCACGGAGTCAATTGCACAGGTTCGTGTTCGTGGAAGATCTACGTCAAGGACGGCATCATCACCTGGGAGACCCAGGAGACCGATTATCCGACCGTGGGACCTGACCGGCCCGAATACGAACCGCGAGGGTGTCCACGCGGGGCCGCCTTTTCCTGGTACACCTACTCCCCCACCCGCGTCCGGTACCCGTACGCACGCGGCGTGCTCGTCGAGATGTACCGCGAGGCGCGAGCCCGACTCGGCGATCCGGTGGATGCCTGGGCCGATATTCAAGGCGATTCGCAGCGTCGCCGAAAGTACCAGCAGGCCAGGGGAAAAGGTGGGCTGGTGCGGGTGACGTGGGCGGAAGCCACCGAAATAATCGCGGCTGCGCACGTGCACACCATCAAGGAATACGGCCCCGATCGCGTTGCGGGCTTCTCCCCGATTCCGGCGATGTCGATGGTCTCGTTCGCTGCCGGCTCGAGGTTCATCGAAGTGCTCGGTGGCGTGATGACGTCTTTCTACGACTGGTACGCGGACTTGCCGGTCGCCTCACCTCAGGTTTTCGGCGATCAGACCGACGTGCCGGAGTCCGGGGACTGGTGGGACGCCGCCTATCTGATGATGTGGGGATCGAACGTCCCGGTGACTCGCACACCCGATGCTCACTGGATGGCCGAAGTTCGCTACCGCGGAACCAAAGTCGTTTCGATCAGCCCTGACTACGCCGACAACACCAAGTTCGCGGACGAGTGGATGCCGTGCGCCGCCGGGACCGACGGCGCGATGGCCATGGCGATGGGACACGTCATCCTCTCCGACTTCTTCGTCGAGAAGAGCGAACCGTTCTTCGTCGACTACGTACGGCAGTTCACCGACCTACCGTTCCTCGTCACCGTCGAGGAACGCGACGGGCGCCTGGTCGCGGGAAAGAATCTGACGGCCGCAGATCACGGCGAATCGAGTGAGAACGCCGCGTTCAAACCGGTTCTCGTCGACAGCGTCACCGACACCGTGGTCGTACCGAACGGCTCTCTCGGCTTCCGTTACGGCGACGAAGGTGTCGGGAAGTGGAATCTCGATCTCGGTGACGTGGTACCGGCGTTGACCGTCTCCGCCGACGGAGGCGAGACCGCCGAAATCCATCTTCCTCGCTTCGATACCCCAGACGGTCACGGCGAGAGCATGATTCGGGGAGTGCCGGTGCGCCGCGTCGGGGATCGTCTGGTGTGCACTGTCTTCGACCTCATGCTCGCGCAGTACGGGGTGCGGCGCGACGGTTTGCCCGGCCTCTGGCCCACCGGCTTCGACGACGCGAGCGCGCCGTACACCCCCGCCTGGCAGGAATCGATCACGGGTGTCAGTGCGTCGCAGGTGATTCGAATTGCGCGTGAATTCGCCACCAATGCCGTCGACTCGGGTGGCCGTTCGATGATCATCATGGGTGCCGGGATCTGTCAGTGGTTCCATGGCGACGCGACGTATCGAGCTGTCCTCAGCCTGCTGATACTCACCGGATCGATGGGCCGGAACGGCGGGGGTTGGGCGCACTACGTCGGGCAGGAAAAGTGCCGCCCTGTCACCGGCTGGACAGCCGTCGCGATGGGCACCGATTGGCTCCGACCGCCTCGCCAGATGGCCGGCACCTCCTACTGGTACGTCCACACCGACCAATGGCGATACGACGGCTACCAGGCCGACGCCTTGTCCAGCCCCACCGGTCGCGGCAATTTCCGTGATCGTCACACCATGGACGTGCTGACCTCAGCTGTGTCGATGGGATGGACGCCGTTCTACCCGCAGTTCGATCGCTCCAGTCTCGATCTCGCCGACGAAGCAGACACTCACGATCGCGATGTCGTCGAACACGTTACAAGCCAATTGGCTTCGGGAGAGCTCAATTTCGCGGTCACCGATCCGGACAATCCCAAGAACTGGCCCCGGGTTCTGAGTGTGTGGCGGGCAAATCTTCTGGGTTCGTCGAGCAAAGGCAACGAGTACTTCCTTCGGCACCTCCTCGGCACGGACTCGAATCTGCAGGCGGAGCCGACACCGGAAGACCTGCGCCCGAGCGAAGTGACGTGGAGCGACGACATCCCCGAGGGCAAACTCGATCTGCTCATGTCGATCGACTTCCGGATGACGTCCACCACTTTGCTGTCGGATGTGGTTCTGCCGGCCGCGACCTGGTACGAGAAGGCCGACCTGTCGAGCACGGACATGCATCCGTTCATTCATGCTTTCACCCCTGCCATCGACCCGCCGTGGGAAACACGTTCCGACTTCGACGCTTTCGGCTCCATCGCCAAGACATTCAGTGTCCTGGCGCGCAAGCACCTCGGGAAGCGCCGAGATGTCGTGATGGGCACACTCCAACACGACACACCTGGCGCAATGGCCTATCGTGCAGGCAAAGAACACGATTGGCGCGCTGGCGGCGAGACACCTGTCCCGGGAAAGACCATGGGCCCGCTCGTGGTCGTCGAGCGAGACTACCCAGCAGTCGCCGAACAATGGGCTGCGTTGGGTCCACTCGTCGAGAAGGCCGGACTCACCACCAAGGGCGTCACGACGCATCCGACACGCGAAGTTGAAGAGTTGGCGGCCAAACACGGGGTCTTCGATTCAGGTGTTGCCGCCGGTCGACCGGCGCTCGACACTGCCGAGAAGATGGCCGAGACAATTCTGGCACTGTCCGGCACCTCCAACGGACGATTGGCCGTCGAAGGGTTCGCCCAACTGGAAAAGCGAACTGGTCGACCACTGACTCACCTGGCAGCCGGTAGCGAGGAACGGCGAATCACGTTCGCCGACACTCAAGCTCGCCCGGTTCCGGTCATCACCAGTCCGGAATGGTCCGGTAGCGAAACCGGTGGTCGCCGATACGCACCATTCACTGTCAACATCGAAGAACTCAAACCCTTCCACACCCTGACCGGTCGAATGCATTTCTACCTCGATCACGACTGGATCGAGGAGTTGGGCGAGCAGCTACCGATCTACCGGCCACCGCTCGACATGGCAAGCCTCTTCGGCGAGCCTGCGCTCGGCGATCGGAACGGTGGAATCGGTTTGAGCGTCCGGTATCTGACCCCTCACTCGAAGTGGTCCATCCATTCCGAGTACCAGGACAACCTGTTCATGCTCTCGCTCTCGCGTGGCGGTCCGACAATGTGGATGAGCCCAGGAGACGCTGCCAAGATCGCGGTGTCGGACAACGACTGGGTTGAAGCGGTCAATCGCAACGGTGTGGTCGTGTGTCGAGCGATCGTCTCGCACCGGATGCCGGACGGGGTGGTGTACGTCTATCACGCTCAGGAGCGGACCATCGACGTGCCGCTTACCGAAACGACGGGAAAGCGTGGCGGAATCCACAATTCGCTGACCAGACTGTTGATCAAGCCTTCCCACCTCGCCGGCGGTTACGCACAGACGTCGTTTGCTTTCAACTACCTCGGTCCGACCGGAAATCAACGTGACGAAGTGACGGTCGTACGACGTCGCTCGCAGGAGGTGACGTACTGATGCGAGTCATGGCGCAGCTGGCGATGGTGATGAATCTGGACAAGTGCATCGGCTGTCACACCTGTTCGGTGACGTGTAAACAGGCGTGGACCAACCGATCCGGTACAGAATACGTGTGGTTCAACAACGTGGAAACGCGACCAGGGCAGGGTTATCCGCGAACCTACGAGGATCAGGAGAAATGGAACGGCGGTTGGGTCCGCGACAAGAACGGCCGACTCCGCCTGCGTGACGGTGGCCGACTGAAGAAGCTCTCACGCATCTTTGCGAGTCCGAAAATGCCGTCCATCGAGGACTATTACGAACCCTGGACGTACGACTACGAAAATCTCACGCAGGCGCCCTTGGGCGAGCACATGCCGGTGGCAGCACCACGAAGCCTGATCAGCGGCAAACCGATGAAGGTGGAGTGGTCGGCGAACTGGGACGACGATCTGGCCGGTTCGCCTGAGATCGTGCCGAACGACCCCGTGCTGAAGAAGATCAACGAGGAGGTCAAACTCCAACTCGAAGACACCTTCATGTTCTATCTACCGCGGATCTGTGAGCATTGCCTGAATCCGTCGTGTGTCGCATCCTGCCCGTCAGGGGCGATGTACAAGCGAACCGAAGACGGGATCGTTCTCGTAGACCAGGACAAGTGCCGCGGCTGGCGAATGTGTGTCTCCGGATGTCCTTACAAGAAGGTGTATTTCAACCACAAGACGGGCAAGGCCGAGAAATGCACGTTCTGCTACCCGCGCGTCGAAGTGGGGCTGCCGACCGTGTGTGCGGAGACCTGTGTCGGTCGCTTGCGCTACATCGGCCTCATCTTCTACGACGTCGACAAGGTACTCGAGGCGGCGACCGTACCCGACGAGAAAGATCTGTACGAGGCTCAACTCGATGTCCTGCTGGATCCGAATGATCCCGAGGTCGTCGAAGGTGCTCGCGCAGAGGGCATCTCGGACGAGTGGATCGAGGCGGCGCAGAGGTCACCCGTCCACGCTTTGATCAAGGACTACCGCGTCGCACTGCCCCTTCATCCGGAGTTTCGCACCATGCCGATGGTCTGGTACGTCCCGCCCCTGTCCCCCGTGGTCGATGCCGTGAGCCGCGACGGCCACGACGGGGAGGACGTCGGCAATCTTTTCGGTGCTCTCGACTCGTTGCGGATTCCGATCGAATATCTGGCCGGACTGTTCACGGCCGGCGATACCGACATCGTCGACGGAGTTCTGCGACGACTGGCCGCGATGCGTGCGTACATGCGCGACATCAACCTCGGACGTGAACCTCAGCCCCATATCCCCGAGGCGGTAGGAATGACGGAGGAAGACATCTACGAGATGTACCGCCTTCTGGCTTTGGCCAAGTACGAGGAGCGCTACATCATTCCCACTGCCTACGCGGTCGACGGGCACAGACTCGAGGAGACGGCAACCGAGTGCGCTCTGGATTTCGACGGCGGCCCCGGTATGCACGAGTCCGGACCGTTCGGCGAGGCTAGCGGTGGCCCGGTCCCGGTGGCAGTCGAGACCTTTCACGCCTTGCGTGAGCGTCAGACGACGGAGGAACTGTCCGCCAACTCCGCTGACCCGTCCCGGGTCAATCTCCTGAACTGGGACGGCAAGGGCAAACCCACTGGGCTCTTTCCCGATCGAGGTGCGCGTCGATGATCGGGTTCGGCCAAGGCAATCGCAGAAGCGGTCGCCGCAGCGCGGTCGCTCAACACCGACTGGTGTGGCATGCCGCCGGATTGCTGTTGGCCTATCCCGACGCGGGTCGCGGCGAGCGACTCGGCGTCGTCGAGGACATCCTCGGCCATCTGCCGCCGAACTCGCGAGATCAGCTCGCCGAGACCTGTCGCTTTCTGCGTGGCTGCGACGAATACGTCTCGGCCACACAGTACGTCGAGACATTCGACCTCCGGCGGCGCAGCACCCTCTACCTGACGTACTGGACTGCGGGCGATACACGCAATCGAGGGCGCGAGATATTGTCGTTCGCCGACGCGTACCGCGGGGCCGGAGTCGAGCCTCCGAAGAGCGAATCGGCAGACCACCTGACCGTCGTACTCGAGTTCGCCGCATGCGTCGATCCCGAAGCCGGATCGAAACTGCTCTCAGCGCATCGTGTTCCGCTGGAGACCATCTGGTCTGCACTGACCGACTCGAACTCACCGTACGCGCCGGTTCTCGCGGCGGTATGCGGAACACTGCCGTCCGTGTCGAATCAGGACGTGCTTCGAGCCCAGCATCTAGCGGCGTCGGGTCCGCCGGCCGAAGCAGTCGGACTCGAACTCTTCACCTTGACCGTCCCACCCCGCCGTGAAGGAGTGACGTGAGATGTCTGCCGGTGAAATCTATTGGGATGTAGTTCCGTACGTGGTCTTGGCGATCTTCATGATCGGTACGTGGTGGCGCTATCGCTACGACAAGTTCGGTTGGACGACACGATCATCCCAATTGTACGAACACCGATTGCTCCGCATCGGCAGCCCACTGTTCCATTTCGGGATCCTGGTCGTGATCGTCGGGCACTTCATCGGGTTGGTGATACCGCAGTCGTGGACCGACGCGATCGGGATGAGCGAGCACGTTTATCACGTGCAAGCCCTTGTACTGGGCTCGATTGCGGGTGTCTCCACATTGGTCGGAGCCGGGATTCTCGTGTACCGCAGGCGCACCCGCGGACCCGTCTTCATGGCAACGACGTGGAACGACAAATTGATGTACGTGGTGCTGATCGCCGCAATCGTCGCCGGTCTGGCAACAACAGTGCTCGGCTCGGGTGCGTTCGGTGAGGAAACCAACTACCGCACAACCGTTTCCCCGTGGTTTCGTTCGATCTGGATCCTGCAGCCCCGAGGTGACCTGATGGCTCAGGCCTCGCTCGATTTCCACATCCACGTCTCGATTGCCATGGTGTTGTTCGCATTGTGGCCGTTCACGCGCCTCGTGCATGTCTTCAGTGCACCGGTCGCGTACCTGTTCCGGCCGTACATCGTCTACCGCAGCCGCGACGACGCTCGTAAGAACGAACTGGTCGGTTCACGTCCCCACCGTCGGGGTTGGTGAACTCACCGCCCGCAATCGTCGCAGCGAAGCGATCAGCAGGACTGTGCACAGCGCTACCGCCGGCCACACCAACACTTCACCTACCGGCTTCAACCAGGTAGCTGACGCCGTCGCTGCGACGGTCAGTGACGCGGCCGAGGTCATGCCCATCGGGAACGCGGTCGACCAGCGTCTGACGTCGTAGTCGAGTCGCGGCCAGACCAATTCGCAGACAAGCAACACCGCATAACATCCGAGCACGAGGACCATGAGCCCCACGCTCAACCGTTGGCAGAAATGATGCAGTCCTTGCGGCCAACCGACAGCCTGCGCTGCTGCGGACAGTTTTCCGGCCGCAAGCGTCGAAATCGCCAGCGCCCCACCGAAGACCCAATGATCTCCGGCACCGACGCGGAGCTGGTTGAGCGAGAACCTGACGAGCACCAGGACGTAGAACGCCAGGCCGAGAACGAAAGCAACGGCCGACGGAATCGCGATCCAATGCGCCGTGGTTGTAGCCGCCAGCGTTGCTCCCAACACAGCCAGGCCCTGGGTGGCCACACACAACAGAAAATGCACGCCGACGGTCGGCGAAGTCCAGTGCCGAATCACCGCCGGTATGAGCACGATCCACGCGAGCACTGCGATCGCGAGCGCAGTGAATCCGACCAGGCTCCAATCGAACAGGGCGAATCGCGTGCCCAGGACTGTCGTCGCCGCTACACCCGTGAGTGCCGGAGGGGTATCTGCCTCGTCGATCCACCGTGCTCGATCATCGACCAACCTCGATGCGAACACCACAGCGAGAACGAGCCAGACTGCCGTCCCGATCACCAGCCATACCAGCGAAAACGCCTCGAGCCCGATCAGATGCAACGCTACGGACACGATTCCAGAGGACATCGCGGCCGCTCCCGCGCCCGGAGGGATGATCTCGAGCGTGCGGCCTGCTGTCGATCTAGCGTGGTGATCGCCGGACACACATCCATGATGCGTGACGAGGGGGTCGGGTGCGGTGGTTTCGACGCCGCAATTCGAAGTCTTACTGCACAACGAGCCCCTCAACGACCGATCAGACGGAGCCGGCGAGAAGGTGCGCAGTTGTAGCCTTTCCGGCAGATCCGGAATCTACGAGCGGTTTTTTTCCCGCACACTCACGGCCTCCTTGAGCTATCATACAGCTAATGACATGTCAGGCGGAAGGGGAGAGCTGACATGACGAAAGCCGATCACATGTTTGCCGAGCAACTCAACGCACTGTTTGCCAGATCGCGGCGCGGTACAACGAACACGATGGTCGCTACTGCCCTGACCGACAAGGGGTGCACGATCTCTGCGCCGTACCTGTCCCAACTGCGCAATGGAGTCAGAACACGCCCTGCGGATCGATATGTGCGAGCGATCGCCGAATATTTCGATGCTCCGCTCTCCCACTTCTACGACGCCCCATTCGAAGGTCCCACCGAAGACACCTTTGATCATGACCTGGATCTGATCAATTCCGTCGACGACGGCACCGTCCGGCGTCTGCTGCACATCGTCCACGGCTTGTCATCGTCCTCGATGGATCTCCTCCTCGGGTTCGAAGACCATCTCCTCAATCTCAGATAGCGCTCACCTGGGCTCCAGTGTGCACACGCGTCTGCACACTGGAGCGCCACCCTCCGCAAATGGCGCGTTTCTCGTTTCCTGTGCAGCTGCTTTTGTCGGTACAACGACGCCGCTCCGACCTGGTCATTTCATCGATCCGTCAACACCGAACTCGGTCTTCGGCGCTGACGGTGATCAGCGGCCCGGCGGAACCTCGGTCTTCGCGGTCGATGTCCACTCCGATGACGATCATGGGGTAACGATCGGGAAGGCCGGATCGGGTTGATCAGTCAGGTCGACAATCCTTCTGATCGTGGTCGTGTCGCCGCCCATCGCGATGCCGTCGGCACCGGAACCTGCCAGCAGGTCAAGCAGCTGCGGTTTGGTCAGTGTCACAACGAGATCGGCGGGATCGGATCGCCCCGTCGGGTAATGAATCAGGACACCATTGGAGAGTTCCATTCGATATGTCTGGTCTACGTCGGTGAAGTGCCAGCGTATCGATGCCGCCGTATCCCACGCCTTCGGGCCGTTGATCCGGATGGCGATGCTGTCGAAGACTTGCGTGACGGTGAGCGCAGTCGCCATCCCGGCCGCGCTGACTTCGGCAGGATGCGGTGGGCCGTCGACTTCGCTGGCTCCGACGAGGTAGTTGTTTCGCCATGTGGCGCACTCGGAACCGTAGCCCAGCCGCGTCAATGCCTCAGTGAGAACCTCTTTCGCGCCGGCGTGGCCGGGCTCTGCGAACACAGCGTGACTGGCTAGCTCGGCGGCGAAGCGCAGGTCCCCTCCGTCGGCGAACTCGCGGGCCTTCGCGACGGCTGCCTCTATCCCACCGATTGCGCGTACGTAGCGTGTGCCTGCACCTTCCGGCGGATGCTGCCAGAGGTGTGCGGGGTTGCCGTCGTACCACCCGAGGTAGCGCTGGTAGATCGCTTTCACATTGTGGCTGACCGAACCGTAGTATCCGTGGGTGTGCCATGCGGCATCGAGAGTGGGTGGCATGTCGAAGTTTTCGGCGATCTCAGACCCTACGAGGCCCTGGTTGAGCTGACGCAACGTCTGATCGTGAAGGTAGGCGTAGAGGTCGCGTTGCTCGGTGAGATACCCGATCAGATTGTCGGTGCCCCACGTTGGCCAATGGTGCGAGGCGAATGCAACGTCGGAGTCGTAGGCAAACATTTCGATTGCTTCGGCGAGGTAGCGCGACCAGTTGCGCGCGTCGCGCACTTCGGCGCCGCGCAAGGTGAGGAGGTTGTGCAAGTTGTGAGTTGCATTCTCCGCCAAGCACAATGCGCGGTGGTCGGGGAAGAAGAAGTTCATTTCCGAGGGAGCCTCGGTACCGGGAGTGACCTGGAAAATCATGCGCACACCGTCGAATGTCTCCTCCTGACCGGTGTGCGTTATGTCCAAGGTCGGCGCAAGAAGGCCGACAGTTCCGGTGGATGTGCTGGGCCCGAGGCCCGCTCCCAGCGTGCCCGTTGCACCGACCGGCAGCACGACTCCGGTGTGGAACATCCCACGCCGCAACATCGCGCCGCCTGCATAGACGTTCTCGGAGACTGCGTGTTCGAGGAAATGTTCAGGAGCGATGATCGGCACTGTGGTATCAGCAGCGACAACGCCGAGCACACCACCGAAGTGATCGATGTGTGAATGGGTGTAGATGACTGCGCTGACCGGGCGGTCCCCGCGGTGCTCTCGGTACAGTGCCAGACCCGCCGATGCGCACTCGGCGGAGACAAGCGGATCGATCACGATCACCCCGGTATCGCCTTCTACGAGAGTCATGTTCGACAGGTCGTAACCCCGAATCTGGTAGATACCTTCGGTGACCTCGAAGAGACCGTGTATTGCAGTGAGCTGCGCTTGACGCCACAGGCTCGGGTTCACAGTGTCGGGGCAGTCTCCTGTCGTCGCCTGGGCGAAACCCGCCGCGTCGTAGACGACACGGCCGTCGCCGGCTTTGATCTGTGCGGGTTCGAGCTTCGCGACCAGGCCACGAGCTGCATTGTCGAAATCGGTGCGGTCGGTGAAATCAGCGGGCATCAGGACTCCTCGTGAAACGGTCGGCGGTTCCAAATGGAGAAAGCACATCGTATGTCGGAGTTCAGGATCGACGATGTACGCGAGTACTCACACCGAGTGGATCCATCAGGTCCGCTATCGAAGACATCTCGGCTCATCTTCACCAGGAGTCCGTTAATCAGACATCACCCGGCAGGGGTGAATTGCCCCACCCGGTGTCTCGTCAGCGCGATGATCGGTCTCTACCTGCCGCCTGGTGGTAGTTCTTGTGACCGTCAACAGGTAAGACCGCAAGCGTCTAAGCGGATGGTCATCGGCACTGAGCGGCCCTGCCTGGCTTGCCTCATGTGCGTCGGCACCGACACGCGGTGTTTCGATCCGTAGCTGTGGGGAACTTCGCCGCAACCCCACACCCGCAGCCCTTGATACGTAGAGGGATCGGGCGTTCTGTGCAGACCACTGAGGCAGACTGCCTCACGAATAATGTCCGGGCACTGCGATTTGCTCGAGCCAATCCCGTTGGAATAACTGAGCGTCGTCCGACCTACTGCTGGACAGGAATCGTGCCATCGTCGGTCGGGTCTGGGATCTGGTGTGGGCGGTAGTTCGGTAGGCGGGTGGCGGGGATGATTGCCGTTGCGCTGATGGCAGCGAGGATGAGAAGGCCCAGTTTGAGGGTTCCGAGCCTTGCGTCCTCGTTGACTGCGATGGCGGTGTCGATTTGCTCGGCCGTTGCGTTGGTGTCGTCGAGGAGTTCGCGGAGTTGGTCGTTGCTGACGAAGTTAATGTTGTCGAGATCGACTTGCGCGATGAGAGACTCAGGTAAATCGACGTTGTCGATTACAGCTTGACCGACACTGAAACTGAGGATCGTGACGAGAAGCGCTCCTGCCAATGCGGTGCCGACCGCGGATGCAAGGTTCTGGGTGGTGCCGCGGATGGACCCGACATCTCCCGCGAGTTCTTTGGGCGCGGCGGTGACGAGGACGTTGAACACGAGGGTGACCAGCGCGCCTTGACCGATACCGAACACGATCAGGCCGGCGATCGTCGGAACGGTTTCCCAGTTGTTCGTCACCACGTAGGCGAGCCAGACAAGCGCGACAGTGGTGAGCGTGAACGAGAAGACGCCGATGGTGCGGGGGCTGTATCTCTTGTAGAAGCGGACGACGAGTGTCGCGGTGACGAAGACGGTCAGGTTGAACGGCATCATCGCCAGCGCGGTGTCGAAGGGTGTCCGTCCCTGCACGATCTGGATGTACAGGGGCACAGTGAAGTTCAGCGCAGCCTCGAGTGCTACGACAATGAACATCGCGTATACGGCGGCACGCTCGCGCGAGCTTCCCAGCACCGAGAGATCGACCAGAGGAACTTTACCCTCACGGACTCTGCGGCGGGTCCATGAGTAGAAAGCCTGACCCAGCACCACCCCGACGAGGATGAACAGCGGAGCGGGTGAGAGGCCGAGGAGGTCGAACGGGGCGTCCTGGGAGGCGAAGAAGACTCCCCATCCGTTGAGGTTGTTGAAGCCCAGAGTGAGCAGGACGACGCCGCCGCCGATCAGGGCTGCCGCGACGAGATCGATCTTGATACCGGCATCCCCACGGTCGGAGCGAAGGGTGAAGCTGAGCGCGAAGACAGTGACTGCGAGGACGAGGACAATACCGAACACCGGACGCCATCCGACCAGCGTGCCGAGGGCGCCTCCGATGAAGAATGCACTCAATCCCGACACTGCCCGAGCAGAGCCCAACGATCCGATAGCCGTGGCTTGTTGTGCCCCACGGTAGTTTTCGGCGATCAACGCGACAAGGGACGGCACGATGATCGCCGCAGACGCGCCGGCCACTGCTTGACCTGCAATGGCCCATCCGATCGACGGCGCGAGGATCATCATCAGTGCCGAGCAACCGAAAGTGGCGACGACGACGCGGAAGATCAGGACCCACCCGACGTGTTGGCCTAGTTTCGCCCCGACCATCACCAACGCCGCCACAGCGAGACCGTAGACAACGATCGTCGTGCTTGCGACAGTCGGGGCGACACCGAAGTCCTCGACCATGCCACCGAGCGAGACGGGAAGCGCCGCGACGTTGAAGGACATCAGAATCTGCGCGAAGAAGAGCCCGACCATCGGTAGCCAGGACCTGCGGTCCTCGTCGGTCGATGGTGCGGTCCGGTCAGTTGCCATGTGAATCTCCCTCGTCGGTGCGGTGAGCGGCAGAGGCGAACAGGTTCAGTCCCAGTGTCCGCGAGAGGTACGCGGTAGCGCGCTGCCCACGGACACTGTTCCCGGCAGAGTCCAAACGCGGCGAGAAGGTGCCGATTGCGCCCTTCCCTGGGGCGATCGCCACGATTCCACCCGACACACCGGATTTCGCGGGGAGTCCGATCTCGAAGAGCCATTCGCCCGAACGCTCGTACATTCCGGTTGCCGCCAACACAGAAAGAGTGTCCCGACACACGTCCGGGGAGACGACGCGGTCACCCGTCACCGGATTGACTCCGCCGTCAGCCAAAGTCGCACCCATGATCGCGATATCGCGTGCACTGACGTTCAGGGAGCACTGCCGCGTGTAGGTGTCCACCACGTCGAGAGGATCGAGATCGATACGGCCATAGCTCTCCAATAATCGGGCGATGGCTCGATTGCGCTGATTGGTGAGCATCTCGGAGTGATAGATCTCGCCGTCGAGAGCGAGTTCGCGCCCGGCGAATCGGGAGAGCCCGGTGCGGATCCGTTCCCACTGCTCCGCAGGTGTCGCGCCAGGGACCAGTGCAGTCGTGGCGAGCGCGCCCGCGTTGACCATCGGGTTCATCGGGTGGCCGTCGTTCAGTTCGATCGCAATGACAGAATCGAACGAGAGCCCAGTGTTGTTGACACCCACCCGCTCTCGCACAAGATGATGGCCGAGTTCCTCACACACCATCGCATAGACGAACGCTTTCGAGATCGACTGGATCGAGAACTCGGCGTTCGCCTCTCCCGCCACGTGGACGGCGCCCCCGACTTCGGCAACCGAAACTCCGAACAATTCCGGGTCGGCGGCCGCCAATGCAGGTATGTAGTCGGCAACGACACCCGATGTTCGCGACCGGTACCTCTCGTACGCGTCCATCACGTCGACCTCGACCTCATCCCACCCCGGAAGTGTGCCGGTGTGAACGGCTTGCTCGACACGGTCGATATCTGCTTCCAGCGATTCTCCGGTCATTTGACCACCCGTTTCAGATCAATTCAATGAAGCGACGACACCGAGGGGATAGAAGCCTTCGAGAAGCATGATGTCGAAGCTTAAACCAGAACTGATCTCGCCATGGGTTCCAATCCACCCCCCCTCGTGCTGAGGGTGTCGTGTCCGAGACCGTCGCGGGACAGATGATGTGGAATTCGGCGGACCGATCCGACCGTGCGGCGGGTAGCGCGGAGGGAATGTTGGTCGAACTCGTACAGACATCATCGAATATGCCCGAACGTGCAGTGGGCTCGAACCGAGCGCACTGCACGTGATCTGTAAACACGGCGGTTGGCATTGCTCTGCGTTGTATTCGCCTCCGCGGTGGGCTCGTCATCGACGAAGGTCGTTTGCCGATGATCGGCATCGGTTTCGAGAATCACGGTTGTAAATGCGGCGAAAGCGTAGGTTGCTGCCTAGCGTCTCGAGGTGAACACGCCTTCTCGCCGCGCCCAGCGCGTGAGCTTGTTCGAGCCCCCCACGGCGCGGCCGACGTGAAATTGCGGCATCAGAGGCAGATTCGTCGGCGAATTACCTGCTCGCCTTGGGATGATCGGCGCGATGAGGCATAGCCCGGTCCGGCGACAAATTGGCGGATCTTCCTGGAGAAGCCGCACTGCGACAGTCAGGGCCGTGAGCTGGCGACTCTTTCCCGAGGAATCGAGTAATTTCGATCCGGTCCTTGGTGTAGACCTGTCGCCCCCCCAAGCCTTTGCCAGACCCCCTAAGTGACAGAGCGACGGACGACAGTCGCACCCACTTGTCATTGTCCTGAAAGTGGGTGCGACTGTGGCGCAGCTACATTCCGGTCAGGGAGTGACGGTGATGCCGGGCGTGGAGTTGAACTTGAGTGCCCCGGTCATCTTCGCCGTCCCGGCGCCTGCGGAGGGACAGGACGCGCTTCCGCCGTTCGAGGTGAAGTTCACCGTTCCGGTGTTGTTGGCGGTGACGGTGTGTGTCGTGTTGTTGTAGGGCACGGGGCCGGCAGTGCTGGCGGTGACGTCGATGACGCAGCTACCAGCAACTACGTGAGCTCCACCGTTGGGGATTTTGATACTTCCCATCGGTGATCCACTGTCGGCGTTGACGTTCAGAGCCCAGGAACCCGACGTGGTGATCGTTGCCGGCACACCTTCGAGGTCACATCCGGACAATCCCACGCTCGCAATGTTGATGTTGATGCCGCCCGTTCCGGAGTTCACGTTGCCGGGCGCTGCAGGGGTGGTTCCGGTTCCGCTGACGCTGGTGCAGTACAACTCGAGACCGCCGGTTGTCACGAAACTGAGCCCACTGCTGGTGGCCGTCACCGGAGTGGCTGTGGCGGGGCTGATCGTGGTGGACGCTGCTGCGATCCCGGATGCAGCGATGGTCCATGCGGCTGCTGCCCCCACGAGTGCGGAGGCCTTGCCGAGCATTGTGCGTGATGACAT
The DNA here is from genome assembly GCF_029269915.1 of Rhodococcus sp. C3V. Taxonomy (NCBI): domain Bacteria; kingdom Bacillati; phylum Actinomycetota; class Actinomycetes; order Mycobacteriales; family Nocardiaceae; genus Rhodococcus; species Rhodococcus sp. C3V. Next base: position 18,233 of record NZ_JARJBE010000029.1, read on the forward strand.
GTGATGTGCCTTTCTGTCGAATACCTCTGGGGTGAACCGTCAGTCGAAAGAAATTCAGGCGGGTGTGGTCTCTACCCGGCGGCCCCCATCTGCGCCACAGCTGCAGGTTCAGCTGCCTGCACAGCGGAAGCTGCCGGCGGCCGTACCTTGCGCGCGGCGACGGTGTAGACGTCGCTGGAAGTGGTCAGAGAGTTCTTTCCGCTGGCCGAGGGGGTTCCTGCTCGCAGGTTCACCGCCCAGTTGAGTGCACCGAAAACCCCGCACCCACTAGCTGCGGGAGCTGCGAAGAGATTGTCGGTGTGCTGAACGGCAGGGAACACCGCTCCCGGATAGTCACCGATGGGCTCCGAGGGCGGGTTGCCGGTGGTCGTGAGGTGCAGGTTGATCGGGTTCGCTGTGGAGCCGAGATAGCAGTTGTTACCCAACAACGAGTTCGACAGTTTCAGTCGCACCGGCATCGTCAACTCTTGATCGAGCACCTTGATGTTCGGCAGCCCAACAGCTTCGACTGTTGCCGTGATCTGGGTCAGATTCAGTGGAGTGTCGATTCCGATGGCCCCACCCGGGACGGAGATCGGGTTCGAGTACACCCCGTTGCGGCCGTCCGGCTTGGGGACGAAGGTTTCGACGAAGCTGCCGTCGGGTTGGGTGGCGTACTTGACTCCGCCGGCGATCTTGAGTCCGCCGTCGGGGACGGGCACGGTCAGTCCCCCGATTTTCATCGAACCGCCGCGGACCACGACGGTTGCGCAGGTCGCGACGTCGAGGTCTTCGACGGGGCATGACGACCATCCGTCGAATGTCAAAGGGGTCGCGGTGGGTGTACCGGACGAACCGAGCGAGGAATTCTCCTCTGCGGTGGCAATCCCGCCTCCTATCAAAGCAAGGGCTGCAGCGATCGCCATCGTGGGGGCAACTCGGGTTCTCAAGGCATTCTTGGACATTGGGCTCCTCAGGCATGGAATCGACGCACCGAAACACCACTCTTGTCGGTATGTCGTGAGTCACATCTATGTGCTCGGAGCGAAGGCTACCGACCAGTAGTACTCGAAGTCACACAAATCGGAGAAAGTTCAATCCTTTCGGGGAGGCGCTCGTACTTTCGGCGATGTTTCATCCGCGTTCTACGAGGACCTCCTACCCTGCGCTGCCGCGTCACAGGCCGATTTATGCAGGGTCCGTGTGTGGTCCGCACATCTCGTCTTTGCTGCGGGTTCTCTCTGCGTCGTCGGTATCACTGAGACGGACAGGATCTGTTGTGGAACTTCCTAATATGTCGGATACAACTGTCATTTTCGGTGCTGGCTGGGCGAAGAACGAAAGCACATTCCGAGCAAGACGACTTGAGTGTGAAACCCACACCAAATCTATTGCGCTGTAACTGGCCGGAAAGTTCCACCACCGCTGCGACGACGATTTTCCGGTGTGGCCGGACGCCATCGTCTGGATGCACGGCTACGCACAATGCAGATCGTTCTTTCAACGAGATTGCGGAGGCTTGAGTACGCGATGCTGACGGTCCGAGCGTTAGATTTCTTTGTCTGACATTCACAAGACACGAATGTCGAGGTCCGTGATGTCGCAGAGCGGTTCCTCACTCGAGTCGCGATGAGCTTTGAGGTCCGCGGCGCGCTATGCATCCGCTCCGATCACGTTCTGTTGCGCAGCTGGCAACAGCGCTAAACTCGATGTTTGACGGCAAGGTAAATCGGGCAGGTGAAGCGCTGATCGTGTTTTCGTACGTGGCCATCATGCTTTCTTTCAGGCAGTTGGCCACATCCGACCAGGTACAGGAGCAAATCTCACGTGACGTCCTTCGAGCGGGCGACTGTTTCCCCGGCCACCGTTTCCCCATCGCTTTCCGTTTCGGCAACACCTGATCAACTGCCGGTACTGCGATCACTGGTGCGGACCGTAGCCGCGCACTATGCACTCTCGCTGGACGGGTTGTCCGACCTTGTTCTCGCCGCCGACGAAGCTGCAAGCATCCTCATCTCTCACGCCCTACCTTCTGTCACCCTGACGTGTGAGTTCGACGGAGACACTGTCCCGGGCACAGTGCGAGTGCTGTTCTCCACGTCGACAACCGGACAGATCACCACGAGCACCTCGTCGTTCGGATGGCATGTCCTCGAGATCCTGGTAGACGGAGTGGTCCTCTCGCAGATCCCACCTGCCTCGCCGGAGCAAAACTGGGCTGCGACGATCACGCTGGCCAAGGGTTTGCAGGAAGGGTCGTGACTCCGCCGGCCCGGGAAGTCAACGAATACTCCCAGTTCACCGTTTTCTACGCTCCGGCCCATCCCCGAGAACGTCGCCGGAGTCGAGGGTCAACGGTTTTTCTCGAACGTTAAGCGTCGGAGTGAGCGGCCCGCGGCACTCTCGCTGCAATCTCACTGATCCGTGTCGTCGGCCGAAAAAAACAGGGCTTGGGTGTTCTTCCGAATACAACACGTAAGCACTTGCCTGCGCCTCCTCACCGCGGAGGTCGGCAATGAGCTGCGAGTCGCTTATCGCCCTGGCATGACCCCCATCAAGTGAGCCGCAAGTTATGAGAATCCTTCCGCCCTGAT